>NZ_CP123229.1:2800278-3138056 GCF_029855125.1 Methylocapsa sp. D3K7
GGGGACGAAGGCGCGCCGCGCCAGCTTGATCTCTTTTTTCAGCGCCGGATTCTTGTCCGGGTCGAAGCAATCGCCGTCCGGCCCTTCGCAATTGATGCAGGCGCGGAGGATCGCTTTCAACGCTTTTTGCAGAGTCTTAGAGCCGGTCACCAGTGCCGCGACCTTGCTCTCCTCTTTGACTTTCCACTCGATGAAATCTTCAATGTCCGGGTGATCGGCATCGACAATGACCATTTTTGCAGCGCGCCGCGTCGTGCCGCCGGATTTGATGGCGCCCGCCGCGCGGTCGCCGATTTTTAAAAACGACATCAGGCCGGAGGATTTGCCGCCGCCTGAAAGCTTTTCGTTCTCGCCGCGCAATTTGGAAAAATTCGAGCCAGTGCCCGAACCATATTTGAAGAGCCGGGCTTCCCGCACCCAAAGGTCCATGATCCCCCCGTCGTTGACGAGATCGTCGGCGACCGACTGGATGAAACAGGCGTGCGGCTGCGGATGCTCATAGGCGGTCTTCGACTTCACGAGCTTTTTGGTCTCGTGGTCGACATAATAATGACCCTGGCTCGGACCATCGATGCCATAGGCCCAGTGAAGACCAGTGTTGAACCATTGCGGCGAATTGGGCGCCGCCATCTGGCGCGCCAGCATGAAACGCAATTCGTCGAAGAAGGCTGACGCATCGGCTTCCGAATCGAAATATTTGCCCTTCCATCCCCAATAGGTCCAGGCGCCGGCGAGGCGGTCGAAAACCTGCCGCGCCGAAGTCTCGCCGGTTGTGCGCTCGGCCTTCGGCAGGCTTGCCAGCGCCTCGTCGTCGGCGGAGGAGCGCCACAGAAATTCCGGTACCTCCTCTTCCGGGACGCGTTTCAGCCGCGCAGGGAGACCTGCTTTTCTGAAGTACTTTTGCGCCAGCACATCCGAGGCGACTTGGCTCCAGGCCGCGGGGACGTCGATGTTGTCGAGGGAGAAGACGATCGAGCCGTCGGGATTGCGGATTTCGCTTTTCGCTGTCCGGAACGCGATCTCCGCGTAGGGGGATTGCTCAGCTTTGGTGTAGTGCCGGTCTATGCGCATTATGGTCCCCCTAACGATTTTGGATGATTTGCAGGCCCGCTTGGCTCCTACAATCTTTCGTCAGACTGACGCCGTGTGCGATGGAAGGCTCGCAGTATTTAGATCGCCGTTTCAGTTATCCCCGACATTTGCTATTTCTGTTCTCTACTAGAAATTGACGTTGACAGCCTATCAGACACTATATATAGCGTAACACAAACGTTTCCATATCGTTAACGCGCACCTATAAAAATTCATTCTGCTGACCGAACGCGCGTTTCTGTAAGCCGCGAACCCGCACGAAGCCAAAACGGTTTCCGGGATCCCGCTATGGCGTATCCTACGCCGAGAAATCTATACATCGCATGGCGGCAGAAAAGCGTATCTGAACTTTGAACTCAAGGACGAGCCAAAGGCGCGCCCGCCTCCCGGGCGGTCGTCGATCCTTGACTGCAATGTTCAGATGCGCTCGGGGTGGCGGTGCGATGTATAAATTTCTGTGACCTTGGATGGCCACAGCCTTTTCGGAATTCAAGTGAGCAATTCGAAGAAACATTGAGGCGAAAGCATGAGTCGTGCCAAGTAGAAGGCTAGCTTTAGATTTGCTGGGGAAATGTAGCGCGTTGCTACATTTCCACTTGCGGTGTATATACGAATACGCTAGAAATGTATGTGTTTCTGTACAAAGTATCATCAGCCGTTGGGGTCACAATAGCTGTCAAATGAGGTAGGATCCACCTCAAGCGACAAGTATCCGTCTGGATAAATACAGACCAGAAGTGGCTCACCTTGGGCGCTCCATAAGATTGATCTCTCTGGAGATAGGGGATGGAAGTAGCGTTGGCGAACGCAATTAGTGGTCGCGCCGCTAATCTCATACGATGATATAGCTATAAAGATTTTGAATCTCATTGGTAACTCCTATGGACGGGTGTTGCGATGAGCGAAGGCGCTGTGCCTGGCAGGGCACAGCGCCAACTTGTTTAATCCCATTTGTTGTGTCTTTCAGATTAGGTGATACTAAATATTGTAGGTCACGAGCAAATCGGCAATGTCGATTTGTGGTTCGCCCACAACGAAGACTCAGGTTTGGAAAGCGCTTTCCGTCTTGACAGCCGCCCCGAATCGAAGGCGCGTGCGCTTTGCCGCTTCACCGCTCTGGACAGCGCGTCCCTGCGCGTCCATAAACGCCCGGGCACTGAGCGGGTTTGCTCCCGCAACGCCGAAGGCAGAACCCCATGAAATGGTTTTATCGGATTTTTTCCTGGTGGCACGGCGAGACCTTGAACACCGCGCTGCATACTTTGCTCTTCGGCCAATTCGTCGGCAAGGATGAGTTCGGGAATAGCTATTACCGCCGCCGCAAAATCGACGCGGCGCTGGGATTCGAGCGTCGCTGGGTCATTTATGCCGGCGTCAGCGAGGGGTCCATGACCCCGCCCGGCTGGTATGGCTGGCTCCACCACACAGTGGACACGCCGCCGACCGATGAAAATTACACGCCGCGCCCTTGGCAATTGCCATATCTGCCGAACTTGACCGGCACGCCGCAAGCCTGGCGGCCGCCAGGCTCGACCCTGGCCGCCAATACGCGGCCTCCGGCGACCGGCGACTACGAGGCCTGGACGCCGGAAGGCTGAGCCGGGGACTTGGTCCATGACAGGACGCGTTCACATCTATGAGGCGTCCGTAACCTGGACAGGGAACCTCGGGCAGGGCACGCCGAAATATTCGGGGTACGATCGCAGCCATGTGGCACGCATCGCGGGAAAACCTGATCTCGCGCTGTCCGCAGATCCGGCATTTCGTGGCAACCCAGCGATGTACAATCCGGAGGAACTGCTCGTCGTGGCGATGTCGTCTTGCCACATGCTTTGGTATTTGCATCTCTGCGCCAACGCTGGGATCCGCGTTGGAGCCTATGAAGACCGCCCGTCCGGCCGATTGCTCGAATCGGGCAAGGAGAAGGGACATTTCGAGTCCATTCTGTTGAGCCCAAGCGTGACGATTGAGACCGGCGACGTTCAGGAGGCGCTGCGCCTCCACCAAGAGGCCCATGAAGCTTGCTTCATTGCGAATTCGGTGAATTTTCCCGTAATTCTCGAACCTTCGATCAAGCAACCCCCGACGGCCTAGGCCCAATTCCGGCCGGAATTTCGTGGTGCACCGGGAGGCGGTAGGCTAAGACCAATGAGGCGGGAGGCTGCTCCCTTTTTGGTTCATTGTCAGTCAAGGCGAAGGCCGATCCATGTTTCATCTTCATTTCCATTTGCCATCTTCCGCCGCCGGATTTTTTGCGGGCGCGGCGCTTATCTTAGCGACACCTGTGCAAGCCGATAAGATCAAGCACCCCATCGCGGTGTTTTCCGGTTTGGACAAGATCACCGGGCGAACCATCGCGTTTCAAGCCGCGACGGGGGAGACCGTCCAATTTGGCACGCTGCAAATCACCGAACGGGCTTGCTTAACCCGTCCCGCGACCGAAGCGCCGCAAACGACAAGTTTTGTCGAGGTGGATGAAGTCGATGCCGCCAAGAAATATAAGCGGATTTTTTCCGGCTGGATGTTCGCGGCGAGCCCTGGCCTGCACGGAATCGAGCATCCGATTTACGATATTTGGCTGACCGAATGCACCGGCGGCCATGAGCCACCCGAAACGGGTCCGGCGCCCGATCCTGCGGCCGTCATGCCGCCGCCCGATATGCCAAACGTGGCGCCAGAGACAGCCCCGGCGAAACCATCGCGAACTCGCGATCAGGGTCATGGAGGCAAGCATCACGCGCCACCGCCGGTGGCGGAGCCCGCCGACGCGCCGCCGCCAGTGGATGACCCCGCTGACCCGCCGCCGCTCGACCCGCAAGATGGGGCCGCGCCGCAGCTCGACACTCCCATTGAAGTTGGGCCGCCGCCAGGGTTCCATCCCGTCCCGCCCGAGCGGTTGCCCGCCCAACAAAATTAAACCTGATTGCTCCAGATTAATTAGGCACGTCGGGTCTTTCGTGCAGCCATTTCCGGCGCGAGAGGGCATTCCCGCCAAGCTGACGCATTGCGCAGGTTACGAAGTTTTCATGTCGCTGAAATGGCATCGTAACCGATGCACCCCCATGTTGTTTGCCACTGACGGTTTGTCTTTCCGAATCCAAATGGAGAAATCTATGGCTTATATCCAGTCCCGCCGGCCCGATAGCCCGAAGGCGCCGCCTTTGATCCTGCGCCGGCGCTACGAAATTCGTGCCGTGCTTCTGGGCTCCGTCGCTGCCTTGGCTTTGGCTGGCATGAACGGCGGTGGTTTGAGCCAAGCGCGCGCCGCCACGCCGCAAACCGAAATGTCGCAGACGGTGTCGCCAACCTCTTTCGCCGATGTCGTGGATCACGTTCGCGGCGCGGTCGTGTCGGTCAAGGTCAAGACCACCGAGACCGCCGAATCCGATGATGAGGATGAGGCGCCGCGCATCGTGCCGGGCGACCCGCTTGAGCGCTTTTTCAAGCATTTCGGCGAGGAAGGCGGCAAGCATCAAGGCGGCCCGGGCGGGCATCATTTGAAGCCGCATGTCACGCAGGCGCAAGGGTCGGGATTCTTTATTACGCCCGATGGCTTTATGGTGACCAACAACCATGTCGTCGAGAATGCGACCGAAGTTTCGGTGACCTTGGACGATGGCAAAAGTGTGCCGGCCACGATCGTCGGGACCGATAAGAAAACCGATTTGGCTCTGTTGAAAGTCCAGCAGGGCGGCCCTTATCAATATGTCGAATTCGCCAAGGTGCCGCCGCGCGTTGGGGAATGGGTCATCGCGGTCGGCAATCCGTTTGGCTTGGGTGGCACAGTCACGGCGGGCATCGTCTCGGCGCGCGGGCGCGACATTGGCGCTGGCCCTTATGACGACTTCTTGCAAATCGACGCGCCGGTAAACCGGGGCAATTCTGGTGGCCCGAGCTTCAATGGTCAAGGCCAGGTCGTCGGGGTCAATACGGCGATCTTCTCGCCCTCGGGCGGCAGCGTCGGCATTGGCTTTGCGATTCCCTCCGACACCGCGCAAAACGTGATTGCCTCGCTAAAGGACAAGGGCGTTGTCGCGAGGGGGTGGATTGGCGTTCAGATTCAGCCGGTTACCGCGGAGATCGCCGACAGCCTTGGGTTGAAGTCCAACAAAGGCGCCCTCGTCGCGGAAGCCCAGGCCGATTCGCCCGCGAGCAGCGCCGGGATCAAATCGGGTGACGTTATTCTTGGCATTGACGGCGAGCGTATCGATGGCCCGCGCGATCTTGCCAAGAGAGTTGCGGCGCTCGGCCCAGGGAAAAAGGCCGACTTGATGTACTGGCACGATGGATCGGAGAAAACCACTTCGGTCAAGCTTGGTTCCTTGCCGGACGATAAGGAAGCGAAAGCGCAAACGGGCAACAGCCAGGAAGGCGATTCGTTTGGCGGCCTTGGCTTGACGCTTGCCCCAGCGTCCAGCGTTCAAGGCGCCGGAAGCAAGGGCGTGGTGGTCGCTGACATGGATCCCGACGGCGCCGCCGCGCAAAAGGGCATGCAGGTGGGTGACGTGATCCTCGAGGCGGGTGGTCACGCCGTCAACCAACCGGCCGACGTCAAAGCGGCGCTCGCCGAGGCCAAGAAGGACAATCGCAAGGCCGTTCTTTTGCGGGTCAAGGGCAGCGAGGGCACCCATTTCGTGGCGATCGCGGTCAATCCAGCTTCCTGAGCCTCATGTCCCCCCGAGGCTTGGATTAGCGGCGCCGTGCGTCCAGTCGCGGCGCCAGCTCCCAGGAGGCGGCAGGCCGGAAGCAATTTCCGGCCTGCTGTTTTGCGTGGGAATGCGTTATATCTCGCTCATGAGAATCCTGATTGTCGAAGATGATTCCGAAGCCGCTGCCTATATGGTCAAGGCATTTCGCGAGGCCGGCCATGTTGCCGACCATGTCGGCGATGGGCTTGCGGGCTATGCCCGGGCCTGCGAGGAAACCTACGACGTTCTCATCGTCGACCGGATGCTCCCGAAGCTCGACGGCCTATCACTGATTGGCAGCTTGCGGGCCCAGAAAGTTCAAACGCCGGTGCTGATCCTGTCCGCCCTGGGACAGGTCGATGATCGCGTCAAGGGGCTGCGCGCGGGGGGCGATGATTATCTCGCAAAGCCTTACGCCTTTTCGGAGCTGCTGGCGCGGATCGAGGTGCTCGCCCGGCGCAACCGGCCGGAGCATGGCGAGGATACCGTTTACCGGGTGCACGGCTTGGAACTTGACCGGCTTGCCCACAAGCTGACCCGTGACGGCAAGGACATTCCCTTGCAGCCGCGAGAATTTCGCTTGCTTGAATATTTGATGAAACATGCGGGGCAAGTGGTGACGCGGACAATGCTGCTCGAAAATGTATGGGATTACCATTTCGATCCGCAAACCAATGTGATTGATGTCCATATCTCGCGGCTGCGCGCCAAGATCGACAAGGGCTTCGATCCGCCGCTCCTCCAAACGATACGCGGCGCCGGATACATGATACGCGATGGCACTCGGTAAGCTCTTTCGCACGACCGTCTTTAAAATATCGCTCGCCTATCTGGTGATTTCCGCGATCGGCGCCGGGCTGGTTCTCGGTACGGTCGGCTGGAACATGAAAAATGTGATCGATGAGCAGATCGCCCAAACCATAGACACGAATATTACCGGGCTGTCCGAACAATATGCGCAAGGCGGCATCCGCCGGCTCGTCAACATTATTCAAAGGCGGACCCGCCGTCCGGGCGCCGGGCTTTACCTGGTGACGACGGCCGCCGGAGAACCGATTGCCGGCAACATCGCCACTCTGCCGCCTGCGATTTTGGCAAATCCGGGTCTTGTCGAGACGGCCTATCAGCCTCCTGGCGATGCGACCGGAAAGCATCGGGCCCTCGTCCGGGTATTTATGTTGGAGGGTGGGTTCCGCCTTCTGGTCGGCCATGATCTGGAGGAAGGCGACCGGCTGCGCAATATTCTCGCGAATGCGCTGCTGACATCGCTTTTTTGGCTCATCGTGATTGGCACGCTCGGCGGACTGTGGGTTGCGCGGCGGGTTCTCAATCGCGTCGATGCCATCAACGCCAACGCAAGGGCGATTGTCGCGGGAGATCTCTCTGGCCGGCTGAATTTGGCTGGCACGGACGACGAACTCGACCGGCTCGTGCGGAATTTCAATGCCATGCTCGAGCGGATATCAATTTTGATGGCGGGATTGAAGGAGGTCTCCGACAATATCGCGCATGATCTCAAGACGCCCTTGACCCGTCTGCGCGGTGGCGTGGAACAGGCTCTGCGCACCGCCAAAAGCCCCGAGGAATATCGCGGCGCCCTGGAAAAGGCGCTTGAGGAATCCGACCGCTTGATCCAGGTCTTTGATGCGCTTTTGAGCATCGCGCGGGCGGAAGCCGGGGCCGGGCGCGAGGGCATGACCGATTTCGACGCGGGCGCCGTTGCGCGGGATGTCGGCGAACTGTACGAACCGGTTGCCGAAGAGCGCGGTGTCGCGCTCCGTGTTTCCGCCGGAAGCGATCTCACGCTGCACGGAAGCCGCGAACTCGTCGGTCAGGCGATCGCCAATCTTGTCGACAACGCCTTGAAATATGGCAGCCTGGCTGCGGCAAAGCCAGATGCCAGCGTCGAAATTACGGCGCGGCGAAGCGGCCGCAATATCGAGTTCGTCGTCGCCGATCAAGGTCCGGGGATTGCGGAAATCGACCGCCCGCGTGTGCTCGGCCGGTTTGTGCGGCTTGAAAACGCGCGTTCGCGGCCGGGCTCCGGCCTTGGCCTCTCCCTCGCCGCGGCGGTCGCCCGCCTTCACAATGGGAGCTTGCGGCTGGAGGACAATGGGCCCGGTCTTCGTGTCGTTATCCAGCTTCCGGCGGTACCGGTTCGCCGCGAACCAGAGGCGCCTTTGGCCTTGCCGAAACCGGATGAGGCGGCATGAGCGATGCCGCGCCCGGCCCCGAAGTGGCGCCGCCGCTCTGGCAGCGCATTTGTACCGCGCCGCAGCTGTCCGATGGACGCCGCGCCGGGTCTCGCCTCGCCGAGTTTCTCGAGTGGTCCGAGGATGCCGAGTTGCAAAAACTCGCCGGACAGCCGAATGTCCGCGCCCTTCTCTTGGCACTCGCCGATCATTCGCCGTTTCTCTGGCGCCTCGCGACGGCCGATGTCCCACGGCTCGGACGATGTCTTGCCTCTGATCCAGAGACTGTGCTTGCCGCTTGTCTTGCCACCTGTGAAAAAGCCGAGGCGAGCGCCGGGAGCGATGCCGCGATCATGCGCGCGCTGCGCCTTGCGAAGCAAGAGAGTGCACTTCTGATTGCACTGGCAGATCTTGGCGGCGCCTTCGACGTGATCGCGACGACGGGGGCGCTGTCGCGCGCAGCCGATACATTTATCTCGGTGGCCTTGCGGCATGTGCTGCGCGAAGCCGGAAGGGCTGGCCGGCTGCGTCTCGCCGATGGGGATGATATCGAGACCGGTTGCGGGCTGGTCATTCTGGCGCTTGGCAAGCTTGGCGCGCGCGAACTCAACTATTCGAGCGATGTCGATATCGTTGTCTTTTTCGATCCCGAATGCGCGTCGATTACCGGAACCGTGGATCCGGCGACGCTCTTTTCCCGCCTCACCAAGGGGATCGTGCGGCTGCTCCAGGAGCGGACGCCGGACGGCTATGTCGAGCGCGTCGATTTGCGCTTGCGTCCCGACCCAGGATCGACAGCGGTCGCGATCGCGCTGCCGACGGCTTATTCCTATTACGAAAGTCTTGGCCAGAACTGGGAACGCGCGGCCTTCATCAAGGCGCGCCCGGTTGCCGGCAACAAAGCACTCGGCGAGACGTTTCTCGCCAATCTCATGCCGTTCATCTGGCGGAAATATTTCGATTATGCCGCGATTGCCGACATCGCCGCGATGAAGCGGCAAATTCATGCCTCAAGGGGTCATGGCGAGATTGCGGTCGCCGGTCACGATGTAAAATTGGGGCGCGGCGGCATTCGCGAAATTGAGTTTTTCGTGCAGACCCAACAGCTGATTTTCGGCGGTAAGCGGCCGCGCCTGCGAGGATCGCGCACCCTCGACATGCTGGAGCAACTTGGCAACGAGGGCTGGGTGACGCAGGACGCGGTCGCCGACTTGCGGGCGTCCTATCTGTTCCTGCGGGAGATCGAACACCGGTTGCAAATGGTCGACGATGAGCAAACTCAGCGGTTGCCGTCCGACGAAGACACGTTGGGGCGCTTCGCGAGATTTTGCGGCTATGCGCAAAAACGCCGCTTTTGCAGCGAAGTGACGCATCGCCTGCGGCTTGTCTCGCATCATTATGAGCGCTTGTTTGAACATTCGCCAAGACTCGATGTCGCGGCTGGCAGCTTGGTTTTCACGGGCGCCACGGAGGATCCCGAGACGCTCGAAACATTGCTGCGTTTGGGCTTCAAACAAGCGGCCCTTGCCGTCGAAACCATCCGGGGTTGGCATTTTGGCCGCCGCCCCGCCGTGCGCGGCGCGCGAGCAAGGGAAATCCTGACCGAATTGGTCCCCTTGCTCTTGCAAGCCTTCTCCCGGTCGGGCGATCCCGACGCCGCGCTTGCTGGTTTGGATGCCGCGCTTGCCGGAATGCCAGCAGCCGCCGAACTGTTTTTGGTGCTGAAATCCAATCCTCCGATTTGTGAGTTGTTCGGAGAAATTCTTGGCGGCGCCCCACGGCTTGCCCGCACCATCATCAGCCATCCGCATGTGCTCGATGCGGCGATCGATCCTGATGTCCTCAGGGCTCCGCTCGACGAAGACGCGTTCTCCCAGCGGGCCAGTCAGATCCTCCGCCACAAATTCGAAACCGAGGAATTCCTCGACGCGCTGCGCGATTTCGCGCAGGAGGAATTGTTCCCCATTGGTCTGCGGCTGTGGTCCGGCATGATCGAGCCTTCCGGCGCTGCGCTTGCTTATTCCGCCTTGGCGGCGAGCATTGTCGAAACTGCTCTTGCCCATGTCGAACGCGATTTTTCCCGCGAGCATGGAAAAGTGCCGGGTGGCAGGCTGACAGTTTTGGCACTCGGCAAGCTTGGTTCGCGCGAGATGACGGCGGCCTCCGATCTCGATCTCATTCTAATTTACGATTTCGATGCCGCGCGGCCGGAGTCGGAGGGTTCGCGGCCTCTTCATGCGGTGCAATATTATACAAGGCTGGTCCAGCGTCTGATCTCGGCCCTGACCGTCGCGACGCGGCGCGGACGGCTCTATGATGTCGATATGCGGCTGCGGCCTTCCGGCGGCAAAGGGCCGCTGGCGACCCAATACTCAAGTTTCGCGGGATACCAAGCCACGGAAGCCGAAACCTGGGAACATATGGTGCTCACGCGGGCGCGGCCGGTCGCTGGCGACAAAGCGCTTGGCGTACAAACCTGCGACGCCATACGTGCCGTGCTCACGCGCCAGCGCGGCGACGGGTTGCGAAAAGATGTTCATGATATGCGCCGCCTGATCGCCAAGGAGAAGGGCGAGCAGGATCCTTGGGATCTCAAGCTTGCGGCCGGGGGGCTGATCGACATTGAATTCTTGGCCCAATATCTGTTGCTGCGCCATGCCCATGCCGAGCCAAGCCTGGTGTGCGTTTCGCCCTTGGCCGTGATCGAGGCGGCGGCGCGGATCGGAAAGCTCAATGCCGAAGATGCGCGCTGCGTCACGAGCGCCTATCGGTTGCTGACGGATGTGACGCAAATCCTGCGGTTGACCTTGGATATGGGAACAAGCCCGCGCGAGGCGAATGAAGCGGTGAGGCGGCGCCTTTCCAGAGCCGCCGGTGAGCCGGATTTGAGCGCGCTCGAAAGCCGTCTCAGCGATACCCGCGCGGATGTGCGTGCTGTCTTCGACAAGATTCTTTTAGCGCGATAAAGCCCGCAATTTTTGCGGCTCCGCCGGCCGCCGCAAGGCGCCTGCCGCCAACAGCAGCTTTTGGCGGGGTGCGTCACGCGCCTCCGGCAAATGGACGAGGACGATGGTGCCATTGCCGACGGACGAGCGAATCCGTATTGAACCGCCATGGAGATCGACAAGCGAGCGCGCAATGGCAAGACCAAGCCCCGAGCCCTTCATGCCATTGTCGAGCGTCCTCTCAAATTGCTCGAAGGGCCGGCCGAGCCGCGCCAGCGGCGCCGGGGAAATCCCTATTCCGGTATCTTCCACATAGATGTTCATGGCGCCTTGCACCATCCGCGCGCGGACACTGACACGGCCGTGATTGGGCGTGTATTTCACGGCGTTGCGCAAGAGGATCGTGAGAATTTTTTCGACGGCGGCGCGGTCGGCGTGAATATGCTTGTCCGGCAAGGTTTCCGCGGTGACGCTGATTTCTTTCTCGGCGGCGATCGCCTCAATCGCGCTGACCGCGGCGCCGACGGCGCCGTCGATCTCGAAGTCGGACTTTTGCAGGTGAACACGGCCGGATTCGAGGCGCGACATGTCGAGGACATCCGAGATCACGCCCAGCAGATATTCGCCGCTTTGTTTGATGTCGCGGCTGTAGTCGCAATATTTCTCCGATCCCAAGGGACCAAATGTTTCTTGCTGCATCATATCGGCAAAGCCAATGATATGATTGAGCGGCGTGCGCAGCTCGTGGCTCATATTCGCGAGAAATTCTGACTTGGCTTGGTTCGCGGTTTCTGCCTCGGCCTTTTGCTCCAGATATTTTTCCGCGAGATCGGCGAGTTGCTGGGCCTGCAATTCCAGCGTTTGACGTGATTTGCGCAAGTCGGCGACGGTCGCCATCAGGCGGCGCTCCGAATCCATCAATTGCTCTTCGTGGCGCTTCAGCGCGGAAATGTCGGTGCCGACCGAAACGTAACCGCCGTCTTTCGTGCGCCGTTCATTGATTTGCAGCCAGCGGCCATCGCCAAGCCGCGCCTCATAGGTGCGCGCTCCCGCCAGTGGCCGCTCGCCGAGCGGGATTTGCGTTTGGATGACGGGCGGTGTGCCTTTCGCCATCACCTGTGCATAGGGCGTGCCCGCGGCGACTGCGTCACTCGTCAGATGATGGAATTTTTGAAACTTGGAATTGCACATCACGAGTTGATTGTTGGCATCCCAAAGAACAAAGGCTTCCGATACGGTCTCGATGGCGTCACGCAGGCGTAGATCCGCCGTTGCGGTCCGCTCGGCGAGAATCTTTTGTTCGGTGATGTCAACCGCGATCCCGACGAGATGCGGTGGGGCGCCGTCCCGTTCCTGAACAAGTTCGGCCCGCGCCCTGAGCCAGATCCACTCGCCCTTGACGTTTTGCATCCGGAAGACATGATCGATGGACTCGGCTTGCGAGCTGGCGAGCATCTCGGCCATCGCCGCGAGGTCGCCATCCTGCGGATGCACCAGCGCATTGATGTCGCCAAACGACTGAAATTGACGATCCGCGGTCATGCCAAGGATCTCATACATCGAATCCGACCAATAAATACGCCCGCGCGCCAGATCCCAATCCCAAAGACCGCAGCGTCCCCGGCTCAGCGCGGTATCGACGCGGGCCTGCATGCGTTCGCAGAGTTGATTGGACTCCCTGGCGCGCGAGGCTTGCCAGAAATAGGCCATGGCCAAGGCCATCAAGACAACGACAGTGCAGATGACAAGCACTGCAGCGCGGAACGTCGACGCCTCCCACTCGGCGAGAACCGCCGTCATCGGATAAATGATGGCAGCCTGGCCGAAGGGCGGAGCCAAAGTGCGCACGCTTGCCAAGGCTTCCGAGCCATCCGCAAGATCGATCCGCAGGACTCCAGCTTTCTCCGCAAAAATCGTCAAGGGTTGCGCCGGGCCCAGAATGTCGTTGAGCGAGCCCGTGCCGGAGGGAAGCGCTGGTGTGGCGCTGGCGATGTTGCCGGCGGCGTCACTGACAATCACCTGCTGTCCGCGGGCCAAGGCGCGCGATGGCACGGCCTGCGTCAGAGCTGCTGCCAGTTCGGCGTTGGGGTGCTCGCGAAACGTGGCGTCGAGGTTTCCGCTGATGACGCGGGCCGTCAACTCAAGGTCGGAAAAAGCGTCGGTGAGGGCGCGATCATAAGCGTCGCCGGTGATAACGGCAGAAATCGCAACCAGCGCCCCCGCGAACAGCACCACCATCGCGGGGACCGCGCGGCGGACCCAAATTTCCAGATGCGTAATACGTAAGACAGCCGGTTGCTGCGCCGTACAGCTAATATCTCGCATTGCCTCTGCTCGCGCAGAAGCATGCGCCGCCTGAGCGCGCGCCATATTCAGGCCCCCATCGAAACTGACCGGAGTGATGTGCCGCACCTCTCCGAATCGAGACCATCAAAGTCTCCCTTTTGTGTTTTGTCCAGAGATTAATGAAAAATGAATGCAGATTTGATCACCCTGCCGGAAGATCCGCGATCTGCTTCTTGCGCGATGAACATATGGTGAGGGCTGATCTGAATCTGGCGCAGGCCGCTCTTTTCTATCCGGGCTCGACCTCTGTTTCGATGCCGAGCACTCGTTCGAGCACGCCTGCGGGATCCCGGTCTTTCATCAGGGCGGTTCCCATGAGGACGGCCTTGGCGCCCGACTTTCCCATGCGTTCGAGATCCTCGGCGGTGCCAAGCCCGCCTTCCGCAACCGCGAAAATCTTTTCCGTGGGCACCAGCGGCAACAGCGCTTCGCAGGTGCCGGGCTTGAGCGCAAAACCATGGATGTCACGATTGGTGACGCAGATGAAATCGGCGCCCGCGGCAAGCGCCTGGTCAAGCTCGGTCTTGGTATGGACCTGGACCAGCGCATCCAGCGCGATGGCCGTGGCCCGTTCGATAAACCCAGCGAGTTGTTCGCCGAGCAGACTGACCGACAAGATCACCGCATCCGCGCCGGCCAGACGTGCTTCGAGCATCTGATAAGGATCGGCCACGATGTCTTGCGCGAGGACGGGAATCTGGACCGCGTCATGCACCGTGGCAAGATCCGAAAAGGAGCCCGCAAAAGTGCGCCGCTCGACGGCAACGGAGAGGCAAACCGCGCCCACCGCCTCGAAATCCTCGGCCAGGTCTTTGTAAGGGATGATTTTTCGAAACGAACTGTCGAAGGGCGAGCCTCCTTTCAATTCGGCGATGACACCTGGCTTACCCGACGCCTTGAAATGGGCCGCCAGCGCGCCTTGAAAGCCACGCGTCATAGGCATTTCGCCGATCTTTCCCTGGAGTTGACCCAGCGAGCGTTTTGCCTTGGCTTTGTTCACCTCCCCCAGTCGCTGCGCGAGGAAGGGCCCAAGGAGACTCCCTTCAGGCAGCTTCATGGTTGAAAACGCCTGGCACGCTTTGAGCCGAGACGGGATGGCATAGGGATGGTGTTCACCGTACGGTCCCTCAATGAAGTTCGCACCCGCAGCATGACATGTTGCGCGAATTTTGGCCAGTCGTTGCGGCGCCGGCGCGAGCGACCTTCTGCCCTATTGTCTTGCCGCGAAAGAATGCCGACCATGGCAAAGGGCTCCGGCTTTTTCATGGGATTTTTGATGTTCACCAGAGTGTGCAAAGAAGACACGATCGCCGAGGGTGGCATGCGGATCGTGATCGCCGATGCCCATGTCATCGTTTTGGCGTGGCCGGAAAATGGCGTGATCAAAGCCTTTCAAGGAGTATGCCCGCACACCAATACGCCATTGGCCGAAGCCGAATTCGACGGCACCGTGCTGACCTGCCCCAGCCATGCTTGGACGTGGGATATGAACTCAGGCGATCCCATTCACCCGAAGGAAAGCGCGCTTGCCGAATATCCCATCAAAATCGAGGATGGGATTGTTTACATCGATACGGAAGGAGTTTCGCCGCTCTTTGCGGCGCCATAATCGTCTTTTCGCGAGCCGCGAAGATGGGGCGCTAAATATCCTCGGTCACGAGGACGATGGCGAACCCATCGTAGCCTTTCGCGCCCACGGTTTGAATTGCCGTCGCGCTGACACGCGGCTCGGCGGCCAGGATCTCATTGAAACGGCGGATGCCCATAATATCGGGATCGCGGCTTTTCGTGTCGACGATCCTGCCATCGCGCACAACATTGTCGACGAGGATCACGCTACCCCGCCGCGACAATTTGAGCGCGAATTCGAAATACTCCGGGATGTGTTGCTTGTCGGCGTCAATGAAGGTGAAATCGAAGGCGCCATTACCTTCGGAGGCAAGCTCCGGCAGTACGTCCAGGGCTCGGCCCAAGCGCAGGTCAACGAGAGGATCCAAGCCCGCGCGCGAGATATTTTTCCTTGCAATGTCGGCATGCCTCGGATCGGCTTCGATCGTCACGATGCGGCCGCCTTCCGGCAGCGCACGCGCGAGCCAGATCGTGCTGTAGCCACCGAGCGTGCCGATCTCCAATATTCTGCGCGCACCTTGGATTTTGGCGAGGAGATGCAAAAATTTTCCTTGGCTCGGAGTGACTTGTATCGGCGGCAGACCTGCCGCGTTGCTCGCCTCAATGGCGGCGTCGAGCGCGGTGTCGGAAGGGACCAGCGCATCATGGATATAATTGTCAACCGCCGTCCAGAGTGCCTCGGTCATAGATGATCCTCAAACAGGATGACGGGGCCTTCAGCCCAGCGAGCGCTCGGCGATGTCCTTCACGTCGGCGGACAGGCCCGCCGTGCTGGCGACACGGCGCAACGCCCGCTCGGCTAGGGTGCGGCGTTTGACTTCGAGCACCCGCCAGCTTTTGAAGGCCGACAGCAGGCGTGCGGCGACCTGCGGGTTTTTCGCGTCGAGATCGAGAACAATCTTGGCGATGAATTCATAGCCGCTGCCATCAAGCGCGTTGAACTGCGTTGGATTGATGGCCGCGAATGAGCCTGCCAGAGACCGCAGCCGGTTCGGATTGTTGAACGAGAAAGCCTTGTGTTGCATGAGTTTTTTCACGCGGTCGAGGGTGCCTGGTTCGGGAATCGACGCCTGCAGCGCGAACCATTTGTCGATGACCAGCGGCTCGCCCTCATGAGCATGGTAGAAAGCATCGAGCGCGGCCTCGCGTTCGGTTCCCGGACTATGCGTCAAGGCGGCGAGCGCCGCGATCTCGTCCGTCATGGTCGAGGCGGTTTCGAGTTGCCGGGCGGCGAGCAGCGCGCCCTCGGCCTTGTTTCCGGCGGTCAGGAGATCAAGCGCGGCATTGCGCAGAGCCCGCCCTCCGGCGGCGACCGCGCCGGGCGAATAAGGGCCGCTGTCGGCGAGCTGTTGGTAATTGGCGAGCAGCGCATCCTTGAGGTCGCGCCCGATCGTCTCGCGAAGCGACTCGCGGGCGAGATGAATCGCATCCGGGTCAACGTCTTCGCCGATCTCCCGCGCGATATCGGCTTCGCCCGGCAAAGTGAGTGCTTGCGCGATGAAAGCCGGATCGGAGCTTTTTTCGATGACGATGGCAAGTGCGCGGCTGAAGTCTTCGTCTCTATGCGGCGCGCTCCCCGCGCGGATCTGACCGGCCGATCGCACGAGCAGGCGGGTGGCATAGACTTGCGCCGCTTGCCAGCGGTTGAATCCGTCGCTGTCGTGCGAAATGAGCGTGATGAGGTCGGCTTCGCTTGCCGCATATTCGAGCCGCACAGGCGCCGAAAATCCCCTGAAAAGGGACGGAACCGGGCGGTTTGGCACGTTATGAAATGTGACACGCCTTTGCGCGGCCGAGAGTTCGATCACGCCGCGCGACAGTTCTTCGGCGCTTGCGCCATCCTGGTTTCCGGTCCGCAGTTCAATATCGCCCTGACCGGGGACGACGAGACCGAGGGCGACCGGAATGACGAAGGGGTCTTTTTTGTCTTGGCCGGGCGTCGGTTTGCAGGACTGCGAGAAATCGAGGGTGAAGGTCTCTGCCTTGGCGTCGTGAGTTGCGGTCACCGAGACCAGCGGGGTGCCGGACTGGTGATACCAGCGCGAAAATTCCGTCAAGTCACGCCCGGAGGCTTGGGCAAAACAGGAAATAAAATCCTCGATCGTTGCCGCCGTTCCATCATATTCGTCGAAATACAGGTCCATCCCCTTGCGGAAAGCGTCGTCTCCTATGAGGACGTTCAGCATGCGGATGATTTCGGCGCCTTTTTCGTAGATCGTCGCGGTATAAAAATTGTTGATTTCCAAATAAGTGTCCGGCCGTACGTTATGGGCGAGCGGGCCGGCGTCCTCGGCGAATTGCTGGGCGCGCAAGGTGCGGACATCGCCGATCCGGCGGACTGCATCGGACCGCATGTCGGCGGAAAACGCATGGTCTCGGAAGACGGTCAGTCCTTCCTTGAGGCACAGCTGGAACCAGTCGCGGCAGGTGATCCGGTTACCGGTCCAATTGTGAAAATATTCATGCGCGATCACTGCTTCGATATTCGCATAGTCCATATCGGTCGCTGTCGCGGGCGAGGCGAGGACATATTTGTCGTTGAAGATGTTGAGGCCCTTGTTTTCCATCGCGCCCATGTTGAAATCGGAGACCGCGACAATGTTGAAAACGTCGAGATCATATTCGCGCCCATAGACCTTTTCGTCCCATTCCATGGCGCGTTTCAAGGCATCCATCGCATAGACCGCATGCGGTTCCTTGCCGTGTTCGACATGGATTCCGAGCATGACTTTGTGGCCTGAGCACGTCTTGAATTCGTCGTAAATCGACCCGAGATCGCCGCCGACCAGCGCGAACAAATAAGAAGGCTTCGGAAATGGGTCGTGCCAGACCGCGAAATGGCGTGTCGTTCCCTCGATCTCGCCGCCCGCGATCTTGTTGCCATTGGAAAGCAGGAGAGGCGCCTCGGACATCTCCGCTTCGAGCCGCACCGTATAAATGCTGAGGACATCGGGACGGTCGAGGAAATAGGTGATCCGCCGGAAACCTTCCGCCTCGCATTGGGTGCAGTAAGCGGAGCCGGAGCGGTAAAGACCCATCAGCCTTGTGTTGGCCGCTGCATCGATGATGGTTTCGATCTCGAGGACGAAGGGATGTTGCGGCGGTGCGCTCAAGGTGAACTGATCGGGGGTGACAGACCCATTCCACGCCCCGGTTTCGTGCAAATCCAGCAGCTGCCCGTCGAGGGCGATCTTCGTTGCGGTGAGATCATCGCCGTCGAGGACGAGCGGCGCCTTGGAGCGCCCCTTGGGGTTCGGGCGGATCCGAAGGCGGGCCAAAACCCGTGTCGCCGACGGGTGAAGCTTGACATCGAGATCGACCTTGTCGATCAGATAATCGGGAACCCGGTAGTCTTTCAGGCGAACGGGTTCTGCGATATCGGTGCGCATCGAAACCTCTAAGCTCAGCAGCAGGAGAAAACGGTAAGGAATGAACGCGGCGAACATAAGGTCGCGGACACTCCGGCGCAAATTCATCTGCGCGGAACGGCGTACTCCTTCGTCAAAACTCAAGTCTGGACTGACGGACCCGTTTCCGCCGGCACAACAGGGAAAATATAGGCATGACCTGGAATTTTCAAAAGAGTTTGCTCATCGTGACCACGATCGCCGCTCTGGCGCTGGCGCAACATGGATGGGCGCATGGCCCATCGCGTCAAAAAGTGACGGAAACGATCACGATCGATGCGCCTCCCGCGAAGGTCTGGGCCGCCATCGCGAATTTCCAAGACTTGAGCTGGCTTCCAGGCGTTGCCAAAACGACGGGGACGGGCGGCAACGAGCCGGACACCGCCAAACGCCAGCTCACCCTGGACGGTGGCGCGACAATCGACGAGAGCCTCTACAAATATGACGCCGGGGAGATGAGCTATTCCTATCGGATCGACACGGTTGATGTGAAGGTGTTGCCCGTGAACAATTATTCCTCGACCATCACGGTTTTGCCGGCGGACGGCGGGAAAAGCACCGTGGAATGGCGCGGCGCCTTTTATCGCGGCTATCCCAACAATGATCCGCCGCCGGAATTGAACGACGAGGCGGGCATCAAGGCGGTCACGGCGATCTACCGCAAGGGCCTCGAGAATTTGAAGCAAAAAGTCGAGGCGGCCAAGTGAGGTCCTCTTTGTGAAGTGTTGGCAAGCCGCTAAGGTGGCGGCCTTGGTCGCCGCCATCTGCGCCTCTGGCGCCTTTTCCGGGGCTGCAAGCGCGGCCGAGGCCTTTATCACCGATCAAACCGGCGATGAAGTCAGCGTGCTCGATCTCGGCTTGAAACATGTCGTGGCAAGAATCCCGGTTTTGGGCAAGCCCGCTGGGATCGCCATGGCGCGCGATGGACGCACGGCTTACGTCACGAGCACAGAGGGCAAATATGTCTCGGTGATCGACACCGCCTCGCGCCGGATCGCTTCGAAAATCGCCATGCCCGACACACCGCTGGGCATCGCCATCGATCCGGAAGGCCGCTATCTTTACGTGGCCGGGTTCTATGTGCCGCGCCTTTACAAGATCGATCTTTCCACCAGCGCCATCGTCGCGACTGTGGAGGTGGGAGCGTCTCCCTCGGGTGTCGCCTTGACGCCGGATGGGACACGGATCGTGACCGCCGATCGCGACGACAATCAAATTTCAATTATCGACACGAAATCCTTTTCCCGCACGGGGACGGTCAAGGTCGGGACTCATCCGTTTGGTGTGACCATCGATGCGCTAGGTGAGCGCGTCTATGCCGCGAATGTTGAGAGCAACGACGTGTCCGTCGTCGATCTCAAGACGGCCAAGTTGCTCGGCACGGTGGCGGTCGGCAAGCGGCCCTATGCTATTGCCCTCGCCAAGGGACGCGGCTTTTCGACCGATCAATATGGCGGAACCGTCTCCGTGTTCGATCTTTCAACGCTGCAGCCCGTGAAGCGGATTTCCGTTGGTGACTACCCGGAAGGGATCGAAACCAGTGCCGACGGCAACAGCGTTTACGTCGTCAATTGGTTCTCAAACGAAGTCTGGGCGATCAATGCCGAGACGCTCGCGGTGACGGCGAAAATGCCCGTGGGCGACGGGCCGCGGGCGTTTGGCACGTTTTTGCGTGAGACGCTGTAAAGGGAACACTCTCCCTCAAATCGCGCCATGCGCCGCCGGCCTTCGCACATAAAGCGCAGCGCCTATATTCAAGACCCCAAGCGCCGCGAGAAGCACGGGCTCGGTGACGCCTACATGTGAGCTTTGCAGAATGGCGGTCGCCAACACGCCGCCGACAATGAAGGCCGCGTTGAGGATATTGACGCCACCGACGATTCGGGCGCGGCGGTCGAGGGCAGCATCCGCCTGGATCGCGGTAAATAAGGGGACGACGAACAAGCCGCCCGCGCAGGCCAGGGCGGCGACATCGAAGGCGATACGCAGACCCGCCAAGGACGAGAAGAATTCAGCAAGCCCGATTTCCCGTGACGCGACCGGAAGGAAATATGTCGCGGCGCCGAGGTCGATCAAAAACGCCGCCATGCCGAGCGCCGCGAACGGAACCATTTTCAAATAAATCCGGCCATGCGCGATGACGGCCGCCGCGATCGAGCCGATCCCAATGCCGAGCGCGAACAGTGCGCTCACCGCCGTTTCGACCTCGATGCCGCCGCCGGTTTTGTTGCGGACAACGACCGGTACAAGGGACAAGGCGATCGCGCCGCTCATCCAGAACCAAGAGACCGCCATGGTTCGTGTCCAGAGGGTCGCATCTTGCGCCACTTCGCGAATGAGGGCGAAGGTGGAAGCAAGGACATTGCGGTTGGCATGAAGACCCGGTTCTCCACGCTCCGTGGAAGGGATAAAAAGACTGGCCGCGAAACATGCAATGGCGATCGCCATCAGTTGCAGGACGGTTCCTTCCGGCCCGCGTCCCTTGGCCGAGAGGCCGCCGGCGATCAGGCCCAGAAAAATGGCGATGAATGTCGCCGCCTCAACAAGCGCGTTGCCGGCCATCAGTTCGGCTTTGACGAGCAGATCGGGAAGGATGCCATATTTGACGGGCCCAAACAAAGCCGAGATCACACCAAGGCCAAACAATGCCGTGTAAAGCAGCGGCAATGATGAGAGAATGAGGCCTGCGGCGGCGATCATCTGAACCAATATCTCTGCGAATTTGAGACGCCGGGCCAGCCATGCTTTGTCATGCGCGTCGGCCAGCTCGCCACCAAGACCCGAAAGAACCAGCGAGGGAAGCATAAAGGTGCCGACCGCAAGCGTGATAAGCGGGCCAGCGTGGGTCTCGCCAAGCCTGAAGAGGATCAGCATGGCGAGCATGTTGCGCACGAAATTGTCATTGAAGACGGAAAAAAACTGGCACCAGAATAGACCCGCGAAGCGGCGCGACCGCAGGAGCCCAGCGAGCATGGCGAATGGCGGGGTTGAAGCGGGATCGATTTTCTTCATGTGCGCAACGGCTCGGCGTGGCCGACGATCCTGACGATGCCGGGGAAAGCGGCGCGTATTTTGCGGTCGAGCGTATCGACATATTCATGCACTTCATCGACACTCAGGTGCGGGCTGACCCGGCAGTGGTAATTGATCACCAATCCGTCCGGCGTCGTTCGCACCCTGACATTATGTACGTTGTGGATCGCGCCGGTTTCGGGAGCCATTCTGGTCAGTGCGGATTTGATTTCTGCGCGCATGTTTGCGGCAACATCCTGGCCTTGCAATTGGCGTGGCTCCAGCGGCTCGATGTGGCTTTCGACTTCAATATCCGGGCCGAGTTCCCGAACTATCTCCATCTCCAGCCCGGAGGCGATCTCATGCGCATTGCCATGCGACATGCGGCCATCAAGTTCGACATCGAAACTGACTGACGTGCGTCCGCTGATTTCCTGCAAGGTGACATGATGAATGGGAACATGGCGCTTGGCCGCGATCAGCAGCACCCGTTCGAGGATCGTTTCGTCGTCAAGGGCAATCGGCCGTGCCGCCACCTTCACGGTGACTTCCGGATGCGGCGCCGCGATGGCGGCCGCGACATTCGCCTCGATGGCGGCGGCTTTTTCGAGCGGCAAGGTGCGCGCCACGGTGATTGCGATATCGCCGACGACTTCGGCTCCAGCCGGGCGCAGCCGCAGCGTCTCGACCTCGATCACGCCTGGAACCGACTCGGCGAGCGACCGGATCTCTGACGTGAGGCCTTTCGGCGCTGTGTCAACAAGTGTGTTGACGGTGCGGCGGCCAATCTTGAGGCCTGCCACGCCAATGAAAATCGCAAGCCCCAGCGCCGCCAGAGCGTCGCCTTGCGGGTAACCGTAAAGCACGGCAGCGATGCCGCAAAGCGCCAAGCCGGAAGCCACGATATCGCTTGAAAAATGCAGCGCGTCGGCAGCGAGCGCGTCGCTTTTCGTCGCCAAGGCTATTCGCTTCAAGGAGAGCCAGCGCACCAAATCGACGATCATCGAGACGATCAAAACCACGAAAACGATCGGCCCAGGATCAATATGAATGTCGTGATTGGCAAGCCGCTTCACCGCCTCGATCAAGATAAAGGCAGCGAGCGCGAATAAGAAACCAGTTTCGACAAGGGCCGCCAAGGCTTCCACCTTGGCATGGCCGAATGGATGCTCTTCGTCGGCCGGCTTATTGGCGATCCGTATCGCGAAATAGGTGAGAACTGTCGCCGCCACATCGCCGAGATTGTGGCCAGCCTCGGAGAGCACCGCCAAGGAGCCCGAGGCAAGCCCGGCGAAGAGCTTTGCCGCCGTCATCAGCGTGCTCACCGCGATCGAGGCAAGCGCGGCCCGCTCTTTGAGCCGGTGGGCTTCATTCATCACGAGATCCTGTTTCCATGCGGGCATTTCGCAACGCGTATTGGAGATAGTCTCGCCGCCACGGCCCCTGTGCTATATATCCCCAAAAATACGCCAAGCCCAATCCCAGGCTCAAGCCGCGAAACGTGGAAGGGAAGAAATATGGAATATCTGCACACGATGGTCCGGGTCACGGATCTTGAGCAGTCGCTGGAGTTTTACACGCATAAGCTTGGCCTCGTCGAGATACGGCGTGTCGAAAACGAGGCAGGCCGTTTCACTTTGGTGTTTCTCGCGGCGCCAGGAGACGCGGATCGCGCTAAGACGTCGAAAGCGCCGCTCATTGAGCTGACCTATAATTGGGATAAGGAAGCCTATACGGGCGGCCGCAACTTCGGCCATTTGGCCTATTCGGTCGATGATATTTACGCGGCATGTGACAAACTTATGAAAGCGGGCGTCACCGTCAACCGGCCTCCGCGCGACGGCCATATGGCTTTCATCCGCTCGCCAGACAATATTTCCATCGAACTTTTGCAAAAGGGCGAGCCTTTGCCAAAGCGAGAACCCTGGGTTTCGATGCCGAACATTGGGGCGTGGTAGCGATTGGCTGGCGCGCCCCTCGCCTTGTCGCCGGGTGGTCTTGCGGAATTAGCGCCGCTCTCCAAAGCCGCCTATTTTCTCGATGTCGATGGCACGCTGCTTGAGATTAAGCCGCGCCCCGAGGATGTCATCGCGGATGCGGGGTTGCTCACACTGTTGACGGAACTTGCGGCCGCCGCGCAGGGCGCGCTTGCCCTCGTCAGCGGGAGGAAAATCGAAGATCTCGATCGCATTTTTGCGCCACTGACGTTTCCGGCTGCTGGGTTGCACGGCGCGGAGATTCGCTTTGCCGATGGCACCCGCGTTGCGCCGCCGGAGGGCACGATGGACAAAGTACGGCAACCGCTTGCCGACTTCGTGGCCGCCCATCCCGCTTTGCGGCTTGAGGACAAGGGGGCGGCGCTCGCCATTCATTTCCGGCAGGTGCCGGATCTCGCCGAAACCGTGTTGAATTTTGCCGGTGCTCTCGCGAAACACCACGGACTCTTTATGCAAGAAGGCAAGATGGTTGCCGAACTGAAGGACGCGCTTCACGACAAGGGGCAGGGCATCGCCGCGCTCCTTGCGACACCGCCCTTTTCAGGCCGCCTGCCGGTCTTTATCGGGGACGATAGGACAGACGAAAACGGATTCTTGTTCGTAAATGCGCAAGGCGGCGTTTCGGTGCGCGCCGGGTCTGCCACTGCCACGCAGGCACGTTATCAGTTGCGTGAT
Organism: Methylocapsa sp. D3K7; assembly: GCF_029855125.1. GTDB lineage: Bacteria > Pseudomonadota > Alphaproteobacteria > Rhizobiales > Beijerinckiaceae > Methylocapsa. Next base: position 2,824,262 of record NZ_CP123229.1, read on the forward strand.
CCAGACGATGTGCGGAAGGAGCTTCAACAGCTCTTGAGCAGTCTCAAAACCATGCGAGGTTAGGTCGTGACTCCCCGGGACAAAGCCATTCTCGAATTTCTCACCAGCCGCAGAGGCATCATCTGGATCAGCCTCTGTTTGACGGCAGCGGGCATCGTTTTCATTCTTTTCACCGGCCGTTACGAGCTTAGCTTCTTTGTTCTTGCGGGCCTATTGCCCTGGGTCGAATATTGGTACCGGCGCCGGAACCGCTGAGCCGCATGCGAGAGGAAACGCTTTATTCCGCCCTCTATTTCTGCCGGTAGCCGAGCTTGTCATTCAGCGCTTCGATGAGCCTGGCCGCAGCGTCCGGGATCGCGGTTCCTGGCGGAAAAATCGCGGCAACGCCCGCGTCCCGCAGCGCATCGAAATCTTGCGGCGGGATTACGCCGCCGGCCGCGATCACGATATTGGCGCGGCCCTCGCGCAAAAGCGCCGCGTGCAACTGCGGCATGAACGTCAGATGCCCGGCGGCCAGCGAGGAGACGCCAAGGATGTGGACATTGTTTTCGACGGCTTGCCGCGCTGCTTCCTCGGGCGTGGCGAAAAGCGGCCCAGCGATGACTTCAAAACCAAGGTCCTCGAGCGCCGAAGCGATGACTTTTTGACCGCGATCATGCCCGTCCTGGCCGATTTTCGCGACAAGGATGCGCGGTGCCCGCCCATCGTTTTCCTTGAAAGCCGCCACCAAACTTTTGACGTGCAAGAGGACCGGCGACGTCGCGCCTGATTCCTTCGCATAGACACCGGACACCGTGGCAATGCCCGAGACGTAGCGCCCAAAAACCTTCTCGAGCGCGAAGGATATTTCGCCGAGCGTCGCCTTGGCCCGCGCCGCTTCGATCGTGAGGTGCAAGAGATTGGCGTTTTCGCGCGCCCCCTTGGTCAAGGTATCGAGCGCCGCCCTCACTTGTGCGGCATCGCGGGAAGCCTTGAGACGTTCGAGTTTGGCGATCTGCCGCGCCCGCACGGCGCCCGCATCGACCCGCAAAAGCCCAATCTCGTCCCTTTCTTCGGGAATATATTTGTTCACTCCGATCACGGTCTGAGCGCCGCTGTCGATCCTCGCTTGTGTTTTCGTTGCGGCCTCTTCGATCCGCTGTTTTGGAATACCGGCTTCGATGGCTTTTGCCATACCACCCGCCGCTTCGATTTCCTCGATATGGGCGAGCGCCTTGGTGGCCAGCGTGCCGGTCAGATGCTCGATATAATAGGAGCCCCCCCAGGGATCGATGACCCGCATTGTGCCACTTTCCTGCTGCAGAAAAAGCTGCGTCTCGCGCGCGATCCGAGCCGAAAAATCGCTTGGCAGCGCCAGCGCTTCGTCGAGCGCATTGGTATGCAAGGACTGCGTTTGCCCTTGGGTCGCCGCCATCGCCTCGATTTGCGTGCGCATGATATTGTTGAACACATCTTGCGCGGCGAGCGACCAGCCGGAGGTCTGCGCGTGAACGCGGAGGATCAAGGATTTGTCTGAGCGCGGATTGAACCTGCGCATCAGCCGCGCCCAAAGGAGCCGGGCCGCGCGCAGTTTCGCAACCTCCATGAAGAAATTCATCGAGATGCCGAAGAAAAACGAGAGGCGCGGCGCGAAGCGATCAATATCGAGGCCGGCGGCCAGACCGGCACGCACATATTCGAGACCGTCGGCGAGCGTATAGGCGAGTTCGAGATCGGCGGAAGCGCCCGCTTCCTGCATATGGTAGCCGGAAATCGAGATCGCGTTGAACTTCGGCATCTGCTGCGCGGTAAAGCTCAGAATGTCGGAAACGATGCGCAGCGACGGGCCTGGCGGATAGATGTAGGTGTTGCGCACCATGAATTCCTTGAGAATGTCGTTTTGGATCGTGCCCGCCAGGCTCGCTGGCGCCACGCCTTGCGCTTCGGCTGCCACGATATAAAACGCGAGCACCGGCAGCACCGCGCCGCTCATCGTCATCGACACCGATGTTTCACCGAGCGGGATGCGGTCAAACAACGCCCGCATATCATCGCTCGAATCAATCGCCACCCCGGCCATGCCGACGTCGGCGGCAACTCTCGGATGATCCGAATCATAGCCGCGATGGGTCGCGAGATCGAAAGCGACAGAGAGACCTTTTTGTCCAGCGGCGAGGTTGCGCCGGTAGAATTCATTCGACTCTTCCGCGCTGGAGTAGCCCGCATATTGGCGGATGGTCCAAGGCTGCGCCGGATACATCCCGGGGTAGGGGCCGCGCAGAAAAGGCGCGACGCCAGGATAGCCGTCCAGGAAGTCGAGACCGGCAACGCTGGGCGCGCCATACAGCGGGGCGACACTGATGCCTTCCGGTGCGAGCCAGATGCCGCCGCCAGGATCGGCGGCGGATATGTTCACAGGGACGAAGGCCAGTTGTGAGAAATCCGGAACGCGGCTCATTCGGCAACCCGGCTCGCTGGTTAAGCTCCCGGCGGAGTTTGCGAATGATAGCCTGACGCCCTTTGCGATGCCATTATTGGGCTACGCACACACGGATCACGAAGGAGGAGCTTAACCTTGCCGGAGTGCCCGCCACGAGCCCTTGCACCCCATGGTCGATGACATCCAAGTCCCTGAACCGTAACCCTTCGCGAGTCTTCCGGTGACCGTGGCGACCTGGCCCATGCGCTGAAACGCCAAGTCCACGGCGCCGCCGTTGATGTGGCCGGAGGCTTCCATCGGCGTATCCCCGGCCGAGGTCACACGCCCTCCAGACACGGAAATCATCCAATGATAAGCCTTGTCGCAATCGCCCTGCCGCGTGGTGATGAAAACCGTATAGATCCCGTCGGGATTTTGGCTTGCAGCCACGGTGTCCTGCGCATTTGCAGCGTTCACAAAAGCCGCTCCCATAAAAGCGGCGGCAAAGAGGCGCGAGTATCCTGCCGGGATCATTTTGGTTATTCCTTTGTTACGGCTTTTGCTCTTCAAGCTTAGTTGTTCTCCGAAGTGTCATAACGGATGATTCCCGCAGAATAGCCAGAGCATCGCGGTGAGGGCAAATCAATTCGGCAACCCCGGCGTCGTGCAAGGCTTTCGCAACGGGTTCTGGCACAGGCCCGGCGAGGTAAATGCGTGCCGCACCTGCGTCAGATAGCCGCGCTGCTGTTTCGATCAAATCGGCCGCTGAAACCGTTGCCGCTGCGAAAATACAGGCGATTTTGCAGCCAGACACGCGGAAATGCTGCGCCGCGTCGCAGCCTTCCTGGCTGAAAACCTCGAGTCCAGCCACCGCGAAAAAATGGGTGGCAAAATCGGAAGCCGGCGCAACACCCTGGGGTTCCCCGAGCTGGGTGAGAAAGATTTTCGGCCTGCTTCCGGTTTCCTGGAAATATTTATCCGAGGCCACGCGTAAGCTTTCAAAAGGCTCGGCATCGCGCCGCGAAGGTAGATGAATATTATCATATACTGTAAAATCATCATCTGCCCGCACGGGCGGAGGCGCGAGCACATGGACTGGCGCTTCCGTAAGAAGCGGAAATGCGCTCGTGCCGGTAATCGCCAGCGCGCGTTGTGCGATGGCGTCGCGCCGTGCCGCCGCCGTCACGCCGATCTCGCGTTGCGGCGTGCCCGTTTGCAGGCTTTTGATCATGCCGCCTTGCGCTTCGATGTCTTGCAACAAGGCCCAAGCGCGGTTGCAAAGCGCCGAAGTCAGCGCTTCGAAACTTCCGGCACCGGCGGCCGGATCCGCGACTTTTGCAAGATGGGATTCCTCGATCAATATCGACTGCGTATTGCGTGCGATGCGCCGCGCGACGTCATCGGGCAGGCCGAGCGCCAAGGTGAACGGCAGGACAGTCACCGTATCGGCGCCTCCCGCACCCGCCGCGAACACGCCCATCGTGGCCCGCAAAATATTGACCCAAGGATCATAGCGCGTCATCATCCGGAACGCCGTCTCGGCATGCAGGCGGATGGGTTTGGGCGTCAGGCCGCAGGCGTCTTCGACGCGCGCCCAGAGAAGCCGCATGGCGCGGAATTTGGCAAGGCTCAGATATTCATCCGCATCGGCCGCAAGGAGAAAGGCGATGTCCCGTCGCGCGGCCTCCAGCGGGAGACCCTCTGCTTCCAGCAGCCGCAAATATTCGATCCCCGTCGCGAGGACGCAGGCAAGCTCTTGCGCTTCGCCGGCGCCCGCCTCGTGATACGGACGCCCATCGGCAAGGAAAAGATGCCCGGCGAAACCGTTGCCGTGCAAAAGCGTCAGCGTATTGCCTAAACCTTGCAAAGCTCCAGCGGGCAAGTGGCCGCAGCGCGCGAAATGGCCGATCGGATCATGGCCGAAATCCACGTCGAGTTCCGCCGACGTCAAACGGCGCGCTTTCGCGATGGAAACAAACAAAGCCGCAAGGTCCAGCGCGCGGGCGTCAGCATCAACACGCAATGCGATGCGGTCGAGATCGATGCCGGCAAATGCGGCATCGAGATCGCGTTCGCTCTCGATTTGCAAGCCAAAACCTCTTGCAGCGAAGGATTGGGAAATGGTCAGCGTGAGTGCATCAGCGCCGCCCATGAGGTCGGCGCGGGCCATGGCGTTGGCTGTCACGATATCGGGATGATCGATGCGCTGCGCGATTTTCCACGGCCCCGGCTTTTGCCGGAGAGGGCGCGGGCCCTCGCCTATCACCCTCTCGTAGAGGGGTGCGAGGCTGAGCCCTTCGAATGTCGTTGAGATGAGACTTTCAAACGGCTTGCCGCCGAGCCCGCGCTCGACGAGGTTCCGCCATTCGGCCTCGCTGGCAGGCGGGAATGGATTTGTGGGGCCTTCCATGCGCGCTCCGGTTTCCGGCAGGCACACTTTTACACGAGGCAGATCGTGGAGCGAATGGGAGACCGCAAAATGGGCCAGCTGTGCGTGCGCTCAGCGCGGCGTCGCTCGCGCATTCAACAAAAAATGCTGCCCGCTTTGAATGCGGGCAGCATTGAATGAATATCAGCAAATGGGTGAAACCGCCGGCTTGGAGACCGGTGGTATCATGCCTCAATATCTGGCGACAACCGCGGGGATCGGGTTGAACCAGTTGAATTTGTAGTTGATGCCAGCCCGGGCAATGTTGACCTGCGTCTTTTGATTGACGTTGAGGCCAACAACGCCGAGCAGGCTCGTGTTGATAATGTTGTTGGTGCCGAGGTTGACGTAGAGATATTCGGTCTTCAAGGTCAGGTTATTGGTAACGGCATATTCAAATCCGCCACCCACCGCGAAACCCGTGCGGCTGTTGTTTTCCGAGGCCGTGAACGCCGCGGCTCCTCCGCCGATCGCCGCTGACGCGCTGATCGCGGAATTGACTTGGCCATAGGCGAAACCGCCGGTGCCATACACCAAGAACCGGTCCCAGGCATAGCCAAGGCGGCCACGCACCGTGCCGATGTAATTGATCCGGCTTCCCGCCTGCACGTTCGCTCCGAAGGGCAACGCCGCTAACAGGACTCCATTGAGATTGGCCGTGACTTTGCCACGGATCGCGGCGCCGTCGAAGTCGGTCTCGAACCCGAGAACGACATTGTTGGCGAATTCCCAATTGTAGCCGATTTGGCCGCCGCCGATGATACCGCTCGAGGTGATAGAGGCGTTGCCGCTGGCGAAGGTGGCAATGATCGGCGCGGAGACGCTGAACGGATACTGGAAGCGGTCGCCACCAAGCCCGAGGTTGACGCCGAGATAGATGCCTGTCCAGCTATAGGGAATAAAGGGCGGTGGCGGCGGTGCGACGGGAAGATCGGCGGCGAGTACCGCGGATGAACAAAGCGCGGCGAGCGAGGCGCCCAATATCGAGAGTTTCTTAATCATAACTTGTCCCTTCCAAAAAAGATGCGTCCATGCGTCAGCTAAACAAAATCTCGTCACACACACTATTGAATTTCGTTTCTGCACATCCATTAGGTGATGCCTGTTGCGGGACGGCAACAGTTTGGCGGCCCGCTCGTCCGCGCGGGCTGATGGCCATGTGCTCACGAAGATTTCTATTGTTTCGCCGCGATGACGAATTTCTGCATGAATGGGCCGATGTCGCGCCGTGGCGGCCGGCGGGCTCTCGCACAATTGGTATCGATATGCGCCTGGGTGAACATGGAGGCGAGAACGGCACCGTCCGGATTGACCGCGAACGCGTAATCCAACAGCATTTCGGCGGCCATGAACGGCGGGCCGTAGGCGAGTTGCGAAGCGAGCGCTCCGAGGCGGCCGCCGTCCCCTACTAGGAGATGCGACAGGCGTTCATGGGCGCCCAAACCGAACACGCCATGGGTGACGAAAAAGAACTTCGCGCCATCACCGGTTGCCTGTTTCGTACGTTCGAGTGTTTCCACGAAAGGATTGTCGGGAAGCTGGGCGATCTTAAAAATCTCCGGTGCACGGGCTGCAGCGGCGATGGCTTCCGGCGATCCGGCGATCGCCACGCAGCGCACATAGCCTTTTTCGAGGACGCGCCGCAATTCGCGCAAAATAGCCTCATTGAGGCAATCCTCGGGGTTCGGCTCGTCCAGCGCCAAGACATCGATGAAATCCGTTCGCAGCCGCCGCAAACTCTCGACGACCGAGCCTTCGATTTGATCCGCGCGCAGCCGGTTTTTGGACCAGGGCCGGTTAACTCTGGGCGGCTGGCGGCTCAATAAAGGCAGCGCTTTCGCCATGGCTCGGGCCGCCGGCCGGAACAGACGCATCAAGGGCGAAACCACGGGCCTTGGGATTCCGAATTTGGTGCAGACCACAACGCGTTCGCGGCGTGCGGCCAGGAATTTTCCCAAGATTCCCTCTGCTTCTCCATCGCCATAGGCGGGCGCCACGTCATACCAGCCAACGCCCCGCTCGAACGCATAGGAAAGCGCCCGTAGCCCCTGTGATTCGGAAACTCGCGAGCCGAGTGAGGCGCAGCCGAAACCCAAAACCGGGACCTCACGGCCGAGACCTGATACGAAGACGGTTCTCACGCGAATGTCTCCCGATTGTTCCTCAGGCTGAGGTGTTATCTGGTCGAAGCTGCCCCAACCGCCAGAGTTAGAAACAGATATATAAATTTGCGATCGCATGTACATGCCAATTTGAAGCACCGCATCTTGCCTCGCGAAGGATCAAGGCCATGGGTCTGTCGCGCGGCATCTTGTTCAAACCGCCGAGGCCGCGTAAGCTGGATGTTGCGGCGCACACTTCGCGCGCGTGAACGGCGAGCCGTGACGTTGATAATGAGAGATTGGTTGAGGAAAGAACGAAACCGCAAGACGCAGATTTTATTCTTCGCCCTTGAAACATTTTCATTAATCGGTGGCTTACAAGCATTTAATAGAAGACTGATCAGGCATCTCGGCCTCTATACGAGCTCGAAGGGATATCCTTTGGCCTACATAGGTCTATTGCGAGATTTTGGGAGCCAACTTCCCTCGATTCCTGGAGTTGAACTTAGGCCATTTGGAAAGAGCCGGATTGTTTTTCTTTTTAAATCCGTGCTTAAAGCTTCGCGTACGGGAGATATACTTCTGCTTGGCAGTATAAACTTGGTATCCATTGCCTTTTTTACCAAAATTTTCAGCAAGAATATACGGGTTGTGTTATTCGTGCATGGCGACGAGGTTTGGAACGACCTGCGTTACCGGAAAAAGAAAATTTACGACGAATTGTTCTTGAAATCCGTCGATTGTATTGCTTCGGTAAGCTGGTTTACGGCATGCACGATGGCGCGGGAATTCCGCCAGCCGCTCGGCAAGTTCCGGCTTATGCCCAACGCGAGCGACCGGATCGCGCCGCCGCTGGATCGAAGACCGGAAGGACAGCGGATTTTGGCGGTGTGCCGGCTTGATGCCCATGATGGCGGCAAAAATATCGACAAATTGATCCAGGCCATGGTGCATGTCTCAAAGCAAGAACCATCGGCGCTTCTGGAGATCGCGGGCGATGGGATTTTGCGCCCTGAATTAGAGCAACTCGCCGAACACATGGGCGTCGCGCCATGTGTCCGGTTTCTCGGCCGGGTGCCGGATGCGCAATTGCACGAGGCTTATGCCCGCGCGAGTGTTTTCGCACTGCCCTCCATCAAAGAGGGATTTGGCATTGTTTACCTTGAGGCGTGGCAATTTGGGCTGCCGGTGATCTGCAGCAAATTCGGGGCTCCGGGTGAAATCGTGAGCGACGGCGACGATGGTTTTGCGGTGGACCCAGACGATGTGGACGAACTGGCAGCGAAGATCCTCAAGCTCCTGAAAGATCCAGATTTGGCGAAACGGCTTGGAGAAAACGGGCGCAAAAAAGCGGAAGACAAATATTCTGATCGGCAGTTCGGCGAAAATTTCAAGGCTCTCATGAGCGAAATTGAAAATTCAACTGGCGGCTTCCCGGTATGAGCATTCTTGACGCGAAGACCACCAAATCCCTTGAAGGCGGCCCAAGTTTCGATTTAAGGCATCGGCTCCTTCGCGCCGTTTGGAATATATGCTGGCTGCTTCTGGCATCCTGGACGCCGCCGCCGCTGCATCCTTGGCGGCGATGTCTCTTGAGACTCTTTGGCGCGAAGATTTCTTCAACTGCCCGGATTTTTGGAAGCACAACGGTCTGGTATCCGCCCAATCTTGAAATGGGGGAGCATGCCGTCATTGGCTGGCGCACGCTGTGTTATTCCATGGATCGCATCATTCTCGAGGATTATGCGATCGTGTCCCAATGTTCGTTTTTGCTTGCCGGAACGCATGACATCGACGATCCCAATTTTCAGTTGAAAACCAAACCCATTCATATTGGGCGGCGGGCTTGGGTGGCGGCTTGCGCGATCGTTGGCCCTGGCGTGACCATCGGGGAAGGCGCGGTCCTTGGCGGCGGCGGCGTTGCCTTCAAGGATTTGGAGCCTTGGACGGTTTACGCCGGAAATCCCGCGCGCAAAGTGAGGTTGCGCAAGCGCTCGGATACCGGTGCCGGATCATGAGCGACGGAGACTCGATGCTTTGTCAGTTTCCCCGGAAGGCTTCGATCAGCTGTGGCGCCATCGTGCCAATATCGAATTTCTCGACAAAACCCTGACGCGCCCGCTGTCCCATGGCGCGCTTGTCCTCGGTGGACAATTCAAGAAATTGCTTCAGCAACCCCGTGATGCCCTCGAGATCGTCATTGGCGATCAAGCCCGCCTCGCTGTCCTGCACTTCCCGCCAGGTATTAACTTTGTCCGTCGTGAGCACTGGCTTGCCGCAGGCCATGGCTTCCGCGACGACGATGCCAAAATTTTCCTGGTGAGAGGGCAGCACGAAAGCTTCCGCCGCGCGGAAGGCACCCCATTTCGGATCGCCGCTCAACATGCCCGGCCAATGCACCCGGTCCGCTATCCCGAGCTCGGCGGCGATCATCCGGAGCTTGTTTCCCCATCCAGCGGAATCGGGACCCGCCATAACCAAATCAACTTGGCGATCCTTTGCCGCCAGTGCGAAGGCTTGGATCAGCAGATCGCAGCCTTTTTTGGGATGAATGCGGCCCAGGAACAGGAGGAACGGCCGGTCCGCCACTCGCGGAACCACGGCGCGGAACGCCGCGATCTGCGCGGCGGCGTTGCCGGCGACGTCTTTTGTGCCGAAAGCGACGACGCGATCCCTGCAGCGGAAAGGCCAGAACGAACGGCGCGCAAGTCTGCGTTCCTCTTCGGTCGCAAAAAAGACATTGCGCGCATGGGCGATGAGACGCCCCTCGCTGAACCACCACAAAAGTTGTTTGGCGGCGCCTTTGAGAGGCTGGATTTTGTTAAAATAAGGATCCAGCATGCCATGAGCGTAGACGAAATAGGGCGTTTCGCCCTTGCCGAGCGCACGCCACGAACCGAGGGCGACATAGTTCCAAAGACCATGGACAATGATCGCGTCATAGCGCGCGGCGTTTTCTTTCAGCCAGGGAACAAAATGCGGCGTATAGCCATAGCGCAGCCAGGGAATTTTTGTCCGCAAGCCAAGATAACGCGGATTGCGGATGCCCATGGCGTGGAGCGGCAGAGCCGCTGTCTTGGTCCACGCATCGTGAGGCGAATCGAGGGATAGAATTTCTTGATGGCAGCCATGTTCCGCCAGGATGCTGGCAGACGAATTGATGACTTCGATCGGGCCGCCGGTTTCGGGATTGACGGACGATATGACGTGCAAAACATTCATTGAGGTGGGTGGCCAATCGTGCGAGCAAAAAAAGCAATTTTCACGAGGGTATGAGCAGGAATATCATCTCATTTGCATGACGATCCTTATCCTATTAATTCTTGACGCGCTGGTGCAATCACTAGGTTCGGGAGCACGTTTTGCGCATTGGATGTTGCCGCGAACGACTCGATTAACCTTATCCCCAGGCAAATGGAATAAACAAGCGGGTGCCATTAAAGCCGCGCCCAACGAGGCAATCCATGACGCATGTTGCCACGCTTGTCTGCGATCCGGCGATGCCGGTTTTGACCGGCGCTATGCTCCGCCGGGCAAGCGAAGCCATAACCGCGCAGTCCTGCGCACCGCGAGATCCGCCGTACTGGCTGGCGCAAGACGTCGCCGCCGATATTTTTTTTGAGACCGGATCAGCCGTCGGAACCAAAGCCGTTGCGGACGAGGTGCGTGCCAGTCTTGGCAACGCTGCCATCGATGTCATCGTGCAAAAGGCGGAAGGGCGGCGCAAGCGGCTTTTGCTCGCCGACATGGATTCCACCATGATCGGCCAGGAATGTATTGACGAACTCGCCGCTGAAATCGGCAAGAAGGCGCATATCGCGGCGATCACGGAACGCGCCATGCGCGGCGATATCGCGTTTGAACCGGCCTTGCGCGAAAGAGTTGCCCTGCTTAAGGGACTCGACCGTGCCACGATCCACCGCGTCATCGCCCGCAAAATCAGCTTGACGCCGGGCGGCCGAGCCTTGGTGCGAACGATGCGGGCCCATGGGGCGCAGACCGTGCTCGTCTCGGGAGGGTTCTCGGTGTTTACCTCCGTCATCGCGGCGGCCATCGGTTTTGATGAACATCGGGCGAATGAGCTGCTCTTCGACGAGGAAGGCAAGTTGAGCGGACTTGTCGTTGAGCCGATTCTTGGCAAGAGTGCCAAGCTTGCGGCCCTTGAACATTTTCAGGAAAAGCACGGCCTCACGGCCACGGAAACTCTGGCGGTTGGCGATGGTGCCAATGACCTCGCCATGCTCGAAGCGGCGGGCCTCGGCGTGGCCTTCCGGGCAAAGCCAAGGGTTGCCGCCGCCGCCCACGCACGGATCGATCATGGCGACCTGACCGCGCTGCTTTACGCGCAAGGCTACAAACGCGAAGAGTTTGTTGCGGAACAGACTGGGCAAGCTGAAGAATTGCGGGCAGAGCTGTGAGTGTGCCGCCGCAATAGAGGTGCCAGGATATGCGCAGCGTCGATTTGAATTGCGATTGTGGCGAAGGGTTCGGCGCCTATCGGATCGGCGACGACGCCGCCATGCTCGACATTGTCACCAGCGTCAATGTCGCTTGCGGCTTTCATGCCGGAGATCCCGAGATCATGGCGCAAACCTTTGCCGCCGCCAAGACCAGGGGCATCGCGATTGGTGCGCATCCCGGCTTTCCAGATCTTTGGGGATTTGGCCGCCGAAGACTGCCCTTCACGACGGGGGAAATCGAGCGGCTGGTCGCCTATCAGATCGGCGCCGCGCAAGCACTCTGCGCTTATGCCGGAGCAAGACTGGGTTACGTCAAAATCCATGGCGCCTTGAGCAATATCGCGGTCGAGGATGCAACAATCGCCGAAGCGATCGCCCGCGCGGTCAAAACGGTCGCGAGGGATTTGATGTTCCTCGTCCCCGCCGGAACAAAATTGGAGGAGGCGGGTGTCACGCAAGGGCTGGCGGTGGCCCGCGAGATTTTTGCCGATCGCGCTTATACGGATGCGGGCAGTCTTGTCGAGAGATCCTGCGCCGGTGCCGTGCTGCATAATGTGACTGAGGTTGCCTCGCGTGCGCTTGCGATGATTTCCGAGGGCGCGATTATCACAGAGTCCGGCAAGCGCTTGGCTGCCGGTATCGATAGCATCTGTGTGCACGGCGACAGTCCTAACGCGGTTGCGATGGCGAAAACGATCCGCGCGCGTCTTGAAGATGCCGGGATCGCGCTCGCGCCGTTCGCGCGGACGAAATGATGACGAACGAGTCCGCGCCACGCTATCTGCCTGCCGGAGAGTCTGCGCTCGTCGTAGAATTCGGCGCGATCATCGATCCAAAACTTCATGATCGCGTGTTGGCCCTCGATGCCGCTGTCCAGCAAGCCCATATTCCTGGGGTGACGGAGACCGTGCCCACCTATCGTTCGCTGATGATTCATTTTGACCCGCGAATCTTGACGACGGATGCTCTCATCGCAACTCTGTCCCGGCTTGCTATGCCATCGAAGGCGCATCGCGAAGGACGGCAACGCTGGTACATTCCCGTCTGTTACGAGTCTCCGCACAGCGAGGATATCGGCGAGATCGTTTCTCTCTCGGGGTTGCCGCCCGCGCGAATCTTCGACCTGCATCAAGGCGCCCGCTACCGCGTTTATATGTATGGCTTCGCGCCGGGGTTTGCGTTTCTTGGTGGGCTTCCCCGCGAGCTCACGCTACCGCGCCGTGCCACGCCAAGGGCGCCCGCGCCGCCCGGTTCCTTGCTGATCGCGGCCGGGCAAGCTCTGATCGCAAGTTGCGCCATGCCGACCGGCTGGTATGCGATCGGACGAACGCCGGTTAAAATGTTCGATCCCCGCCGCACCCAAGCGTTTCTCCTGGGCATCGGAGATGAGATTTGTTTCGAGCGGATCGATGGCGCGGCCTTCGACGCTTTGGCTCGTGCCGCGGAGGCGGGCGAGAGTTGCGCGCGATCTGAAATTTTGGAGGAGCCCTGACATGCGGGGGCGCTCGCGCGTGCTGCATGCCGGTCCAGGTGCGACCCTTCAAGACAGCGGCCGCCACGGCTATTTGCGCTATGGCGTTACTCCGGCGGGGCCGATGGATTGGACAGCATTCCGGACCGCCAATTTCGCTCTCGGCAATGATGAGCGCGCGGCGGCGATCGAAGTCCCGCTAGGAGGAATTAAAGTCGTCTGCGAAGACGCGCCGCTTTGGGTTGCCTTCGCGGGCGGCGCTTTTGTTTGGCGGCGTGGCGGCGTGACCCTGCCGATTGCGGCGCGGCTGCATTTACAGCCGGGCGAGAGTCTCGCGGCGCGGGCGGGCGCGGATGGCGCGTTTGCTTATCTCGCCGCCGCTGGCGGATTCGATACTCCGGCCGTGATGGGCAGCCGGGCGACGCATCTGCGCTCAGGGATGGGCGGCATCGAAGGGCGGATGCTGAGGGCAGGAGATGTTTTGCCTGCCAGCACTCCGGAGCGAGAGCCCGGGGGCGAGGCGCTGATCGGCGCGCCCTGGCTTGCCCGCGACTCCGATCCTTTCCGCGTCGTGCTTGGCCCGCAAGACGATTATTTTACGGCGGAGAGTCTGACCGGGTTTTTTGCTGGCACATTCACATTGACACCGGCGGCGGATCGTATGGCCTATCGTTTCGATGGGCCGGACATCGCGCATGCGCGGGGTCATGACATTGTATCGGATGGCGTCGCGCTGGGCGCTATTCAAATTCCCGGCGACAGAAAGCCGCTTGTTCTTATGGCGGATCGTCAGCCGACGGGGGGCTATCCAAAACTTGGCCATGTCGCGCGCGCTGACATCGGCAGGCTTGCGCAAATGCGTCCGGGCGAGACGTGCCGGTTTCGCGCTGTGAGTGTCGCTGAGGCGCGATCGGCGCTCTTAGCCCGCGAGGATGAGATTGCGACGACGCAACAACGCTTGCGACCGCTGCGCGGGGTGTGCACGTCGCAAGCATTGTTCGAGGCCAATCTGATCGGCGGCGTCATCGATCCGCTGGAATAATCTTGTAAGGTTTCAGGGCTCAATCGGACAAAAGTGTTTCACGTGAAACGTTTTGGTACGATTGACACTCGCCTGATTCAGATCGTTACAAGGTGTAAAAGAATGTCTTTTTGACAAGCTCTCTTGTCTGATCGGAGGGTTTTCGCCTCCGTCAAAGTTTAACTTGCCACGAACTTGCATCTGATCGCATAGCTGTTGGCATGGATACCTATCTCGACCCATGTTTTCGATGGCCGCGCATGAAGCTCGCCATTGTGTTCGCCGGTATTTTCGTTGCCGTCCCCGCAACTGCGCAGCAGGCGGTTCCCGAACTGATCTCTGGCTGCGTGCCTTGCCACGGTGCCAACGGAATCGCGCGGTTTGGCGAAGTGCCGATTCTGGCGGGCCAGAATGCGCCTTATCTCCTCAACCAGTTGCACGCGTTTCAATCTGGCAAACGCACGCATAAGGAGATGCGTTACATGACCCGCAGCCTGTCGGAAGAGGAAATGGAGGCCATCGCGGCCTATTTCTCCAGTCTGCCGCCGAGGTGATACGCAGCAGCCGGTGCCGCTGACTTCGTGCTTAGAATCGATCGCCCACCGTCTTCACACTTAGGTATTGACCTAAGCATTTGGCAGGCATATATTTAGGTATATGCCTAACCAATCTGCTCAATTGGATCGTGTCTTTCAAGCCATGGCGGACCCGACGCGGCGGGCGGTGCTCGAACGTCTGACCCGGGGGCCTGCCCCCGTGAGCGAGCTGGCGCGACCCTTTAAAATGGCGTTGCCATCTTTTTCGCAGCACCTTGACGTTTTGGAGAGCTGTGGATTGGTGAGGTCGCGCAAATCGGGGCGTGTGCGAACCTATAAGCTGGCGCCTCAGCCGCTGAAGGCTGCGTTGCACTGGATCGAAACGCAACGCAAGACCTGGGAGCGCCGCCTGGATCAACTGGATACGTATCTTGCGGACCTTAAGGAGGAACAACGATGAGCGGTTCGATCATTCATAAGCCAGATCCAAAACTCGATCTCATGTTCGAACGCTTCGTCGATGTGCCGAGGGAACTCGTCTGGATGGCGTGGACGACACCGGAACACTTGAAGAAGTGGTTCACGCCTGTGCCTTGGAAAACGGTGGATTGCGAAATCGAACTTCACCCGGGCGGTATGTTCCGCACCGTGATGCGTTCTCCGGAGGGTCAGGAATTTCCGAACGTGGGTTGCTATCTGGAAATCATCGCGAACGAAAAGCTCGTCTGGACGAACGCCCTCGCGCCGGGTTACCGGCCATCTCATTCACCTGGAACGATGCCTTGCGATACATTCTTTTTCACGGCGGTTATCGCGCTTGAACCGCACGGCAATGGGACGAAATACACGGCGCTGGTGATCCACGGCGACGAAGACGCGCGTAAGAAGCATGAGGAGATGGGGTTTTATGAGGGCTGGGGCAAAGCACTCGATCAGCTCGTCGCTCATGCGAAGAACATGTAGCCTGAGCCACGCAAGCACATTCCCGATTGTCTCCTGCGCAAACAACGATGGAAAACTTCCCGGGTATGCAGCTTTTAGTGCTTACATTCTGTCCGTCCCTGCACCAAGGCAAGCTCTTCATTCATACGGCGAATCCGATTTTCGCAGTTTAGCCATTTCCCGAAGTTGCACTGACCGACCCGGCATGTGTACTCACATTCCAAAAGCTCGGGGGGCACGTCCGCGATAAAAGGCCCCTTGAAGAGGTTTTTGAAAAATCTGAAGATACTGGCCGTCCGTCTCACGGTTTTTCTTCCTTCCTAAATCCAACCGCCCCTTGGGACCGCGAGCGAAGATAACTTCCCAATCGAGATGTGCATTGATCTATCGCAAGATATGCTAGAGCAGTATCCGACCTGAATGAATCTGAAGGGATTCCCGAATCGGGCTTGAGGTGATTCAAACTGTCTGCCGGAGCAAGGAGGCCGGCAGGCATGTCGAAAGCCTTGTCTCTCGATCTTCGGGTTCGTGTACTGTCCGCGGTTGCGCAGGGTCTAAGCCATCGCGAAGCCGGCGCGCGGTTCGCGGTCAGCGCATCGAGCGTCAGCCGCTGGCGAAAGCTTGCGCGGGAACGGGGTGACGCGCGTCCGAAGGCGCTCGGCGGGGATCGTCGGTCGGGCCGGATCGACGCCCATAAGGACACAGTCCTCTGCGTGCTCGAGGCGACGCCCGACATCACCATCGAGGAGTTACGCCAAACGCTGGCGGACAAGGGGCTTGTCGTCGGCTATGGCACGATCCGCCGCTTCTTCGCGCGTCATGCGATCACGCGCAAAAAAAGACTGCGCACGCCAGCGAGCAGGATCGCCCCGACGTCCTGAAACGGCGCGAGGACTGGTTCGACGGGCAGATCGATCTCGACCCTGACCGCCTCGTCTTCATCGACGAGACCTGGGCCTCGACGAAGATGGCCCGCACGCATGGCCGTTGCCGGCGCGGCGAACGCCTGCGCGTCGGCGTGCCCCATGGCCACTGGAAGACCACGACTTTTGTCGCCGCCCTCACGACGCGCGGCATGATCGCGCCGTGGGTGCTGGACGGGCCGATCAACCGCGACGCTTTCGAGACCTATGTCGACAAGGCCCTCGTTCCAGACCTGCGGCCGGGCGACATCGTCGTCATGGACAATCTGTCGAGCCATAAGGGGCCAAGAGTGCGGGAGATGATCGCGGCGGCGGACGCCAGCCTTCTCTACCTGCCGCCTTACAGTCCGGACTTCAACCCGATCGAGAATGCCTTCTCCAAGCTGAAGGCTCATCTGCGTAAGGCTGCCGAGCGAACCGTCGGCGGCCTCTGGGACGCCATCGGCCGCATCATCGATCTGTTCGCTCCAGCGGAATGCAAAAACTACTTCGCCGCCGCAGGATACGATGCAACATGATCGGCTATTGCTCTAGCCGACGCAGCAGAGGCTCAGGTGTTACAAACCAAGGCTTGCGCACCATGGTTTCGGGCAGGCTCCAACAGGTCCAATGCAAGGCTCCTCGCCTCGAGCATTTTGCCGTCGTTGCCCGCGATGACCACGTTGATCATTTGCGAGGGTGGGAAGTCGCCAATTTTCACACGCGTGAAATCCTCGGTGCGGCCGGTTCCGCCGCGTTCCGACAGGACAGGCAGTGTCTTGCCGGTTTGTAATGCAAGATGCACGCCCAGTGCCGCGTCCCCGGCCTCACGGAGGCGCTTGGCTCTGGCCTTTATGACCTCCCCCGCGACGGGCGGCATTTTTGCGGCGGGGGTTCCGGGCCGGGCGGAAAAGGGAAAGACATGAAGATGCGTCAGGTCGCAATCCGCAATGAGTTGCAGCGTATTTTCGAACATGGCGTCCGTCTCGGTCGGAAAGCCCGCGATGACATCGGCGCCAAACACGATTTGCGGCCGCAGTTGGCGGAGTTCGGAGCAAAACCGGACTGCATCGGCGCGGGAGTGGCGCCGCTTCATGCGCTTCAAAATCATATCGTCGCCCGATTGCAGCGACAGATGCAGATGCGGCATGAGGCGCGGCTCATGAGCGAAAGCGTCAATGAGATCTGCGTCCGCCTCGATGCAATCGATCGACGATAGCCGCAGCCGTTCGAGTTTTGGCGCGGCGCGCAGGATGGATATGACAAGTTG
Source organism: Methylocapsa sp. D3K7 (assembly GCF_029855125.1). GTDB lineage: Bacteria > Pseudomonadota > Alphaproteobacteria > Rhizobiales > Beijerinckiaceae > Methylocapsa. The sequence goes on from NZ_CP123229.1 coordinate 2,841,792, forward strand.
CCCTAGGGATGGGGCGCCGCATAAATCCGTGCCATAGGACGTCAGATCGACGCCAGTGAGGACGATTTCGCAAAAGCCCTTGTCCGCCAGACGCCGCGCGGCGGACGCAATATCCTCCATCGGCACCGAGCGTGAAGGGCCACGCCCAAAGGGAATGACGCAAAAGGTGCAGCGGTGATCGCAGCCCGTCTGCACCGCGAGAAAGGCGCGGGTATGATCCTCGACGCCCTCGCTCAACACATGCGGCGCCGTCTTCGCCGTCATGATTTCGGAGACGCTGCTCCGGCCAAGGTCGGCCCAACTCTCTGGCGAGGTTTTTTCCGCATTGCCGATGACCTGGGACACTTCCGGCATGGCGGCGAAACGCGCGGAGTCGATTTGCGCCGCACAGCCGGTGACGGCGATCTCGGCGCCGGGCCGCTCGCGCTTGATGCGGCGGATCGCTTGGCGGGCCTGCCGCGCCGCCTCCGCCGTGACCGCGCAGCTGTTGATGATGACGAGGTTGCTGCGTCCTTGGGCGAGCGCGGCGCGGCGCATGGCTTCCGACTCGACCAGATTGAGGCGGCAGCCGAAGGTTAGGACTTCGACAGCTGGCGGTTCGCGGGCCGGTTGGGTCACGCCGCGATGTCCTTGAAGAGATTAGGATCGAGCCGGGTCTCGAATTCAAATTCGACCGGCCCGGTCATTAGAACATGCTCATCGCTCTGCCGCCATTCGATGTCGAGATCGCCGCCGGGTAGGCTAACGGTGGCGCGCCGGTCCGTGAGGCCCTTGCGAACCGCCGCGACCAATGCGGCGCAGGCCGCCGAGCCGCAGGCGCGGGTCAAGCCGGTGCCGCGCTCCCAAACTTTGAGCGCGATGTGGGTGCGGGAGATGACATGAGCGAGCGAGATATTGGCGCGCTCGGGAAAGATGGGATGATGTTCGAGCAATGGGCCGATTTTGCCAAGATCATAGGCCTCGATATCATCGACCCAGAAAATCGCATGCGGATTGCCCATGTTGACGGCTGACGGCGTGTGCAAGATGGGGGCATCGATCGGCCCGATCTGCAATTCGATGGTGCGCGTGTCATGAAATGGATCGCGAAGCGGGATTTCATTCCAGGCGAGGCGCGCGCGGCCCATATCGACGCTGAAAACCGTTTCGGCCTTGCGCTGGCATTCGAGCCGGGCGGCGGCAGTCTCCAAGACAAGCTTTTCGCGCGGCGTTCCCCGCAACAGGATAAAGGCGACGCAGCGTGTCCCATTGCCGCAACTCTCGGCCTGCGAACCATCCCTGTTATAGATCGTCATATAGGCATCGGTGCCCGTGGAGCGCGGCTCGTGTAGCACCATGAGCTGATCGAAGGCGAGGCCGTCGCCCCTTGCGATCGCGCGCGCCTCGGCGCCGCTCACGGTCAAGCCCGTACCGCGCAGATCGAGAACGGCGATTTCGTTGCCGATCCCATTCAATTTTGCGGCATGCCTATTGGCGAGGGGGCTCATGATCGATATCCATTTGTCCGCTGACTTGCGGGAATCGGTAGCGGAACGCCGCCCTCCATGGCAAGTCGTCAAAATCAGCCTTGACCGGGGCCGGTCGAGTCCTCGTCCGAAGCAGGGCGGCAAGACCGGCATATCCGTTGCAAGTTCATGATATAGAAACTTTCAGGCTGCGGCGCGTTTTCTCGCCGCGTCCTTGCCCTTTTGTTCCTGAATGGGGGTCGTCCCGCCCCAGCCGCCACCCGCATATATTCAACGTGTTGAAGAATGTTCCGAAAGTCGATCCACTTTTTTGGAACATGCTTGAGCGCGAGACCAAATTCCATAAAATTCCGGAGCCGCACATGAGGATAGGCAAAATTACGCGCTTGCCGGCCGCCGCCCTGGTCTTCGGCCTTGTTCTGGCGATGGCGGCAATACAGCCGGTACCCGCCCTGGCGCAGACCGATGCGCCGGCGGCGGGGGATCCGGCGCCGCCCGCGCCTGGCGCGGCGCCGCCCGCGTCCTCCGACACCGACTCCAAACCTCCGCCGGGAGTTCCAAACGATTCATCAGCCGTGACCCTCGACCTCAAGGCACGCCGGGTCGCCTATGCCAGCGCCAGCGCGGAATGGGCGGATGGCTTCAAAACCGTGATGGGAGAGATCGCCAAAGTCAACGCGGCGATCAAAAAGGCCGGGTTGGCGCCAGCTGGGCACCCATTTGCTCTGTTTTTGGCGACGGACGACAAAAGCTTTCAGTTCGAGGCGATGGTGCCGCTGGATGGCAGTCCCGAGGTCAAGGATCTCTCCGATGGAATCAAAATCGGGGAGTCGCCCGCCGGCAAGGCGATCAAATTTCTACATCGGGGCTCCTATGACGATATCGATTCGACTTATGATCTCATCACCGCCTTTCTCGATGAAAAAGGCCTCGAATCGCAAAATCGCTTCATCGAGGAATATCTGACCGATACGGCGGAGCCGGACGACGCGAATCTCGAAGCCGATATCTATGTGTTTATCAAATAGTCTTGCTTGGTACGTGCCCCCGATTCCGATTCCGAACCCCGCTGTCTTGTGCGTGACTGGTTGATTTTATTCGATGGAGCCCAAAATGGTCCGCCGCCATCCAGTGATCTTCATCCTTGTCTTGTTCTTTTTACTCTTCGTATCATCGGAAATATATTTGCGTTACGCCGGGTTCGCGTCCTATCCGGTGTATGATATCGATGCGCAGATAAAGTATATACCGGCGGCGAATCAGCACGGAAGTTTCCTCAACCATAGCGCCTGGTATTTCAATAATAGGCATATGGGAAACATCGCTGACTGGAACCCCGCGAAACATCCAAATATTCTCTTGGTCGGGAACAGTATTGTCCTTGGCGGCAATCCGTTTAATCATCCAGATAAGATCGGGCCGCTGCTGGAAAAGGATTTGGGCGGCCGCTACACCGTGTGGTCGGCAGCGGCGGGCGGCTGGTCCAATGTCAATGAACTCACCTATCTCGACCGCAACGCGGACGTTGTCCGGAACGCCGACGAGGTGATCATCGAATATATGGACGGCGGCCTCACCGCCCCGAGCGAGTGGCCGGGGTACTACGTTTTTCCGGATCAAAAGCCTTGGAGTTTGACTTTATACACTTTGCGCAAATATGCGCTGCCACGCCTGCTTCACATGTCTTCCACCTCTGATTTCGGGGCATTGCCGCCTACGGGACAGTTTGACGAGACGCAATTGCAGCGGTTTAAGGCGCGAGTGGACAGCCTCGCCAGGGAACACAAGCTTACAATTTTCTTCTATCCTACGGTCGCGGATCTGAGGAACAGGCCCAAATGGCTGGAGTCGACGGCGCCCCTATTGGAGCTATGTAAAACCACCCTGGCGAAATGTCTGGACATCGCGCAAGAACCGGCTTGGACTGAAAAGGCATATAGAAGCGACGGTATCCATCCAACACTGGAAGGAAACAAAATATTGGCATCCATTCTTGCCAAGACGGTGGACTAAGCTGATCCGGAATTATCGGCCGTTTCTTATTTTCTACGAGCCTTCCCAAAAGTCCGGGCGCGACTGCGCCAGCCTGCCGCCGATCCGCACGGGGGCGATTTTTGCAGCGAGGCCCGTGGCATCGATCTCGACTGCGACGCCGCAAAGGGTCGCTTGGCCAGCCGCTGGCTCGAAGCGGGTTACGGGAAGCTTGGTGGTGAACCGGCGCACCGGTTCCTCCTTTTCCATGCCAATGACGGAATCATAATCCCCGGTCATGCCGGCGTCGGTCACATAGGCCGTGCCATGCGGCAATATTTGGTGGTCGGCGGTCGGCACATGCGTATGGGTTCCGACGACGAGCGACACACGCCCATCGACGAAATGCGCGAAGGCTTGTTTTTCGCTCGAGGCCTCGGCGTGGAAATCGACAACCGAGGCATCGCAGCCAATTCCCAAGGGACAGGCCGCGATTTCATGCTCGATTGCGGCGAAGGGGTCATCCATCGCGTCCATGAAAATGCGGCCCATGAGATTCACGACAAGGACACGGGCGCCGGACGCGGTTTCGATGAGATTGGCGCCGCGGCCCGGTGTCCCGCGCGGATAGTTAAGGGGCCGGATGAGACGCGGCTGGCGGGCGATGAAAACCAGCGCCTCGCGCTGATCGAACGCATGATTGCCAAGGGTCACGCAATCGGCGCCCGCCGCAACGAAGTCGGCGCAAATCGTCTCGGTGATGCCAAAGCCGCCTGCCGCGTTTTCGCCATTGACGACCACGCAATCGAGCCCCCATGCGATGCGCAATTTGGGCAGCGTTTCCAGCAAAGCCGCGCGGCCCGCGCGGCCGACGATGTCACCAATGAACAGCAGCCGCATGCTACGGTCCGGCCCGGCAGTCAATCAATTCGAGCTCGGTGAGCACGTAATCGAGACTTTCGTCATAGGCGTCATGCGGAACTTCCGGGAACTCCTGGCTGGCATAGGCGATGCCCACGGCCCAAACTGCTTTCTCGGCACGCAACTTCGCCAGGGAGCGATCATAAAACCCCGCCCCATAGCCGATCCGGTGGCCGGCGCGATCAAACGCGGCCAAGGGCACGAACAAAAAATCCGGCGCCGCCTCGGGCGCCTCCGGCAAAGGTTCTTCGATTGCCATCTTTCCCTTCACGGTCGGCTCGCCATGGCGCCACAGCCGGAACACGAGGGGCGTTCCCACTCGGCCGGTCACTGGCAAGGCGGTCTTGATTCCTGCCGCAGCCAGTTTTTCGAGGAGTGGCAGCGGCGAGGGTTCGCCAGGAAGCGGAAAATAGGCTGAGACGATGGCGGGGTGCAACCTCTTGACGAGGGCGAGGCCTTCGACGGCGATGCGCTCCGCGAAGGCGGCGGCGGCGATGGGGATCACGTTACGCTGTGCGAGGGCTTTCGCGCGGAGGGCCGGTTTGGAAATTGGGAGGGACATCGAGAACCGGCCGGACGAGACATGCGCGGGGCCGCGATGGCCGTGGGATATCGATCCCGGGAACCTACAACGTAGGTGGGCGCCGTGTGGCCAAGCCCACGAGCGAGGCCAGGGACAGCTCCCTTTGAGATCGATAAGGCCCCGGGAATGCTGATCCAACACGCACCCCGCAGCTCCGCCAAGCCAATGTAAGGGGAGACAGGGCGAAAGGAAAGGCCTGCGCCAAAAACACAATAGATGGTTGCGGTTTCGCGGCCAAAGACGCATTTAGAGGCCAACATCTGGGAACGTTCGCCACGGGGAGAGCCGGAACATGGCAGGATTATTTGGCCGCAGCCGGAACGAGGGCGGCGCGCAAGGCGCCGGTCAAGCCGTTGAGGGCGCGGCGGCGACGGAGAAGAATGGGAGTCTCATCAAGGACGCCACCACGGCGAGTTTTAGCGCCGATGTGCTCGCGGAATCGGCGCGCCAGCCAGTTCTGGTCGATTTTTGGGCGCCCTGGTGTGGTCCCTGCAAACAGCTCGCCCCGGTTCTTGAAAAGGCAGTCAAGGCGGCCGGAGGCAAGGTGAAGCTCGTCAAGATGAACATTGACGAGCATCCGGACATTCCAGGCCGCCTTGGGGTTCGTTCCATTCCAGCGGTGATCGCCTTCCAGCGCGGGCAGCCGGTCGATGGATTTATGGGTGCGCTGCCGGAAAGAGAAGTCAAGGGCTTTATCGAGCGGCTTGCGGGACCGATCGCCGATGATGCCGATCGTCTGGCCGAAGCCGAGGCCCTGGTGGCCGCTGGCGACGTCGAGGGGGCGTCGGACCTATATACCGCGCTGCTCGCCGAAAACTCTGGAGATCCGGCTGCCGTGGCGGGGCTCGCGAAACTGTTCGTCTCGGCGGGGGACATCGAAAGCGCCAAAAAAGTGCTGGTCTCGGTGGCGCCTGGCGGCGAGCGGGATGCCGCGTTCATTGCCGCCAAGGCAGCGCTCGATCTTGCCGAACAAGCCGCGGACGTCGGGGATTCTTCTGAGCTGACGCAAAGGATCGCGGCCAATCCCGACGATCATCAGGCGCGGCTCGATTTCGCGACGCTTCTCAATGCGAAGAACCGGCGGGAGGAAGCGGCGGCCGAGTTGCTCGAGGTCATCAAACGCGACCGGGCCTGGAACGACGATGGCGCCCGCAAGCAATTGCTGCAATTTTTCGACGCGTGGGGACCAGCCGATCCGGCGACGATCGGCGCCCGGAAAAAGCTGTCGCTGCTGCTTTTTTCTTGATCAGCTGCCTCGATGGTGCGGACGACGGGAGTCGAACCCGTATGACCGAAGTCGAGGGATTTTAAGTCCCTTGCGTCTACCAGTTTCGCCACGTCCGCTTGCCGCTACCGGCTTTAACGGGGCTAGCAACAACCGGCAAGGGGTGCGCTGTTTGGTTTTTGTCGCCGCGTGCCATTGATGAGCCGGAAGCCGATGAATTTTAGAACGGAATTGCGATGATTTGGACGCCGCAGCAGGAAGCGGCGCTGAAATCCGTGGCCGCGTGGCTGAAACGCGGCGAGCCGCAATTGTTCCGGCTGTTTGGCTTTGCCGGAACGGGCAAGACCACGCTTGCGAAGCATATTGCCGCTGATGTCGATGGCGGGGTTGCTTTTGCCGCTTTCACGGGCAAGGCGGCACTCGTCATGCGGTCCAAGGGTTGCGGTGACGCCCGCACGATCCACAGTCTGATCTACCGCGCGCGCGAAACCGAGACACAAGAGCCGTCGTTCGTTCTCAACGAAGACAGCGCCGTGACGAAAGCGAGCCTCGTGATCGTCGATGAATGTTCGATGGTCGATGAGGATCTCGGCCGGGATCTTTTGTCATTCGGCAAGCCGGTGCTGGTGCTCGGTGATCCGGCGCAACTGCCTCCCGTGAAGGGCGGAGGATTTTTTACCGAAGGCGCGCCCGATGTGATGCTGACCGAGGTGCACCGGCAAGCGGTGGACAATCCGATCATCAAAATGTCGATGCTGGTGCGTGAAGGAGGGAGGCTTCCCCTCGGCACCTATGGTGAGAGCTGTGTCATCGAGCGGAGCGGCATCGATTCGGGTGCGGTGACCGCCGCCGATCAACTGCTTGTCGGCCTCAATCGCACCCGCCGATCCTACAACAGAAGAATGCGCGAACTCTTTGGCCATGCCGATGCCTTTCCGGCACCCGGCGACAAGCTGGTCTGTCTCAAGAACGACAAGACGAAGGGTCTTTTGAACGGCGGCGTTTGGCTTGTGAAAACTGCCGGGGCCACACGCAAGAAAAAGCTGTCCTTGCATGTTGTGCCGGAGGATGATCCCGCTCGCAAGCCGCTGCGCATCGGCGTCCTGCCTGAATTTTTTCAGGGGCTCGAGGACAGTCTCAGTCCCGCGGTCCGCAGGGAATCGGATGAATTCGATTATGGCTACGCGCTGACGGTGCACAAGGCGCAAGGGTCGCAATGGAACCAAGTGGTGTTATTTGACGAAAGTTTCGCTTTTCGCGAACATCGCAACCGCTGGCTCTACACCGGTATCACCCGCGCCGCCGAGCGGCTGACGGTCGTGGTGTGACAATGCCCACGCGGCGCTTGTTTTTGAACGGCATGGCCTCGGCGGCGTTCATCCGTACCAGTGGTGCCGCCACGCCTGTCGTGGTCAGCTCAAAACTTGATCTCGAAGGCGGACTGCTTGGCGAAATGATTTTGCTCGCGCTTGGGCAAGCCAAAATCGTGGCGGAAAACCGGTTGCGGCTTGGCCCGACGTCGATTTTGCGGGCCGCGCTTTTGAGCGGCGCGATCGACCTTTGTCCGGAATATACCGGCAATGCCGCGTTTTTCTTTCATGAAGATGGCGATCCTGTTTGGAAGAATGCTGCGGCCGGCTACGCACGGGCCGCGCAACGTGACTATGAAGAAAACCGCCTGGTGTGGCTTGCCCCTGCACCAGCCGACAACAGTTGGGTGATCGCGGTTCCAGCGGCGCTGGCGGAGAAGCAAAATCTTCGCACCATGGAGGATTTCGCGAGCTTTGTGCGGGACGGCAACCGTGTCAAGCTGGCCGCGTCGGCGGAATTTGTCGAGAGCAACGCTGGCCTTCCGGCCTTCGAGGCGAGCTACGGCTTCCGGCTTGAGGCGAGCCAGCTGCTGGTCCTCTCCGGCGGGGAAACCTCCGCCACCATCAAAGCGGCGGCGGACGGAATTTCGGGGGTCAATGCGGCGATGGCCTATGCGACAGATGGCGCACTCAAAGCGCTCGGTCTAGCGGCCCTTGAAGACACACGCCATGCACAGCCGGTCTATGCACCCGCGCCCGTGATACGCGAAGAAACTCTCGCAAGCTATCCTGAAATCCGTGGTATTCTGAAACCAGTTTTTGCGAAGCTCGACCTTGCGAGCCTGCGCGATTTGAACGAAAAAGTGGCCGTCGAAGGCGCGGAACCAGGCGCTGTGGCCCGCGAATTTTTCCGATTGCAAGGGCTCCTTCGATAGACCGTCAGGCGCTAGATGCGAACGCGGGATGGCTTGATGCCGAAACTGTTCGACCGCGTTCTTCTTACGCTCAGCTGCTTCGGCTTTGCCGGGATTTTGCTTGGGGGCTTTCTGAATTTTGCGCCGAACCGGCTCGCGCGTGGCGTTGCTTCCGCGATATGGCAAGCACCCCTCGTTGACGCGGCGGCTGCGATAGCTGGGCTTAGCGGACTGGCGCTTTTAAGTTTTGTTCCAGGCAACAAATGCCGCTCCATCGCAACAATCATCGCAGCAGCGTTGATCCTTTGGGGGACTCTTTCTGGCGCTGGTCATCTCGCGGCGTTGCTCATGCAAGCAGGACCTCCGGCGGCGCGGGCGTCGCTGGGACCCGCGTTCTGGATCTTGATCAGCGTCGCGCTTCTCGCGGTTGTCGATGTCATGCAAAGAGGCAGCTTCAGTTATCCTGCACGCGTTTGTGTTGGGGCGGTTCTATGTTCGGGATTCGCCGTGATGGTAGCGACGGGCGCGTTCGATCATCTGTCGCTCGCCAGGGAATTTTCGAATGCGCGGGGGCTATTTGTAACTGAGCTCTTGCGTCATGTCGGGCTTGTCGGTGCGGCGACACTCTTTTCACTGATGATCGGGGTGCCGCTCACTGTGCTTCTCTTGCGCAGGCAATCTGCATCCGGGTTCGTCTTTGCGAGCCTTAGCATTGTGCAAACGATTCCATCAATCGCACTTTTCGGTGTGCTGATTGCGCCAATGTCGAAATTGAGCGAATCGCTGCCTTTTCTGCGCGCACTGGGTATCAACGGAACCGGCCCGGCGCCGGCGATCATCGCCTTGACTCTCTATTCCCTGCTGCCGCTCGTGCGCGGCTTCTATACGGGATTTAGCGAAGTTGCCACTGACGTGAAGGAGGCGGCTGCCGCCATTGGTTTTGGTGCCCGCAAGATATTTTTCGAGGTCGAATTGCCGCTTGCACTGCCGGTGCTCATTTCCGGATTGCGTGTCGTGATGATCCAGGCGATCGGCTTGGCAAGTGTCGCGGCTTTGATCGGTGCGGGAGGTCTTGGAACATTTATCTTTCAGGGTATCGGCCAATATGCGCTTGATCTGGTTTTGGTAGGCGCCCTTCCGATTATTTTGCTGGCGCTTTTGGCGAATGTGATTTTTGACATGCTGTCGGCGCTTGCGAGGAAAAATCTGTGATCGAGCTGCGCAATGTGTGGAAGACTTTTGGCGGCGCGCCGGCGGTCTCCGATTTGTCACTCAAAATCGAGAGTGGCGCCTTTTTTGTCCTCGCCGGTCCCTCCGGCTGCGGCAAATCAACGGTGTTGCGGATGATCAATGCGCTGATTGCCCCCGACAAGGGAGACATCTTTGTGCGCGGCGAAAATGTTCAGGCGAATGATTTAGAAAAACTCCGGCGCGGCATCGGTTATGTGATCCAGTCCGCCGGGCTTTTTCCCCATTGGACGGTTGCCGATAATATACTGGCGGTGCCGCGTCTGCTCAAATGGAGCCCATCGCAATGTGCCGCTCGGCTCGATGAGGTCGCCGCTTTGCTGCGGATCGATTTGGCTTTGCTCAACCGCTACCCGAGGCAGTTGTCGGGCGGTCAGCAGCAACGCATCGGCATTGCCCGTGCGTTGGCCGCCGATCCCGATATGATCTTGATGGATGAACCGTTCGCGGCGCTCGATCCTGTGAGCCGGGCAGCACTACAAGACGAACTGCGCGCAATTCACGCTCGCGGCGGCAAGACGATTGTCTTTGTAACACATGATATGGACGAAGCCTTGCGGCTTGCCACGGGTATGGCGGTGATGCGAAATGGTCAACTCGTGCAGACAGGGGATCCGGCTTCGATCCTGCTTACACCGGCAGATGATTTCGTGCGGGAGTTTGTGGGGGGTGAAAATTTGCAGCTCCGCCTGCTTGACCTCATGCCAGTCCGTAAGCTTTTGAAACCCGGCAAGACACGGGCAATCGGGACCATTGCGGCAGACGCCAGTCTCAAAACGGCGCTGAACCTGATGCTGGCAAACCGGAGCTCTGTCCTTGGCGTCGAGGACACAAGAGGCGTCAAGCTCGGCGAAGTCACTTTAGATGATATTTTAGCGAGGCGCGATGGTGGTTGATCGCCGAGGGCTGCTCGCCATCGTGACCGGTCTCGCGCGCGGGCCTGGGCTCTGGCTGACGATTGCGCTGCTCTCCGCGATGTTTCTGATGCCCACGGCGGCGCCGCTCATGCGCTGGCTTTTTCCCGGCAATCCGCGTCCGGTTTATACGCGCGCCAACTTTTTTGAGCTGACACTGGCGCATGTGGAGCTGGCGGCGCTCTCAAGCCTTGCCGCCGCGGCGATCGGGATTGGCCTTGGCATATTCGTGACCCGCGAAAGTGGGCGCGAATTTGCCGCGATGGCGGGCGCGATCGCCGCCATCGGCCAGACTTTTCCTCCCGTCGCGGTGCTCGCGCTGACCATCCCGGTTTTGGGTTATGGCGCTGCCCCCGCACTCGTGGCGTTGTGTCTCTATGCGATTTTTCCAGTCATCGCGGCGACCATCACAGGTCTTGAGGCCGTGCCTTCGTCGGTTCGCGAAGCGGCACAGGGAATTGGCTTTTCTCCACGAGATGTCCTATTGAAAGTCGAATTGCCGCTCGCATTTCCCTTTATCCTCGCCGGGCTCCGCAATGCGGTGATCATCAACATCGGAACAGCGGCCATTGCCTCCGCCGCTGGTGCCTTGTCGCTCGGCTCGCCCATTATCGAAGGCCTTTCCGCGTCGAATCCAGCCTATGTTTTGGAGGGCGCGGCGGTGGTCGCGTTGCTCGCAATGGTGACGGATCGCGGCTTTGCGTGGATCGAGGATCGCGCCCGCAAAAGCAGCGGCAGACAACCGGGATAATCACGCACGCTTGTCCGGCCACTGGCACAAATCGGAAATGAGACAGCGCGGGCATTCCGGGCGCAGCGCCTTGCAGATGTAGCGGCCGTGCAGGATCAGCCAATGATGCGCGTGGCGTTTGTAGGCATCGGGAATGATTTTTTCCAGCCCAGTTTCAACCTCCAGCGGCGTCTTGCCCGGCGCCAGCGGAATCCGGTTCGAGACCCGGAAAACATGCGTGTCGACGGCGATCACTGGAACGCCAAATGCGATGTTCAAGACCACATTGGCAGTCTTGCGGCCAACTCCGGGAAGCGTTTCGAGCGCATCGCGGGTTCGCGGAACCTCGCCGTTGAAGTCCTTGAGAAGCCGCTCCGACAAGGCGATGACATTGCGTGCCTTGGCCCGGAAAAGACCGATCGTCTGAATCATAGCCCGGACTTTGTCCTCGCCGAGCGCCAACATTTTCTCCGGACTGTCGGCGCTGGCAAAGAGCGCGCGCGTTGCCTTGTTGACCCCGGTGTCGGTCGCCTGAGCCGAAAGCACGACCGCGACAAGAAGGGTGAACGGATTGATATAGGCGAGTTCTCCTTCCGGATGCGGGTTAGCGGCTTCGAAGCGCTGGAAAATTTCGGCGATTGTTGCCGAATTGGGTAGATTTTGCTGCGCCCGTGGCGTGTTGGGTCCCCGCTTGCCCGCTTTAGGCATCGCTGGGGGTGCCGCCTTGCGCGGCGTTCCGCCCCGCGCAGAAATTTTGGCCCGCGGTTTTTTCTCCGGCGTGTTTCTTTTGTCCATCCACGCGTTATAAATTCTTCTAACGAAACTGAGCAAGGGTGCCGAGCTTTTTCGAGGAAATTCCATGTCCAGTGAAAGTCTGGGGGCGGATCACGAAAATTTACCGCTCTTATCGGTCCGGCTGACGCCGCATCGATCCCTGAATCCGCACAATTTTCATGTGCTTTTGGCGATCTTTACCGGCGTCAGTTTTTTCACGACCTTGCCCTTTGTTATTTTGGGAGCTTGGCCGGTTGCCGGGTTCATGGGGCTGGATGTTGCGATTTTCTATTTTGCGTTCCGCGCCAATTTCTATGCGGCACGCGCCTATGAAGAACTGAAACTCACTTTCTTCGAACTCGTACTGGCCAAGGTCAGCCCTCGTGGCGAGAGGGCGGAATGGCGCTTCAATCCATCTTTTGTGCGGCTCGATCAGGAAAAGCATGAAGAGTTTGGCACGCAGCGTCTGGCCTTGGTGTCACGCGGCAAAGCGGTGGAGATCGCGGCGTTTCTTGGACCGGCAGCCAAGGAAAATTTTGCCAGGGATCTTTCGCGGGCGCTGGCCGAAGCCAGGCGGGGGCCACAGTTTTCTTGAATTGCCGGGAAAAAGTACCGGCCACCCCGGGGGGCAAGGTGGCCGGTCCGGAATTTGGTTACGCGCCGCTTGCGAGGGCATTAATACGCGCGAACCACTATCCGGAAGATGCGGAGGCTTCAATCTCCACCGTGCAAGAGTAGGGGAAGCGGCGGAATATTTCTTGACCCGAACGCACTAGCACTTGGACGGATGGCTCAGGCCGGTGCTTTGCATTTGATCCGAGCCGCAATGCGCATCTGAGACCGCCACAGCGTCAAGGAAAGAGAACTGAATCTGTATAAAGACCGCGCGATTGGCAGACTGCCGTGGGGCGAAAACGCGCGGTATCGCCATAGAGATTGAGCTGCGGTTGCGGGACGATCCGGCATCTTGGATCGAGGACAGGGTTAAAATAGCCATAGACCGGCCCATAGATTTCCACGGCCGGCGCAAAGCCAGGCCCCGGCCCTGGCCCAAGATCAGCGGCATGTGCGGCCTCGATCCCCGCCCAAAAACCGGCGATGCAGAGACAAGCGCAAGCTTGCGAGCCCATGAGTCTCATCACCAGACTCTCCATGAGTTTCGTTACGACTGTTTTCGGCACGGTCATTGTCTCCGGCAAAACCGGCCCTGCCGAGGCTGGCGCTGATGATCTCCCTCACGTGGGATGCCTGATTCGTACTAACATTTCACCAATGGAACCCAATGCAAGGCCGCCCACTGGCCATTCCTGGCTCGGTGCGGTGTGTTATTCCTTGACTTTTAAGTCATGGAGCTTGGAAAAAACGGAATCGACATCAATATGGGCTTCTGGTGCGGCTTTTCCGGTGCCGCTCGAGCCGAACACACCCGCTTCCGTCTCCGGAACCTCGTGCGTTTCGCGTGTCGTAACCTCGCTCGGCACCAGCGTTTGGCCGCGATCTTCCTCAACAGGAGGACGATCCTTGGAGGCACGGTTGACTTCCAAATCGAGATCCATTTGCGAACAAAGCCCAAGTGTGACGGGATCGATCGGCGTCAGCGCGGCGGAATTCCAATGCGTCCGGTCGCGGACGGCGAGCAGTGTCGTTTTTGTGGTGCCTGCAAGACGCATAATCTGCGCGTCCTTGAGCTCCGGATGATTGCGGATGAGCCAGAGAATGGCGTTCGGACGATCCTGCCTTCGGGACAAGGGCGTGTAGCGGGCACCACGCTTGCGGCTCGGTTCCGGCAGACGCACCTTCGAGACCGCTAGGATCAACTGGTGCTTTTCATCGACTTCCGCCGCGGCGATTTCCTCGCGTGTCAGCTGGCCTGAAGTAATTGGATCATGTCCCTTGATCCCGGCGGCGACTTCCCCGTCCGCGATCCCTTTGACTTCCAGCGGATGCAACTTGCAAAAATTGGCTATCTGTTCAAATGTGAGCGACGTGTTCTCGACGAGCCAAACTGCGGTGGCCTTTGGCATCAGCGGCGCATTGCTCATAATTTGCTCCTTTTGCGCTTCAACATGGATGTTGCGCTCAATATGAAAAACCCGCTTTGTTCGCGGATAAATCCAGCGAAGCTCAAGAAATCACGCGAGAAGGGAAGAGGTTCGGTGTATAGGCGCTGGTCTTTTCAAACGCAATCAGAACCTTGCTTTCAGGGGGGGGGCTTTGGTCCGGCGGCCACAAACGCAAGCTGGAGCTTAAGAATAGCACAACACTGACTTTCTTAAGTATTAATACGCCTCAAAATTATCTGCCACAGTATCGAACATCCGATTTGACCCGTCAGACAGATTATCCAAGGAGCTTTGCGGTCATCATGTTTCGTCTGTTATTGCGGTTGGCGGGACTTTGCTTTCTGGCAACTGCTTTCGTAACCCTCATTGTTGATGGCACTCACGCCATTACCGTTCACACATTCTATGTGACGTCCATTGGCGATTGCCTTGCCGCTCTGCTCCCCGGCAAATTCGTCATGGCCCGAGATTTCATTCAAAGTCATGCTCCCCATATGGTTTGGGACCCTATTTTGATAAATCTTCTAAAATTGCCTGTTTGGCTGGTCTCCGGGGTGATCGGCGCCTTGGCCCTCAGGCTTGGCGGCAAACCGCATGCGAAGTTCGGTTATTCGAGCCGTTGAACGCCCGAAGCTCCGATTGCCGCGAGCATTTGCGTTTTTTTGACTTGTGCGGGAGGGGCGGAAACCCCAAATTTGCAGGATCAATCATGCCCCTGAGGGAGGCAATCCGTGCTTTTTTCCCGCAAGCTTATGTCCTTGCCGGGTGCCGCCGAAGCGCTTCGCGGCCGGGGACAACCGATTGCGACGGCGAAGACTCACGTCATCACCGGCCACAATTTGCAGCCGCCGTTCCCGCCAGCGATCGAGACCGCCTTGTTTGGCATGGGTTGCTTCTGGGGCGCCGAGCGAAAGTTCTGGCAACTCGGCGAGGGCATCTATGTGACCGCGGTTGGATATGCGGGCGGACATACCCCCAATCCCACCTATGAAGAGGTTTGCTCCGGTGCCACCGGTCATACGGAAGTTGTGTTCGTGGCGTTCGACCCCGCGAAGATTTCCTATGACATACTCTTAAAGACGTTTTGGGAAAATCACGATCCGACGCAGGGGATGCGGCAAGGCAATGATGTTGGCACCCAGTACCGTTCTGCTATCTATGCTGCGAACCCCCGCCAGCGCATCGCCGCCGAAGCGAGCAAAGCCGCGTATGCGAAAATGCTGGCCGCTCGCGGGTTTTCCGTGATCACGACGGAAATTGCCGATCGTCCCGAGTTTTATTACGCCGAAGCCTATCATCAGCAATATCTGGCGAAAAACCCGCAGGGCTATTGCGGCCTTGGCGGCACTGGGGTTGCGTGTCCCATAGGAATTGCGGCGCAAGACTGATAGCGCAAGGGAAGGGGGGATTTGCTTGACGCGGCGTGACGGGTGCCGAATCGCACGGCGTCTACAAAATATTTACTTTAAACAAGCCATACTCAGTTTAAAATAAATTGGGGTGTTGCGTAGCGGCAACGCAACAATTTGAGCATCCGGTGCGTTATCGCGGTTACAGGTTTGCACGGCAAATCCTGTTTGTTGGAGTCACGTGATGAAATTTGGTAAAGTTTGCGGTGTCCTATTTGTTTTGAGTCTGGTTGCGACAGGAGCCGCCATGGGCCGGGATATTTCCCACGGCACGGCGAGTGCGAAGGCGATGGCGTTAAGTTCCGCCAAATCTGCCAGCCCTGCCAAGGCGGCGTCCGCGAAGGCAAACAAATCAACAGCTAAGAGCGTACCCGCGCCGGTTGTAGTCCGGCATATCGTCAAACCGGCTGCTCCCATTGTGATGGGCCGCAGCGTGAGCGTGCACCACAATACGAAGCTGCATCACGTGAAAATCAAGCCGTTGGATGCCAACGATACCCCGGTTGTCGCTGCTGGCGCGGTTGGATCGTACTAAGCTGGGACAAATTTGAAGGCATTCATCTGCCGCCAAAGTCTTAGCGTGCGGTAAGAACCCTTTCGCATTCGGGCGGCAATTGGGCCATCGTCAGCGGCGGTCTCGGCTTTTGCGGGCCAGGTCTCGGGTGGATAATGGACTCCGAGAACCACCAGGCGAGCGAGGCGTCGCAGCCGTCCCCTGGCGGGACGGGGTCCTGATCCCGGCATGCGTTTTCCCCGGCCGGACACGCCAGGCGGACGTGGAAGTGGTAGTCGTGTCCGTAATAGGGGCGGACCTTGTTGAGCCAGGACCGATCGCTCCGCGCTTCCCGGCATAGGGCTTTTTTGATCGCCGCATTGACGAAAATGCGCTGTACCGCCGGGTCTTGGGCAGCCGCTTTGATGACCGAGACATGGTCGCTGGTCCATTTCGCCGGATCGACGTCCAGCCGGTCCTCACGCACCATGTTGGCCGCCGACATTTCCTCGCGTTCCAAGCGCGAGAGTTCGCGATTTGGCATGGGTGTCAGCCAAATGTCGGCATCAAGACCGATCTGATGCGAGGCGTGCCCCGTAAGCATTGGGCCGCCGCGGGGTTGCGACATATCACCGACGAGAATTCCCGGCCAATGACTGACCTTGGGCACCTTCTGAGCAAAGCGTTCAAGAAAGGCGAGCAGCGCCGGATGGCCCCAATTACGGTTGCGTGAAATCCGCATCACTTGCCAGGCAGAACCGTTCACGGGCAGCGCCTCGCCGCCCGCAAGGCACCCATGCGAATAAAATCCGATCGTGCGGGCCGCCAAATTCGCCGGAACCACCTGCCGCCCAAACAACTGTTTCGCGGGCGTGGAGGGATCGTTCGGATGGGCAAGCGGGGGCAGCGAAACGGGTTCTAGCGTGCCTTTGTCTTGCGCGAAGCTCCCCCCGGTGATGCCCGCCAAAACCAGCACGCCTGCCAGCAAAGTCAGCCGTCGATCCATCGGCTTGTCTCCTACCCGGCGGATCCGGGCGATGGCATCCTCTATGCTAAAAATGGAATAAAAATGAAGAATTGAAATAAACAGGCTTATCGTATCGCTTCATACACGATTTTCCTGATGGGGGACCATGATGGGATTCTGGCGAGCGGGCCAAAAATCCGGCTCCAAGGCCAAATGGACGTGCGCGGCGGCGGCGTTGGCCGGGCTCACCGGCGTCAGTGGGATTCTCCTGGCCGCCGCCGCCGCTCATAGCGTGCCCGATCCGCGACTGCAGACGGCCGCCAATTTTTTGCTGCTCCACGCGGCGGCGGCTCTCGCTGTCTGCGGGCTTGCCGCCGCGATACCGCGAGGCGGCGTCTTGTTCCTCGGCGCGGCGGGTTTCTTCCTTTCCGGCAGTTTGATATTTGGCGCCGATCTTTCGACGCGCGCTTTCGCCGGGACAAGGCTGTTCCCGATGGCAGCTCCCCTCGGAGGAAGCCTTCTGATCGCCGGCTGGATTTCCGTCACGCTCGCTGCTTTAACCGTGTTTTGGCAAAGCGGCGCCTGGACGCCAGGTCAAAACATTGACGATTAATATATTTCTGGACTTTGGCCATCTAGCGCTGCAAGATACCTGAATTTCAAGGGTCAAGCAGCAAAAATCATGGTCGCCGCTCCAGAGGCTTCGTCCAGAAGACAGCGCATTCTCATTGTTGAGGACGAGCCGTTCATCACGCTCGCCTTGGAAGCGATGTTGCCTGACCTCGGATTTGAGGTTGCGGGTTCCGCGACCAAAGTGTCCGCTGCCCTCGAATTAATTGCTCGTGAACGGATCGATTGCGCCATCCTCGACGTCAATTTGGGCTTGCAGAGGATCGATCCGGTCGCCGATGCTCTCGCGGCGCGAGGTTGTCCTTTCATTTTTACGACGGGCTATAGCTTGCCAGGACTGCCTATCCGCCACGCTGGACGCGCCGTGCTGCTAAAGCCGTTCGGAATGGAGCAACTTGCAACCTTGTTGCGTGCGGAGTTCGGATCTCCTGCCGATGAGTGGTTCAAAACGGATGCCGTGCATTCGACCGGGGAGGCCCTCATAGGAGACAGGCCGAAGGCGCTACGCGGCGCGGATTCCACCAAGCCGAATCTCCTCTCAAAGCAGGCGCTTCGCGGCGGCGTGTGAAACCGGTCACCGCTTGGTAGTGTGACTCCGGTAAAGTTCGAGCTTGTATTCTTGCCCGCCTTGATCATGACACAGTCGAAGACCAATTCCTTCATGGGCTGAATCTGTTTTCTTCGCCACGGAAACGCGGGCCATGTCCTCGTTTCTGATTTCATTTTTGGATAGGAATCGGGTTCGTCTTTCCGCGTATACGGTCCCGGTTTTTGTGCAATCCCGTGTAGGGCTCTCAAAAACAATGGTAGAACCGGCAACGGTTGTTTCTGGCCCACCTCCGCCGCTCCGCAAACGCCTGCCGCGAATACTTTTCTTCGTCATTGGCGCCGCTTTGCTTGTAGGACTCGCGGCAGCAGCGGCGCCTTGGGCGTTTTCGAACGCGGCGCTCCGCAGCGAGATAGCTTCGCAAATACGCCGCATGACAGGGCTCACCATCATTTCGCAGGGCCAAGCGGTATTTGTCGTTTTGCCGCAGCCTCACATCAGCATCGACGAAGTCAGCTTCACCGATCCGTCCGGAGCGCTTCGCATCGATGCACACTCCCTCAAAGGATATTTCCGCCTCGCTTCGCTTTTTGCAGGACGTATCGAGATTGCCTCGGCGACCTTGGTAAATCCGGACATGCGCATCGATCTCGATGGGCGGCCGATGCCACCGGACAGTGTGATCGGGCGCGCCGCGGATGCTCCGCCGGCGACAGTCGAGGCGGCCTCGGCGGATGAAGCGAAACTGGGTGCCGTTACCCTCGTTGACGGCCGTGCCAGCTTAACAGGCAAGCAACTTCCGGTGGGAGTGACGATTGATGCCATCGATGTGACGGTCGACTGGCGCAAACCTGGGGCCTCTGCCATCATCACGGGGCAGGCACGGTTGCGTGGTGAAACAACGGCGATCGCCGCTTGGATTTCGAGCCCGGTCGGCCTGTTGCGAGGCCAGCAATCTCCGCTGAGCTTGAAAATCAATGCGCCCTCACTCGCCCTGTCGGCGGATGGTGGACTTGCGAGTCAGCCCAACTGGCAATTTAGCGGGCACATTCATGCCGCGATGCCGTCGATGCGGGCGCTTCTGGAACAAGCGGGATACAGCATCCCCTTGCCAGGTCCGTTGAGCGATTTCAACGCAAATTGTGAAGCTATTGTCTCGGCGCAGAGCGCGGTTCTCTCTGGCCTGCGCTTGCAATTCGACGGCAATGAGTTTGAAGGAACCTTGGCGTATCAAACGAGCGATTCAATTCCTGTCCTCTCCGGGACATTGGCGACAAACCGCCTTTCGCTCCAGCCATTCTTGTCGGGACTTCCCCCCGCAACCGGCCGAGACGGGCAATGGAACCGCGACCCGATCGATTTTAGCGAATTGGGCCTCGCCGATCTCGATTTGCGCATATCGGCCGCGCATTTGCTTTTTTCTCAATATGAGATCGAGGACGCCGCTTTTTCGGTGATGCGGAACAATCGCCGCGTCGAATTGGCCCTTGCGGGAGCCAAGGCTTACCAAGGCGTGATGAAGGGCCGCGTGACATTTGATCCCGGATCCAAGGGAATTGGCATGCAGGCTTCCGGCGCGATCTCCGGCGCAGATTTCGCGGCTTTGTCATTCGATGCCTTCGGCTGGCCGGAGTTTTTCGGATCCTTGGACGGCACCGCCACTCTCGAAAGCAGCGGCACGAGCGTGAGCGACCTCATGCGCAATCTTGCGGGGTTAGCGCAAATCGACGTCGTGCAAGGGCAACTCGGAGGCATCGATCTTGAATCCGCCCTGCACCGGATCGACAAAAATCCGCTGGCCATGCTCACCGATATACATCGGGGACGGACTGCTTTCGATCATGCCGCCGCCGGTTTTCATTTTGCCGGCGGGGTCGCCAGCATCGAGGAAGGTAAGCTTGAAAATTCCCGTATGACGCTGGCCTTTGGAGGGATTGTGGATGTCGGCGAACGCGGGCTTGACCTGCACGCGGTTGCTATGCCCGCTGGCGATGCTGGTGTGACAGATAAGGCAAGTCTAAATTTTCGCTTCGATATCGGCGGCTCTTGGGACGATCTGGCGTTTACCCCGGATGTACACGGTCTCATTCGCCGGTCCGGTGCGGCGGCGCCGCTGTTTTCGCAGCAGCGAGACGGGAATAAGCCGTCTGTCCCTAGTGCGGATGGGGCACAATAGACGCAAGTCCTGCCGGATCTTGACCTTGCCAGAAAGGTCAAAACAAGCCAGAATTTAAGCGTGAATCGCTCATCCTTTGGAATGCGGCTGAAATCAAATCATCTGATGGAGTTGCCTTGACGCTGATCCATGATCACGGAGATTGCGAATGGTATGGCGTCTCTTAGGCCAATAGCGCATAATCAATGCAACAAATGCAAAATTATAAATATCAAACAATCAAACAATAAGTGTTGAGGGGGGAATATGAGAGTGAGAGCACGACGCCAGATCATCATGGCCATTCTGATGACGGCCGCAATTGGAGCATTTCCGGCCGCGCAGGCCGCCGGGTTCAGTCCAGCGACCCAGCAAGCTCAGTCGAAGCTCGCAAGTTTGGGCTTCCATCCGGGATCGGCGGATGGCTTTCTCGGTCCCCGTACCATCACGGCCATCAAGGAATTTCAGACAAAATCTGGGCTGCCGGTGACCGGCGGTCTCGATAGCGCAACCTTGGCAAAATTGGACGTCGTTGCCGGGTCTCCTTCGCCTCCGGCAGAGGCAGCGTCTCAAGCGTCCCCGACACCGCAATCCACCGCAGTGAGCGATTGGAGAGCGGCTCCGAGCCAGGACGAATTGGATAAGCTCACTGCCAAGGTCAATGACCCAAGCTCGCCCTATACCGACTACAGACCGAACGCGCCGGCGGCCAATCTCGACCTGCCTGGAGCGGCGGTCCTGGCTGCTATGAAAACCAGCTCGGATACGTTTGGGAGCGGTCCTCCTGGAACAGCCAAGTCCACCCCACAATCCCACAAGGCGATGCTGACATGCCTCAATACAAGGCCGACACACTGGCCTGACATCGCCATCCACTATTATTGCCAGTTGTACCAACCGCGCGCGTGTTTCACTTACGCGCTGCGGGGAGAATCGATCCCGGCCGGAAAAAAATATCCACGAACGGGCGCCTACCAAGGCTGCGCGGCCGGAAAGCTAAAGGATGCGGCGGCCTTTGCATTCGTGACCAAGACTCAGCCGCAGATCTTTCAATATGTGATGTTTGGCCAAACCAACGCTTTCAAGCCGGAGCAGGAACAAGCCATCATCAATGCGTTCTATGGCGTTTCAAATCCAGCCGATCCAAAAGAATGCCGCTTAAAGCGGCCACGGCGCGCTGAAGATCCATCCGATGGAACGCATTGTCTGGCGAACAAGACGATGTCGGAGCATTTGGTGGGGAAAGGCACGTAGCTCTTATATCGCGGAAGCGTTGGCAGAGAAAGAATGCGGTGCCTGGCTGATCGGCGCCGCCGTGTCGTCGTTGATTTGCAGCACCGAAAGACCACGCTCGTTGGTGCCGTCGGCCCGGAAACGGAAAACGCCGTCGGCGCCATTGAACCCAGACGGATTGGTCAGCACATTTTGTGAATATCGCTGCGATCCTTGCGTATGGGCAAGAGCCGCCGCGAGGGAAACCGCATCATAGGCGAGTGTCGCGATGCGGGTTGGATCGGTATGGTATTTGGCGCGGTAGCGTTCCACGAAGGCGTTGAATCCGCCATTTTCGGGCGCCGCGAACCACGCCCCCTGCAAGGCCGGAAGTTTTAACACGCGCGCATCATTCCAAAGCCCGGTGCCGAGAATCTGCACCTGCTTGCCATTGATCCCAGCCGCCGCGAGCGCTTGCGACATGGCCTCCATGGCATCGGCCTGTTCGGGAATGAACAACGCATCGATTTGGTCGTGCAGCGCGGCGATCTTTTGCACGGCCTCCGCCATCGTCTTCGATTGATAATGCTCGATGCTCATGACCCTTATGTTGTCGCGCGCTGCTGCTTGCTGGAATTCGGCTTCCGCCACGCGGCCATAGTCATTTTCAGGAATGAGTGCGGCAATCGATTTCTTGCCCTTGGACGCGGCGAAATCGACGATCCGGTCAACGTAGTTCTCGATCAAGAAGGAGAGCAGAAACAGCCCCTGGCCGGCGGTCGAGGTGTCGGTCGAAAAGGCGATAACAGGCTTGCCGGCGGTGCGTGCCACCTTGCCTACTTCTCGAACGCTCGACGCAAATAAGGGGCCGATGACGATTTCGGCGCCTTCCGAGACAGCGGCCCCTGCCGCCGCGCGCGCGCCCTCGGGATTGGAATGGTCGTCCCTGACAAGCAAAGTGATGTCATTGCCGCCGGCCTCGAGATAGGCGAGTTCCGCGGCATTGCGCAGGGACGTCCCAACAACGCTCGGCCCGGAGGCCTGCGTCAACGGAACGATCAGGGCGACGCGCGCGGGGCCAGAGCCGATTTGCTCGCTTTTTTCCGGCGCCGCAGCCTGCGGGCCGGGCGCGACGACGTCCGACGGACTATGTCCGGGCATCGAGCCGCACGCCGCCATCGGCAAGCAAAACCCCGCCAGCCACAAGAGGCGGATGCCGCAGCGGAAATCGTCACGCAGACGCCGAAGCGCCTCCTGCCAGCCGGGTTTCGTGGATGGGGGACGGATCATTCGGGCGAAGCTCCAACTCGCAAATTTCCAAGTTCCTTGACCGGAGCCCATAGGCTGACAATCGACATAACATGGAAATTCCAAACTTTTTCAGTCATAAAATGAGAGCAACGGAAATAGTAGCGCTATCTTATACACGTGGTTGGCTTGCGAAAAAAGCCACTCTGTTCTATATATAGAATATATGGACGCTATATAGAACTTGGCAATTGGGCGCTATGGCCGGGCAACTTCTGGGCGGAAAACCATGAACGCGGGACATAGAGACGCTTTGGAACACGGTAGGGCCATTGATGGTGAAAAATCTCCGGGCGCCTATACCGCTTTCGGTCTCAAAGCCGAAGCGGAACCCATCCGGCCAGGCTTGCATGTGGTCGCGACGCCGATCGGCAATCTCGGCGATATTTCCTTCCGTGCACTGGCAACGCTCGCGGCAGCCGATACGATCATCGCCGAGGATACGCGCGTCACCAAGACCTTACTCGCCCATTACGGAATTGCGACGCCTTTGGTCGCTTATCACGAGCACAATGCCGCGGTCATGCGTCCACATCTGCTTGCGAGACTTGCCGAGGGCGCGGCGTTAGCCTTGGTTTCCGACGCAGGCACCCCGCTGATTTCCGATCCCGGATTTAAACTTGTCAGCGATGCGCTGGCCCAAAATATCGAGGTGGTGTCGGTGCCGGGCGCGTCGGCGGTGCTTGCAGCCTTGGTGGTGGCGGGTCTTCCTACCGACCGGTTCTTTTTTGAAGGATTTTTACCGCCCAAATCCGCCGCGCGGCGCACCCGCATCGCCGAGCTTTCCACCATTCCGGGAACGCTCGTATTCTTCGAGTCGGCCCGCCGCGTCGCGGAGACATTGAGCGATTTGGCCGCAGTGTTGGGTGCGCGGGAGGCGGCGATTGCCCGCGAACTGACCAAGCATTTTGAAACCGTCCGGCGTGGCCTTTTGCCGGAGTTGGCCTCGATTGTTGCGGCGGAGGGACCGCCGAAGGGTGAAATCGTCGTCCTTGTCGGGCCGCCTGGAGCCGTCCCGCCGCTGGCCCAGGAGGACGTCGATGCGAGGCTTGGCAAGGCGTTGGAGAGTCTGTCGGTGAAGGACGCCGCAGCCGTGGTGTCAGGCGAGACCGGCCAGCCGCGCCGCAAGGTTTATGCGCGGGCGGTCGAACTGGCCGCGCGGGAGCGATGACGGAGACGGGGCGGCGGAATCGCAAAAAAGCGCATGGTCTTGGGCTGAGGGCCGAAAGTTTGGCTGTTGGGCTTTTACGCCTTAAGGGCTACCGGATCTTGGCGCGCCGCTACCAGATCAGAGAGGGCGAGATCGATATTGTGGCGCGGCGCGGCGATACGGTGGCTTTTGTCGAAGTGAAAGTCAGGCCAACTCTCGACGAGGCACGGACCACGATCGGCCTGGGCAAGCGGCGGCGTATCTCGCGGGCAGCAAGAAGCTGGCTTGCTTCAAATCCTTGGGCGGCGCCTTTAACGTGGCGCGGCGACGCTGTTTTCCTCGCGCCCTGGTGCTGGCCGCGCCATGAGATCGCGGTTATCGAATTGGATTTGGGCTAGGCGAGGCGCGCCTCTGTATCTAAGGAGACTATGCCGATAAGGATTCCATTTGCCGCTAAATCGCGGTATATTGGCGAAATTCTCCCATATGTGGAATGGTTTGGACGGGGTGGCGGCGCCGGCGCATGGGCACGTTTCGCGATATCGGATTAGCCGGAACTGGCACGCCGACCGCCCCGGTTGCGACCGGCAATAGCAATGCCATCGCGGCTGATCTCATTGCCGTGCTGACCGCCGTGACGACAGGTGATCCGCGCGTCTTGACCATCCAGGATCAAAGCGCCCTGCCATCCGGGCCTTTCGAAGTTGCGCACCGGTCACTCCAGGCGGGACTGCGCGCCTGGGTCGAGCGGCAGACCCGTCTGCCGCTTGGCTATGTCGAACAGCTCTACACCTTCGCCGATCAGGATCGCGGCGGCGCCGGACAGCATGTCATTTCGATTAGCTATCTCGGCCTGACCCGAGAACAACCTGCTTCGGGCGAGCAAGAGGCAAGTTGGCGCAGCTGGTACTCTTATTTTCCCTGGGAGGATCATCGTGCTGGCAGGCCCGCAATGATCGAACTCGCGCTTTTGCCGCGACTGCAGGCCTGGGCCAATTCAGCAAAAAATCCGGATCTGCGGCATGACCGGGGTCAACGCGTCACGGTGACGTTTGCTGGCGAGGGCCGCGCCTGGAACGAGGAACTCATTCTCCAGCGCTATGAATTGCTGTACGAAGCGGGGCTGATCCCGGAGGCGGCACACGGGACGTCTGGAATACTGCGCCAAGGCGCCGCGCCGCTGATGAGCACGGGTCAGCCGATGATCCTCGATCACCGCCGGATTCTCGCGACGGGAATCGCCAGGCTGAGGGCAAAAATCAAATATCACCCTGTGGTATTCGAATTGATGCCGGACACGTTCACGCTTCTTCAGCTTCAGCGCTGTGTCGAGGCGCTGGCGGGGCACCTCGTTCACAAGCAGAATTTCCGTCGCCTGATCGAACAGCAGGAGCTCGTCGAGGAAACCGGGGAAACCACGTCTGATACCGGGGGACGTCCAGCAAAATTGTTCCGCTTCCGCCGGGAGGTTTTGACCCAGCGCGCAGTCGCCGGAACCAAATTACCGATTCTGAGGGCTTGACAAATCTTATACTCAACACCAGCATATGCTGTGTAATGCTCTATTGGAGTATAATAACATGGCAATGCCGGGTTTGGAAACGGTCCCCGCGAGAACACCCCAAGCGGAGCATCTCTACGCAAAAGTGCGCCATGCGATCCCGGCGGTCGAATGGCCGGTCCACGCGCAAGATATCGATGCGATCATGACTTTGAAGCGCACCCGTAACGCGGTGGTGCTTGCGCATAATTATCAGACCCCTGAGATTTTTCATTGCGTCTCGGATTTTGTGGGCGACAGTCTCGCTCTCGCTCGGGAAGCCATGACCGCCGACGCGGATGTGATCGTTTTGGCTGGCGTTCATTTCATGGCCGAGACGGCGAAATTGTTGAACCCTGAAAAAACCGTGCTCATTCCGGATCTTGGCGCGGGATGTTCGCTCGCCGAATCCATCCGGCCAGAAGATGTACGGCTGCTGCGGCAGACCTATCCTGGGATCCCGATCGTCACCTATGTGAACACCTCGGCTGCCGTGAAGGCGCTTTCGGATATTTGTTGTACTTCGGGCAATGCAAAAGCCGTGATCGAATCTCTGGGCGTTGAGCGTGTGATCATGCTGCCCGATGAGTTTCTGGCCCGCAACGTCGCGGCCGAGACAAATGTAAAAGTCATCGCCTGGTCGGGTCATTGCGAGGTGCATGAGCGGTTCAGTGCTGGCGAGGTGCGCCAGTTGCGCGAAGACTATCCGGGCGTGATCGTTCTGGCGCATCCCGAATGCCCACCCGAGGTCGTCGCGGAAGCGGACTTCTCCGGCTCGACGGCGGCGATGTCGTCCTATGTCAACAAGAACCGCCCGGCCCGGGTCGTGCTTTTGACCGAATGCTCGATGAGCGACAATGTTGCGATCCATTATCCGGACCTCGAATTCATTCGTCCCTGCAATCTCTGCCCACATATGAAAAAGATCTCCCTTCGCAATATCCGGCGGGCTTTGGAGACGATGCAGCACGAAGTGCACATCGATCCCGCAATCGCCGTTCCCGCGCGCCGCGCCGTCGAACGCATGTTGGATGTGCGGTGATGGATGTCTCCAATTCTGCAGGAAATTGCATTATTGTGGGCGGCGGCCTTGCGGGTCTGACCGCCGCTCTCGCGCTTGCGCCGGAACCGGTCACGCTTCTGAGCAAGGCGCCGCTCGGGTTTGAAGCTTCGAGCGTTCTGGCGCAAGGTGGGGTTGCCGCGAGTCTCTCCTCTGACGATGATTTTTCGCTGCATCTTGCTGACACCCTCAAAGCGGGGGATGGACTCTGCGATGAGCCGGTCGCCCGGACGATCCTCGCCGCGGCCCCGGCGGCGATCTCGGAAATGATCAAGTGCGGGGTTCCGTTTGATCGCGACAGCCAGGGCCGGCTCGTTCTTGGTCTTGAGGCAGCTCACTCGCGCCGCCGCATCGTGCATGCCGGCGGGGATTCGAGCGGCCGCGAAATCATGCGAGCCTTGGCGCATAAACTGCGTGAAACGCCTTCTGTGACTTTGATCGAGGGTCTCACCGCCCGCAGTCTTCTTGTCGAGGACAATGCAGTCACGGGGCTTCTCGTGGAAAGCGAGAGCGGCGCGGGGGTTCTCGCCGCCGGTCGTGTGGTCGTCGCCACTGGCGGCATTGGTGGCTTGTTTCAATATGGCACCAATCCGGCCGGATCATGGGGGCAGGGCTTGGCGCTCGCAGCAGAGGCCGGCGCGGCGATGGCCGATCTCGAGTTCATCCAGTTTCACCCGACCGCGCTCGACAGCCGGTCATTCCCGCTTAAGCTGGTCAGCGAGACAGTGCGGGGCGAGGGCGCCATTCTGGTGGACGAGACGGGTCATCGCTTTATGGCCGGTATCCCGGGTGCTGAACTGGCGCCGCGCGACGTGGTCGCCCGGGCTGTTTGGCGCCATATGGCGGCGGGACACCGGGTTTTCCTCGACGCGCGGGATATCCCGGATCTCGATTTTCCGCGGCGGTTTCCGGCGATCACCGGATTTTGCGAGTCGGCGGGAATCGATCCCGTCACCCAGCCTATTCCCATTCGTCCGGCGGCTCATTATCACATGGGCGGAATCGCCGTCGATATTTGGGGTAGGACATCGATTGAAGGTCTTTGGGCCTGTGGCGAAGCGGCATGCACGGGTCTGCACGGCGCCAATCGCCTCGCCAGCAATTCTTTGCTCGAGGCTGCCGTTTGCGGCCGGTTGGTTGCCGAAGGCATCAAAGGGACCGCGCTCCCACGCCCTCGCAAACCCATTCGGGCAAGGGCGCGAGTTGCCGCCGACCCTTCGGCGGTCCGCAAAATTCTCTCCAGCGCCGCCGGAGTTCTGCGAGACGGCGATGGTTTACGGTCCGCGGCGGCGGAATTGCTGCCGCTTGCCTTGGGGGAAGGGGAAGCGAGCGATCCGGCACGCGTGGGATTGATGATCGTGATTGCGGCGTTGCGCCGTGAGGAAAGCCGCGGTGCCCATGCACGAACCGATTTTCCATTGCGCGCGGCTGCCGGGCGGCGGAGCCTGCTATGTCTCGGCGATGCGCTCGAGGCGGCCCGCGAACTGGTCCCTGAAGCCGTTGCCTGAAACGAAAGCCTGGCGATGACTTTGGCGCCTCTCCGGCGAATCTTGATCGAGCCCTTGGTTCGCGCCACGCTGCTTGAAGATCTTGGCCGCGCCGGCGATCTCACGACCGACTCGATCATACCGGCCGGGTTCATTACCCGTACCGCTCTTGTGGCCCGCGAAAGCGGCGTCGTCGCCGGGCTCGATCTGGCAAGACTCGCTTTCGAACTGATCGATCCGGATATCGCACTGGATATTTTATTGACCGACGGCGCGAGCACCACGCCAGGTCAAGTGATCGCCAGAATTAGCGGACCGGCGCGCGGAATTTTGACAGCCGAACGCACCGCGCTCAATTTTCTCGGGCATCTCAGCGGAATTGCGAGTGCAACGGCTTCCATCGTTGCATCGGTGTGCGGCACCAAGGCAAAGATTGTTTGCACACGCAAGACGACGCCCGGTCTTCGTGCGGTTGAAAAATACGCGGTGCGCGCCGGCGGTGGCGCCAACCACCGCTTTGGCCTCGACGATGCCATCCTCATCAAGGACAACCATGTTGCGATCGCCGGCGGTATCGCCCCAGCCTTCCGGCGTGCCCGCGCGGCTGCCGGTCATCTGGTCAAAATCGAGATCGAAGTCGATAATCTGGAGCAGCTTAAAGAAGCGCTCGGCGAAGGCGCCGATGCTGTGCTTCTGGACAATATGGATGTGGAGACGCTCGCCCGCGCCGTCACGATCGTCGATGGCCGCGCGATCACGGAAGCCTCTGGGCGGGTGACGCCAAAGTCGGCCCCGGCGATTGCTGCAACCGGCATCGACCTGATCTCAATCGGCTGGCTTACACATAGCGCCACTGTGCTCGACATCGGGCTCGATTTCGAGACATAGCTTCCATCAAGCGTAGTGTGGTTCGTGTCTCTTTAATCGCCGGAGCGTGGGTTTTGCGGGTCGCCGCTCGGGTACCCTTTTTCATCGGATCCGCCCCAGAATGTTGAGGGATCTTCCATCCGGTAGATGGAACGTCCTTCGATCATTCCATCGTCGGGATAGCCGTATTCCGCGCCGGGGAATACATAGGGTGCAGCTGGCACTATTACCCTCGGGGAGGCCACCGCTGACGTACCGCAAGCGAGGGCTGCTCCTAAAGTAATCAGTGCAATAATTTTCAACATTGCCACTCTCCTTGTTTTTGGCGGGTTGGGTCCCGGCACATGATTTTTGAAGCTTTTATGACAATGATATGAAACTCGCTAGAGACGTAAAAAATTCCAGAAGTAGTTTTCACGTTTCTGTTATCTCTTTAGTTAAGCGATAGAGATATTTTACTCTATATACAATATAGAAAGTATTATTCTTGATGCTGTTCTTGCTGCCGAAGCGGCCGCTCGCGATTGGGGTGATGTCATTGGCGATGTTGCTACGCAGTCGGGGAAAACGGGGTGAGCGTTTGCCTGGGATAGTGCCTTGGCTCAATCGATCCGCATCAGGCCAACCCCGGCTTCGTTTCGACAAGTCCTTTGGCATGACATGGAAATACTATCCAAAGACCCTGGTGAATCAGGCTGATCTTGCATCACCAGTCTGCCTTGGAATTCGCCATCTAATCGCGATAGGCCCTCGCCAATCCCTCTTGATTTCAAACGGATCGGCCCTCTTGCCTAAGAACCGGGCCTATGCGACATACGCCCGCGCTCCAAAATTTTAAAATTTGCATGCGTGAAAGCTGCGGTAGCTCAGTGGTAGAGCACTCCCTTGGTAAGGGAGAGGCCGAGAGTTCAATCCTCTCTCGCAGCACCATTCAAACCTTCGGAAATACCGGTCTTTTCGGCGGCACATAAGACGTTTGGGCGCAGGTAAGCGCCGTTTTAGTCTGGGGAAAATCCGGGGACAGGTTTTCTAGTGTCTCTACCTTCTGTGCCGCGAGACAGAAACGTCATTCTTGGTGATCTGCCGCACCACAATTGCACGGCATTCATTGAGGCGCCCGGTCTTTCGCTAGAGGTTGAGGATTCGCCTTGGATCGAGGCGTCCACGAAAAAAATCGGAAAGGCCGAGGAGGTTGCCGAACGCCCGGCCGCGGCGATCAATCCAAGGCTCCGGGTTAAACGATTTTATGATGTTTGCCAGAACGTTACGAATCATCTGCGATGCCACGCCGCCCGCATGTACGGTGCCCTTGCGCCAAAGGTAATAGGGATTGGCAATCTGTGAATAGCCATACCGGAGCCCGGAGGTGCGGCCGTTCTTGACGCCAAGATGAACACCGGTCATTCGCGGGTTCTTGACGATCTGGCCGTAGGCCGCAAGCTGGCGGGAAAAATCGACGTCTTCCGCCCAGGCGTAGAAGGGCAGATTTTCGTCGAATCGCAAGCCATGCGCGAGGACCGGCGCCAAGCGCACGGCCATGTTGCAGCCATAGGCATTATATTGGTCGATCAACGGCATCGCGGCCTCTGACGGCACGAAGGATGCAAGGACGGCCCTCGCTTCGCCAGCAGTGAGGCCTGGCCCCTTGATGTCATCGGCGAGTGTTCTGCCGGTCGCCACCAGAACCGCGGGATTTGCCACCAAGCAGTCTTCGAGTTCGGCCAGATAGGTTGGCTCGGGGAAGAAATCGTCATCAAAAAACATGACAACGTCAAATTGCTGTGCGGCGCAAAGAATCGCATTGCGCTGCATGGGCAAGCCCCGCGAACCTTGGACGATCTGCACAGGGAAGGGCAGTTTCGCCGCCTGGGACGCATCAAAGTCGTCCGACGCCGCAGGACAAATCAATACTGCCTCAGGAAACCGAGTTTGACGCGCGAGTACAGCCAAAGTGTCCGCGAGAATCAAGCGGCGGCCAGCAGTCGGGATCCCTACCGCGATTCTCAGTCCTGGGCGTATCAACTCAGTCGGGCCAACTTCATGAGCCGACATCCGCTGGATGTTACGATGCCAGCGCGATGAATGGATCATTCCTTTGCCCTCTCTCGCAATCCTTCGAGAAGGTGGTTCGGAAAAGTGCCTCATCGATGCTCGGGCGCCTGTTTTCTGCATTTTCTTTGCTTAGAAACCGTTTTGACCGCTCATGAACGCAGCCGCCGGTAAGATTGTCACGGAACCGCTTCCTCCGCATCCCCTGTTAGGGGGACACCGCTTCAGACCCTGATCGCCGCGATGGCGCAGGCGCCGATGGTGAGGGCGCCCGCGATCGTTGGCTCGTCGTCAAGGGATTCGATCCACCACGCCACCAAAAGCACCACCAGCGCGATGATGGCGAGCCAAAGCGGCGAATAGGTCATCGGCGGGTCAGCCAGGCCGAAGTCGCCGACAGCACCGGCGCCACCGGCGAGACGACGATGAAGCTGCTGAGGATGACCCACGCATAGCCATCCCAGGGGGGAGGCAGCTTGGCGATCGCCCAGCCCATATGGAACACGCTGTCAAGCACGATCGCGCCGAAATAAAAGACGCAAAGCTCGCCTGCCAGACAGGCGATGATCTTCGGCCCGATCCAGGCGTTATTCGCCGCCTTGATCTGCTCGGCCTGGATTTGCGCGGCGAGTGTGGCTTTGCCGAGCTCGACGTCCGCGCCCATGGCACTTTGCGCGCCCGACAGATTGATGTCCTGTTTTTTGCCGAGGTAGGTGAAGAGCGCTGGAAACAGATTCCCGAGCGCTGGGAGGATCAAGCCAAGGATAGCGATCATGGCTTAGACTTTCGGAGCGACGGGCGGCGCAGGAACCGCGACAGGCGGCAAAGCGGCCGCGGCGTTGAGGCCCGAGAAATGCGCCCATAGCGTCGCGAACCATAGCCCGGCCGACACCATCGCCGCATGCTCATGGCTCATAAATTGATCCCAGCCGAAGCCGACGAGTTTATCGCCTTCCGTTGTCACAAAGGAAAACAAGGTGCTCAGCGTCGCTAGAAATGGTGTCTTAAGGCCGAGCATCATCAGCCAGATTTTTTGCAAGACCGAAAGCTCGCCGGATGCCAGCTTTTGATCGATGCCTATCGTGGCCCGGAATTTGGCGAGCTGCGGAACGACGAAGAAGAACATGACGAAGAGCAGCGCGATGATGATCAAAGGGACGGTATACATGGGGGCTCCTATTTTGACGGGGACATTTCGGCATTGGCGATGGCGGCCTTTGCCGCATCGAGCTCCGCCTGTTCGGCGGAAATTGCTTTGGCCTTGAGATCGGCCTGGACACCGGCTGCGGTCTTCGCGGCGAGCGCCGCCGCTTGCGTGGCTTTCATGCGCGCGACGGCATCCGACAGCGCGTCGACTCGTGCGCCCTGCCGCCAAGTGTTGAATGCCGTGATTGCCGACGCCAGAACCACGAAGCCGATGATGGCCGCTAACGCCCATGCGCCGCCGATGAGATAATGATGCGCGCTACCGGCGGCGACTGCCCCGGCGGTAATGGTGCGCGCCGGCGCTTTCGAGCCTTTCTTGGCAATGGCAGCCTGCAGGGCGGGTTCGAGCGGTGCGCCGGCCATGACCAGCGCCGTCGCCTCGCATTGCGCCACACGGCGTCCCCAGCCCGCGCTAAATCGCGACCAAGAGCCTAGCGAGTGCATGAAGGACAAGCGATCCGCGCAGATCTTGTGAATCAGTGGCGCCGGATCCTTGGCTCCCCCAGCGATCGCCTGCAGGCGCTCCCAATTGGCTTTGGCAGGGCCTGAGTTAATCGCATAATCGAAGATGCAAAGATCGACGCCCGTCGCGAGGTCATCGCCACGGATCGGCTGCCAATAGCCAATGGCATAAATCTCCGCGATCTCCGCGTCGCCGATCAAAAACACGTCCTGGCGCGGCAAGCCTTTCTTGTCGCGATAGGCGTCATACGTCGTGTGGGTGATGCCGCCGCGCCCGGTCCGGCCTCCTCGATCGCCAGGCGTGTCCGTATTGCCGCCCTCCTGCTTGCGTACGAACGCAACGCAGGCCGGATAATTATCGTGAGCCATGGGGGTCTCCAAAGAAAGATTGGCCAGCGAACGGTCTTAGACGAGGCTCATCCGCCCTTGATGCGCAGACCCAAAGGTCGCTGCGAACCGCCGCGTCCACACCTGTTCGGAAGCCCGGCAATAGGCGCTCAAATCCCGCCGCTGCTGGTGGATGCGGACATGCGAGCCTTGAGCGCTCTCATTCCAAATCATCATCATCCGGCCGACAATCGAGTGTAGCGACGTCGGGTCCGCATGCGCATAAGCGCCGATCCACGGAATGTCTGGCGAGACCACCAATGGCACTGACCCTGCCATGGCATCGGCGGAGACAATATTGAACGTCTCACTGAACGAAACCTGCATGGCGATATTCATGCTGCCGATCAGCTGCAGAAAATCCTTGTGCGAAAGCCAATCGTGCTCGACCAGCTCGCTGCGGATTGTCTGGGCAAAAAGCTCGCGGATGTTTTTCAAAACCGGCGAAGCATTGCCCTCGACGCGCGAACTGTTGATGTGAAAGCGCACCGGCATATCCACGGCATCACTCAAGGCGATCGCCGCGATCGCCTGAATAAGTTGATTTTTTAACGGCCGAATCGCGCCGAAGCAGGCGATATCGATCGCACGAGCATTTTCCCTCGACGGGCGGCCTATATGCTCAGGGCTTGGCGACGGGTAGAAGTTCGGGCCGAAGGTCACCAGCTGCTCCGGCAGTCCAGCAGCAACGGCAATCGCACGCAAATCTTCTTGCGCGCGAAGGCTGTTGCTCATGACCTCGACGCCGCGTTTTAGATATTCGATCGTCCAGCCGATCGCGATACCTTCGTTTGATAGAAAGGGAATTTCGGAGTGGTTCCGGACGATCCACCGGACGGTCCGGTGCAGCGGCTTGAGCACGTCGAATTTTTCCGGCACGACCCAAAACGCTTCGATGAAGACATGCGTCGGCTTGAAGGAATTTACTTCACGGTCAATGGAATTGTTATCTGGAACAATGACCATCTTGGCCTTGACGCCGTGCCGGGTAAGCATATCGACAAGAAACGTGACCGAGTTTGAGAGCCCCGACGAAAGATGGCCGCCGCTCGTGCCGTATCCTCCATAACTGGTTTCGTTTTGCTTGAGGATAAAAAGCAGTCGCGGGATCATAAGAGCTCCTTCAATTCAGTCTTTGGTTAGTTTCGATGCCGCGAATTTCAGAACGATTCGACGTCTTCGATAGTTGGGTACACAATGATCCCACTTTCAAGATCGAGCCGTCCCTGTGGATCGGTCAAAAGCCGCATGAGAGTTGTAGGATTGGCGAATTCACATGGTGTCGCGGCGCCGATCGATGCGCGCAGCCAGGGATTATCGACATGATAAGTCGCGTAATAGTCGAGGGCCTGCGCGAGACCTGGAATCAGCCGCGCGTCCCATAGATAGACGCCAGAAACCCGTCACCGAGATAGGTTGAGGTTGTGTTGCTGATTCAAGATGGCATTGCCCATTCGGTGTTATGCCACTCGTGTAGGGCTGGCCTCTGATCTCACGACGATACCAGCCATTGCCGATCGTCTTCATGTTTGCAAAAGCGCCAGAGGCAGTTTCCGATGGAAGACCCGGATTTTATCCAAGCCGCATTTGAAAAATCAAAAGGAGCAGTCAAAAGAGTCTACCGCGTCGCCACACTGCCAGAGAATGCCAATTGCATGTTCTCGTACAAGAGGCCCGCGATCGAGAAACGGTGCCCCGCGAGATCAGATCGCTTCGCTGCACGGTGGGCGGTAGCGACGTCGCATGGAGCACCGCCGCATCTGCCGTCACCAAGATCAAACTTGCGCCGCAAAAGGCCGACGTCCGCAATCGAAGATCGGCATGTTGAAACTGCCAAGGCGCCCTTGCAGCGCCGCGATGAAGCCGCGCCATTTGACCAGCGCCTTCGCATCCATCGCAGGCAGCGTGAGTTTTCTTCCCAGCGTGCCGCTGGCGACGCGACAATCTACTCGCTGCCGGCGAGATGTGATCGTCGGCGTCAATACGGGGCGTGCAGGATGCACGCTGGTGGCTTACCCCACGAGCACTTCCGCCGCCGAGGATCTTGACTCACGTTCCGAACGCCCGCGCGGCGGGCGGTGGATGGGATCGGCGCCGATCGTGCCGACGAGCGAACGGCGGTACTCAGGTGCGCTCACGCGCTCCAGCTCGGCCTGAGCGTGATCCAGCCGCCCGGCGATGCCGAGTCGTTCCGCCTCCTCACGGTGACCGGCCCGCGCCAGAAACTCGGTCAAGCTCCGGACGTGACGCTCCCAGAGAGCGACATCCCGCTTCTGCTTGATCGCAAGCCGCTCAAGATACCAATCGCTGGCGAGTAGCGATTCACGGGTGAAGAGGGCTCGAATTTCGGGATGGGCGGCGTCTCTCTTCTCGTAGTGGCCATACGCCATGATGTGAAGCAGCGCTTTGAGCGGGGGACAAGCGTCGTCGATTGTGCCATCCGCGAAGTACGCCTCAGCCATGCGCTGCTGCGCCTCCACGATGTTATTGACCCCATCAGCAAAGACTGCAGGATCCTGAATCTCGGGCTTGAGAATCTCCTCGGTGAAGACCGCGGTGGGATTGTCGAACACCCGCCCGAAGTAGGTGCGCACGAACTTGGCGGTGATGCGATAGCCGAGCCGGCTGGCGAGGACCGTCCGTCCTGCGAACTCGTAGTCTTCGAGCTTTTCCAGGTGACCGGCATCGATCAGTCGCTTCGGGTCGCGCTCGTGGGGGAACAGCCGGCACCAGATCTCGGGAATCAGCAGACTGATGTCGTGATCCACTCGGTATCGCGGTCCGATGAAACCGGCGGCGGAGCTGAAGCCCGCATACCCCGTGAGCAACATGGAAACCAGAGCGTTGTTGAGATCGGCCGTGGCCGCGAGCGCATTGAACGGCCCTTTCGTGAGGGCGCCCTCCGAGCCCGCGCCCGTGGTGCTTGGCGAGGTTCCCGTCAGTGAGCACACATAGTCCATGAAGAGCTCGGGTAACTCCTGGTAGTGGATGGGTCCGTACACGCAGAGCGGGCGAACACCGTCGTCGGGCCGGTTGTTGCGGCGACCTGAGAGCACGCTGATCACCGGGAACAGCACAGGCGCGTGGAGCGGCAGCCGCCGGTTGAGCCTCGCGCCCATCTCCGCGACGTACCGGTCGCGGGGTCGAGCGAGGTCCGGCCGCACCTGAAGGTAGCGCGGGTTCTTGGTACGCTTGCCGCCGACGAGTCGCGGCTCGGCTGAGGAGATCGAGTAGCCGCTGTCGGTGCGCGCCGCGTTGGCGGCCACGTGCTCCCGCATCGGTTGAGTGAAAGCGTCGTGGACCGCCACGTCCTCGACGATACGCTTCGCGTCCTCCCGGGTGAGAGGCTGAAAATTTGAGCAAAAGAGCCCGAGGCCTGCCATGTCTTCCTCGGTCTGCCGGTCGAAGCCGGGATGGATCGCGTCGTCGGGGCGCTGAAAGAGCCTGAACTCGCAGTTATGCGCCAGCTTCAAACTTGGGTGAAAGTTGTACCAGCCCGGGAGCCCAGCGAGCCGACGTGCCGGGACCACCACCGAGGCAGTGATGTCGTCCTCCATCTGGACCTTGTCGGCCGCGACGAAGTCCTGCCTCAGCTTGTAGGTCCGCCACGCACCGTTCTCCTCGCGTCCGATCCGGAGATAGCTGGCGACCAGCCTCCGCCCTTCGTACTTCAGCTCGTGTCCAGGGGCGCCGTTGATGATGTCGACGCTGAAGTGGCGACGCCAATCGTCGCCCCATTCCGGACGGTGAAAGCGCTTGATCACGAACACCAGTGCGCGGACCTGGTTCGGGATACTCTCGAGCCAGGCATTGTATTCCGGTGTGAATTCGGCCGGATTGGGTGTGAGCAGCTTGATCACCGAGCCGAGTGAGCGATCGGTGGAGAGGATTGGGCGGTCGTCGTAGCTCCGATCGAAAATGGCCTGTACCGTGGCCATGTCATGCTCGAAGCTCTGTACGTGGAACGACCCGGGCAGCACGGCGTCGACCAAGCTCTTACTGATCTCCGACTTTCCCCCGCCCGACACCGTGCTGGGCTTGTGGCAGAAGGCGCCTTCCGGAACCGACCCGACCAGACGCCAGCTCGGCGCCGCCTGGTGCTTGGTCATCCGGATCTTGTAGCCGCTGGGATGAATGTAGATTCGGCCGGGCAACAGCTTGAGATGTTGTTGCTGCCCTTTGCTCACCCATGTGATGTCCTGCCGGGGGACATCGATCTCCATGTCTTCCGGCATGTAATGGATTTCGGGGTACAGCGCGTCGGTCGCGTACCCAGTGTCGTGGAACTTCGCGCGCTCGCCCAGCAGTGCACGAACTTCGGTGAATTTGTGGCCGGCGCTCACCACCCGGACGTGATCGGGGACGAAGCGGTCGCCAAGATTGAAGGTCGCGAAGGCCAGCGCACCGCCCGCGTGCTCCTCCTCTGCCATGCCGAACAGGTTCGCACTGTAGCCGATCTGAGTCTTGACCTCCTTCTTGCAATACCCGAAGTAGTTATCGGCAAGAATCGTCACCATGACGCCTTGGATGCTGCGTGACGTGACCTTGAATGGGCTGCCGTTGTTGTACAGTTCGCTCTCCGCTTCCCAACACATCCCCGCCGCGTACTCAGCCTCGCTGGCGAGGCTCACATGGGGCAGGCCGAGGTCTTTCTTGCGCAGGCTGGTGAGATGGGGCGCGAGGATCACGCAGCCGCTGTGCCCGGTCCAACCGTCGACGTCGAGCGCGGCGTCGTGTGCGGGGAGGTAGGGGTCGCCCGCGTTGCCGAAGATGCTCTCGATAAAGTCCAGATTGGAAACGAGCCCACCGGGCACGAAGAATCGCACTTCCATGCGCTTTTCCGGCGTGAATTTCGGGACTGCGGGAC
Source organism: Methylocapsa sp. D3K7 (assembly GCF_029855125.1). Lineage (GTDB taxonomy): Bacteria > Pseudomonadota > Alphaproteobacteria > Rhizobiales > Beijerinckiaceae > Methylocapsa. Next base: position 2,879,707 of record NZ_CP123229.1, read on the forward strand.
ACACGACCGGCCGCAGCAGGAGCGATACCATGGTTTCAACGGGCTTCGGCCAGTTCGCCGTGAACGGCAGGCGCTTGAGCTCGGCCGGGGGCCGCAACGCCTCCTGCAGCAGCCGCACGAATGCCGTTAGCGGCACACGTATCTTGTCTGCGGGAATGGGGAGTCCGCCATCGGCCACGTGAAATACGCCCTTGGTAGTTCGGCGATCGTTGACCGGGTTGTGGAGCACACCGTTGTCGAGGCGATAACTCGACACCAGCTCATTGTGCCACGAGTCGGCGTCCATAGGCAGCGAAAGCTCACGCGCGAACCCGTAGTGATCTAGAATGAATGTTTCTCCGGGAAGGCGCACGGGCTCAGCAAAGCCGGCAGACGTCAGCAGCCCGTCGATATAGTTTTGGATTCTCCGGTCAGCAGGGCACAGATGCTCGGAGAGTAGCCGGGCCTGCTCGCGATAGCGGGCAAAAAGATCGCCTGCCAGATGGAACAAATCCTGGTCGCCGGTGTCAAGCGGCACCTGGACTCCCATGGCCGCGAGCTTGAGCAGTATGGAGCGGACTGCGGTGCGCCGCTCCGGCAGCCACACCGCGCCATCCGACGTCAGCCCCACCGTGCGCTCGAGTTCCATCCCTAGCCTCCCTGTGAATGATCCGAGAGTTTACCCCAACGTCTCTCCTGGAAGCCTTTCCGTCAACCGCCTTGTCCAACGTTGAGCGGTCGATCAGGCAGACATCCGTCATTCGCCAGGAAATTCCAACGGCTGGCTGCGTGGGAACGAGCACCAGTCGGAGCAATAAGCTTGAGGAAATTGTGCGTTGCGGGACTTCGACGCTTGGTTCGTTGCCCGTCAAACTGCTGCATGCTCGCTAGGGCTGATTGCAGAAAACCTATAAAATCAATATTAATATTGCTGATGGCAAGCGTTCTCTCGCAGCACCAGCAAGGATTGGCTTTTGCTTTGGCTTGATTTGCAAGTGCGATGTGGGCGAACCAAGCCCCGCGAGGAAATCGGCAATATGACGGAACCATCCCCCAAGCCAAAAAGCACGCGGGTGTCAAAAGTGATCATGGCGCCGCGCCAGGCCGTCAATCAAGCCTGCCTTGACCCGGACGCGGTGGCGGCATGGCGAGCACCAGTTGGTATGAAGGGTCAGATGCACGTCTTCGACGCGAGATGACAATCACCACGAGCTTTGCCGTCACCGACGAAGGAACTGAAATCACGCTCCTCTGCGAGGACATACCGGCAGGCATTAAGCCTGAAGACAATGAAACGGGCTCCAGATCATCTTTGGAGAATCTCGCCGTCTTCCTTGAATAGTTCGGCGTGGCCGCGTGCAATGCCCGCGCACCTTCCTGGCGCTTTGCTTGACGGGTTTTGGATATGATTTCCTGACAGTGTAGGATACCCGTCAGAGAGCCCAGTATGTTTCGCTGATCCTTTGAACTTTTGCCGGAAGAGTCATGCAACGCGCGAACGTCTTTACGATCGCCTCCGGCGCGCCATTTCTGCAAACCTTCGTCAATTCACTTTTTGACGGCCGCGTTGTCGAGGGATTTTCAAAAAACCTCGATCCTCTCGAAATGGCGGACGCCACGATCCACGTGCCGACGCGCCGCGCCGCCCGCGCACTCGCGGTTGAACTCGCTCGCGCGACCGGCTGCCATTCGCTGCTGTTGCCGCGCATCCTGCCGCTTGGCGCGCTCGACGAGTCCGAACCGGGCCTGTCGATCGACGATACGGGATTTGGGTCCTCTCTTGAGCCGGGGCTTCCCGAGGCGGCGGGCGAAATCGAACGGCGGATGCGGCTTGCGGGGCTTATCCTCGCATGGGCACAGGCCATGCGCCACGCGATCGTTTCGGTCGGCGCACAAGGCAAATATGAGTATGACACGCGGGAGTCTTTTCTTGTCGCGGCGACCCCCGCCGATGCCTGGCATTTGGCTGGCGAACTCGCCAGCCTCATCGACGAATTGATCATCGAGGACGTGGCCTGGATAAAGCTCGATCCGCTGGTCTTGCCGGAGTTCGATTCCTATTGGCACATCACTCTCGATTTCCTCAATATCGCGATCATGGAATGGCCGAAGATACTCGCCGATCGCGGACTTGTGGATAAGGCCAAGCGGCAGGTCGGGTTCATCGAGGCGCAATGCCGCCGCTTGCAAACAGGCGCCGTGACCGGGCCCGTGATCGCGATCGGCTCAACCGGATCGCAGAGCACGACGGCGCGGCTGCTCGCGGCCATCGCGCGTGCGCCAAGGGGCGCTGTCGTTCTACGTGGACTTGATCAGGATCTCGACGCCGAGGCATGGGCGTTGATCCCGGACGGGTCCAGAGAGGATGCAGAGGCATCCTACACGCATCCGCAAGCCGCGCTACGCCGTCTCCTTCGCATTCTCCAGGTGCCGCGTGATGATGTTGTGAACCTTGGCGAGGCCACGCCAAATCTTGTCATGCGCGGCAAATTCTTATCGGAGGCTTTGCGGCCGGCGGAGGCGACAGGCGAGTGGATCACCTATCGGGGAACCGCCGGGGCCAACGAACTTGCGGCGGCGCTGCAAGACGTCAGTTTGATCGAGGCCCGCGATGAACGCGAGGAGGCCCTCGCCCTCGCTATTGCCATGCGGGAAGTCCTGGAAACACCGGGCAGCACCGCGGCGCTCGTCACGCCGGATCGCACGCTCGCGCGGCGGGTGGGCGCGGAATTGCTGCGCTGGGATGTTGTGGCAAATGATTCTGCTGGTGAATCCCTCGGCGCGAGCCCGATCGGTGTCCTCGCGCGGCTCGCTAGCGCCTGCGCCGCCAGTGAAATGGCGGCGCCGGACCTTGCCGCATTGTTCGCGCATCCACTGTTGCGGCTCGGGCTTTCCCGCGCGGATGTTGAAAGGCGAGCGGCACTTCTTGAAACCGGTCTATTGCGTTCGCTTCATGCCGCGGGCGGTCTTGCCGGGAGCATTGCGGGCGAACCGGCTGCCTTGATCGCACGCGCACGGCAAGACGCGAGCAGCCATTTCGCGCATCCCTCTAAGCAGCAAATTTCCGAAAATGAATGGGAAGATCTGCAAGATTTTTTGGTGCGGCTAGGCATTCAATTCGCGCCGCTTCTGAATTTGCGCGGGCATGCCGCATTGGACCAGTGGGTGACGGCGCATCGTGCAACGATCGAGGCCATCGCCAGCGGCGAGGACGATAGCGCCGGCGAGGCGCGCGAGGCCTTGGACATGCTCTTCGATGAACTGGCGCAAAATGCGTCCGATCGCATGATTTTTGACATTGAATCCTACGATCTCTTTTTCGCATCGGTTGCGGGCGAAGTCATCCTGCGAGACTCTGGACAAACGCATCCACGCCTACAAATCCTCGGCCTCCTCGAAGCACGCCTCATCCAAGCCGATGTCCTTTTGCTGGGCGGCCTCGACGAAACGGTGTGGCCGCCGCAAGCGCGCACCGATGCTTTTCTCAATCGCCCGATGCGCGCCGCTCTAGGGCTCACGCCGCCTGAGCGCAAACTCGGCCAAACAGCGCATGATTTCGTGCAAGCCATGGGCAACCGGCGGGTGATTTTAAGCCGCGCCCGCAAACGCGATGGCGCCCCTACCGTGGCATCCAGGTTTCTGCAGCGTATGGCGGCGCTTGGCGGCTCTGCGTGGGAGATGTGCCGCAAACGCGGAGAGGTTTATCTGCGCCTTGCGGAAGCCATCGATCGGCCAAATTTTGATCCGCAACCAAGCGGCAGGCCGCTGCCGAGACCACCGCTCGCGCTGCGTCCGAAGCGCCTCAGCGTCACCCAAATCGAGACATTGCGGCGCGACCCCTACGCCATTTATGCCGAAAAAATTCTGCGTCTGAAGCAGCTCGATCCTCTCGGAGGCGCGTCGGGCGTGGCCGAAGTTGGCAGCGCGGTCCATTCTACGCTGGAGCGATTTGTCAAAGGTTACCCCTGTGGGCCTCTGCCGTCAGGTGCCCGCGAAATGCTCGCCACCATTCTGCGCGAAGCGCTCGCGCCGCAATTGCAAGACGCGGATTTCGTGGCGCTCCAATTGCCGCGGCTCGAAAAGATGATCGATTTCTATCTCGGGTTCGAAGCAAGACGCCGCGATCGGATTAAGACGATTAAAATCGAGGCCGAGGGCGAACTCGATATTGGTCTTGCCGATGGTTCAAAGTTTCTGCTGGCGGCGCGGGCGGACCGGATCGAACTGAACATTGATGGAACGGGGACCCTCGTCGATTATAAAACCGGCGCGCCGCCCGGAAATGGTGAAGTTTTTGTGGGCTTTGCGCCGCAGATGACCTTGGAAGCGGCGATGTGGCTTCGCGGAGCCTTCGATCCCGGCCAAAAGAGCGAGACACTCGAGGCACTTTATTTAAAACTCGGCGGCGCTCTGGGGGGCCAGGAAAGGGCCGTTTCGTTTGCCAATGTCAAAGCCAATGTAATGCAAAAGAGCTTTATGGACGTCTCGGACGATCATTTTCGCGGTCTCGTTGATCTTCTAAATCAGTTCCGCAATCCCGCGACACCCTATCCGCCGCGTCCGTTCCCGAAATATGCAAAACGTTATAACGCCTACGACCATCTTGCTCGCGTGAAGGAATGGTCGCGGGGCGATGAGGCCGAGGAGAATGGTGCGTAATGGCCTCCTACGATATCCCGCAAGAGACTCTTCGCAGGCAGCACAGCGCCTCCAATCCAGACCAGTCCGTGTGGGTTTCCGCCAATGCCGGTTCGGGCAAGACCCATGTGCTCGCCAGCCGTGTGATCCGGCTTCTGCTGCAAGGCGTTGCCCCCTCGAAACTTCTCTGCCTGACTTTCACCAAGGCCGCCGCCGCGAATATGGCTTCGGGCGTCTTCGATAAGCTGGCGAAATGGACCCAACTTGCCGACGGCGATCTCAGCGCGGAAATCATCAAGGTGGGGGCGCCGGAGCCGGCCAGCGGCGCCTTGCTCGCGGCGCGTAAGCTTTTCGCGCGGACGCTCGAGACGCCGGGTGGATTAAAGATCCAAACGATCCACGCCTTTTGTGAACGGCTGCTGCATTTGTTTCCGTTCGAAGCCAATGTTCCGGCTCGTTTTGAGGTGCTGGACGAGCAAGGCCAAGCGGACGTATTGCAGCGCGCCCGGCGGGGGGTACTCGCTGAGGCAATGTCCGGCAAAGGCGTACTTGGCGCCGCTCTCGAACGGCTCAATGACGAATGCGGCCCGGATGGTTTTGACGGCCTTATCAAGGAAGCGATGCGGCAGAGCGCCATTTCACAGCCCCGCTGGCTGCAGGATCCCGCCGAAATTTTGCGCCGTACCTTAGATCTGGCCGAGGGCCGCGATTGTTTTTGCATTGAGCGGGAGATGGTTGAAGGTGGCATGGCACCGGAAAGCTGGCAAAGCATCGCGGCGATCCTAGAACAAGGAAGTGCGAATGATCGGAAAATGGGAAAGCTATTCTTGCAAGCGGAATCGGCGTGCCGGTCGCGGCCGTCCGAATATGAGCTTCGGGAATGTCTTGAGTCCTATCTCGCAATCTTTTTCACCGAGCAGGGCAAAGGTACTCCTCGCGACTCTGTCGTAACCAAGGCCATTAACCTGCGGCATCCCCAACTTGCGGCTGAGTTATTCGCCGAGCAAGGACGTCTCGATGCGCTTCGCGAGGAACGCAAGGCCGCCGCAACCCTTGAGCGCACGCGCGCGCTGATCGAGATCGCGGCCGAAATATTCAAGCGATACGGCGAGGAGAAAGCGACTCGCGGACTCCTCGATTTCGACGATCTCATCGGCAAGACGTTAGCGTTGCTCGAGCGCTCGGAAGCGCGCTGGGTGCTCTATAAACTGGATTCCGGGATAGACCATGTGCTGATCGATGAGGCACAGGATACGAGCGAGGCGCAATGGAAAATTCTCCAGGAGCTAACCGGCGATTTCGCGGCCGGGGAGGGGCAAAGCCGCGCCCCGCGGACCTTCTTCGCGGTTGGCGACGAAAAGCAATCGATCTTTTCGTTTCAAGGTGCTGCCCCCCAGATGTTCAATGAGATGCGGCGGACATTCGGCAAACGGTTTACGGATGGAGGCCAAGGTTTTCTGAGCGTTCCCCTCAACGCATCCTTCCGCTCCGCGCCTGGTATTCTTGCAGCGATCGACAAGGTGTTTGAGCATGGCGAGCACAGGAGCGGAGTTGTCGCAGAGAAAGATGTTTGGAGGCCGCACCAGGCATTGAAACATGAATTGCCCGCGCTCCTTGAAGTCTGGCCGCTCGTCACGCCGCGAGCCAACGAGCATCCTCGAGAATGGACCCTTCCGCTTGATCTGCTCGATGAGCAAGATCCAGCCAATCTCGTGGCCCAGCGGATCGCCCAAAAGATCGCGCAGCTCATCGCGCCGGGCTCCGGGGAGTTCGTGCATGAGAGTGGAACCTTGGAGAGGCGGCGGGTTCGGCCCGGCGACATTCTCATTCTCGTTCGCACGCGCGGGCCTTTTTTCGAGGCCATGATCCGGGCCTTGAAGAAAAATCACATTCAAACGGCCGGCGCCGACAGGCTTGAACTCGCGCAACATATCGCCGTCATGGATCTCATCGCGGCCGGACGCGCGAGCTTGCTGCCACAGGACGATCTGACACTCGCCTGCGTGCTGAAATCGCCGCTCATCGGGCTCGACGATGACGATCTCATTGCGCTAGCGCCAGGCCGGACCGCAAGCCTTTTCGATGCGCTACAAGCCTCCGCTGATCCAAGATATGCGGCGGCAGCCAAAAAGCTCGCGGTGTGGCGGGGGCGGGCGGGCGGCGGCCCTTTTGTTTTTTACGCGGCTCTTCTGGGTGCCGACGGCGGACGCCGTGATATTGAAGCGCGGCTCGGCCAGGAAGCTGGAGACGCGATCGACGAATTTCTCAATCTGGCCATCAAACATGAAGGCAGTGCGGCGGCGTCGCTCGCGGCTTTCCTCAACGATTTCGCTGGCATCGAATATTCGATCAAGCGCGATATGGAAACTGGCGGCGATGCGGTGCGGGTGATGACCGTCCACGCCGCCAAGGGCCTTGAAGCTAAAATCGTGTTTCTCCCGGATACCTGCGCCGTACCCTCGCCCCGCCACGATCCAAGAATTTTCAAGCTTGGCACACATGTGCCTGGGGAGGAGACCATCGCCTGGTCGCCAGGGAAGAACCATGATTGCGAATTGATCGCGGCCGCGCGCGCGGGGGCTCGCGAAGATGCCATGGAGGAATACAGGCGGCTCCTCTATGTCGCTTTAACCCGTGCCGAGGAGCGCCTTTATATCGCGGGGTTTCGCGGAGAACAGAAGCAAGCCGCCGGCTGCTGGGCCGGGATGATCGAGGCGGCTTTCACGGGTGAAGCGGGGCTTGTGAGGGTGCCAGCGTTCTGGAACGGCGAGGAAGAAATTCTGCGCCTCACCTTTGCGCAAAGCGGCGCAGGTGCGGCCGTGCCGCCGGACGGCGAGACCGCCGCGGCGCCTGTAGTCCGCCCAGATTGGCTCGGCCGCGCCGTTCGCGGCGAGGTCAGCGCGCCGTTGCCGGTCGCGCCCTCGAATGTGTTCGTCCCGGCGGGCCAGGGCGGCAGCCCAAACATGACGAAAACCAGGCGAGATGTCTTGCGCCGGGGCCGTTTGATTCATCTATTGTTGCAATCTCTGCCTGGCATTGCCCCGTTTTCCCGGCGCGATGCCGCGCTGACTTTCCTTGCCGTCCGGGCGGCTTTCCTCGACGATACAGCGCGCCAAGATCTTGCCGATGAAGTACTGAAGGTGATCGACACGCCGGACCTTGCTGGTTTGTTCGGGCCAAGATCGAAAGCGGAAGTTCCGATCTCAGGAAGAATTACAATCGGCCGGAGAGTGATCGATGTCGCGGGGCAAGTGGACCGCATCGGCGAGGATGCCCTCGAAATTCTGATCGCGGATTACAAGACCGGCACACCTTGCAAGCCGGACGACACCCCTGCCGGGTATCTGACCCAGCTTGCCCTCTATCGTGCGGTTCTGTCTCCAATCTGGCCAAACAAGACGGTGCGCGCGATGCTCATCTGGACGCAGGGACCGCTCCTTGTGCCGGTTCCCGCCGCGCGGCTTGATGCGGCCCTTGCTGCCTGCGCCGGCTGAAAATTTCGCGGTCCGTTCCGTTGCGCCGCAGCATGAGACAGGCACTTTTCCTGTTGCACATTGCTGTGCTAAGGTGTGGATAATCGACACCCGCCACGCCGTTCGTTTGTAAGATCACGCCCATGTACAGCACCCTTACCCATGACATCGAGATCACGGTTCTTCCTGAGTTTGTGCCGGAGCGGTCCGACGCCGACGAGGCCTCATACTGGTGGGCCTACACCGTTGAGATTGCCAACAAGGGAAGCATGACCGTGCAGCTCACTGCCCGCCATTGGAAGATTACCGATGGCAACGGGAAGCTCGAGGAAGTAAAAGGCGCGGGTGTTGTCGGCGAACAGCCAGTTTTGCGGCCGGGTGAGACCTTTCGCTACACCTCGGGAACCAATATGACGACACCGACCGGCATTATGACGGGCACCTATCGCATGGTGAATGAGAAGGGCGATGTTTTCGAGGCGGAGATACCCGTCTTCTCGCTGGATTCTCCATTCGCCCGGCGGGTTCTCAACTGATCCCGCGCCTGTTCGCGCTCCGCTTTACCGTTAAGGACCGGCGAACCCGCCGCTCATGAATTTAGACAGCAACTCTGCCACGGCAAGACGGGATGCGGCGCTCGACATGCTCGAGCACCTTATCGGGTTCGATACGGAAAGTTCCAAATCCAATCTTGAGCTCATTGCTTTCGTCGAGGAGTATTTAAAATCCCTCGGCATTGCCTATGTGAAAATTCCCAATCCAACGGGCGACAAAGCCGCGCTCTTTGCCACCATAGGGCCAAACCAGGAGGGTGGCGTCGTCCTCTCCGGGCACACCGATGTCGTCCCGGTGGCGGGTCAAGCCTGGACAAGCGATCCCTTCAAACTGCGCCGCGAGGCCGGGCGCCTCTATGGCCGCGGAGCCTGTGACATGAAGGGTTTCGATGCCATCTGTCTTGCGATGATTCCGGAATTTTTGAACGCGCGTCTCGTCCACCCGATCCACATTCTGTTGAGCTATGACGAGGAAACGACATGCCGGGGGCCGCTCGATACCATCGCGCGGTTTGGCACGGATTTGCCGCGTCCCGGTGCTGTTCTCGTCGGTGAGCCGACCTTGATGCAGGTGGCGGATGCGCACAAAAGCGTCGCGGGTTACACCACTATCGTGCATGGCCATGCGGCGCATTCGTCGAAACCCTATCTTGGAGCGAGCGCTGTGGAGGCGGCTTGCGATCTTGTCACCGGACTTTATCGCTTTGCCGATGAACTTGTGGCAGCAGGCGATCCCTCTGGGCGCTTCGATCCTCCGGCATCCACCATTCACGTCGGTACGATTCATGGCGGGACTGCGCGGAATATCATGGCCAAGCTTTGCGAGTTCCGTTGGGAATTCCGTGCGCTGCCCGGGGTTGCGCAAAATCTTGCGCTCCAGCATCTTGAGGATTACGCGGCACAGGTCGTGACGCCAAAACTGACGCGCTACGCAGCGGATGCTTTTGTTGAAACCGTGACCGAGGTCGAGGTTCCAGGCCTCAAGCCGGAAAGCGGCTCGGTCGCTGAGAGTTTGGCGCTGAAACTCGCGCGGTCGAACCACACAATTACCGTCCCTTACGCGTCCGAAGCAGGCCAATTCCAATTGGCCCATGTTCCGACGGTCGTATGCGGTCCCGGCTCGATCGATCAAGCGCATCAGCCAGACGAATATATCGACATCGCGCAAATCGAGATGTGCATAGCCTTCATGCGCAGGCTCGCAACGGAACTGAGCTGATTGTTTTTCGCAAGCTAAGGTATATAATAAGTTATGAAGGCTGATCGTGATCGAGTGATTGGGATTTGCCATTTCAGACGCGTTATATTGATAATAGTGACAAAACGTCACTCATCTATATTCAAATATGTTGAGGGAGGAAAAAATGAAAACAGCCGGTCATTCAATTGCCGCCAGCGCTTTGCTTATGGCGTCGTTTTTAGCAGGCGGTGCGTTATCAACGAGTGGTGCCTTCGCCGCGGGTCCCAATTGCGGGCTTAAGCCTTGTACCAATCCGGTACCCCAGGGATCGTGCCAGCCGTCAAGTTCGTTGACCGTGCTGGTCAAAGGGACGAGCGTTGTCGCTTATGTTCCAAAGGGTAGCTGGAGCGGTGGCACGACCGGGATTGGGGTACTGAACGTCGAAGGTAGTTCCATTACCCCTACGCTGGTTTCTACCCCCAACGTGGTGAACTCTTGCGCTTCGAACCCGACAACAGGCCAAACGGTGTGCTCGGCGAATAACCCTGACGTTTATATTCTCACTGGCACGACCCTCAGTAAAACTGTCACCAGTTCTGGGACTGGAACAATCGGTTTTTCTGGCGGAAGCTGCACCAATTGCGGCGTTGCCATAGACGCAGTGCATAATAAGGCGCTCATTGGACTGAGTATTTCGGGCGCGGGTGGTTTTCAGTTTCTCAATCTCGCTACGCAAACTTTCGAGCCAGCCTTTAATTCACAATCGCCGGCGAAGCAGATATCAGAAGACCCCTTGATTGATCCAAGCCGAAACCTGCTTCTATCCCCTTCCGAGAGCAATAATTTTGAGATCGTCAACATCGCGACCTCCACTGCGCCGAAGTTTTTCGAAAATCCGATCCCTCCGAATGGTGAAGCCGATTCCGCGGGCGAGGATTGCTCCACTGGAATCGCGCTGGCACCTTACGAAGATGGCGGCGTATCTAACGTATACCTCGCCGATTTAACTCAGGCGAAGTTCACAGCGGGTTCCCCCGCTGGCACATGGATAGCGCCTTCACAGGTGCAGATTCTGACGGAATCCTTTTTGTCCGCAGCAGCAAGCGCCATCGCGGTGGCGCAGGGAACCCATGTTGGCATTGTGTCCGGAGAGTTCGGCGGGAGTGCGATCACCGCAATCAAGCTTCCCACGACATCGGGTTCCGGGACGCCGGCGATCACCGACTGGGTGACATGCAACATTCCGGCCCCCTTCCAGAATGGCTTGGATCCGCATACGGTGACGGCGTATCAGAGCCCTAACGGTGCAAAAGACGCAATCGCGTTACTTGCTAATGGAGGCGCGACGACGCTAGCGGTTGTTGATCTCACCAAGATGCTGAACCCGACGATCGTTCCACGGACCACAGGGGCCGGCCTCGGCCACGCGTGCGCATCGGGCACCCTTCCAGCGACCGTGGTGAGCACCCTCCCGGTACCAATTGCGGCGCCCAGTGCCGTAAAAAAATGAAGCCCGTCTAAGGCCTAGCGGCACACTGCAAGGTGTGCCGCAGTATAGGCTCTGCGTGAGCACTTATCGTATAAGATTACGGCTCCAAGACCGAATCCCAATAGAGATAGTCCATCCAGCTTTCATGCAGATAATTCGGCGGAAACTGGCGGCCGTTCTGGTGCAGATCGTTGACGCTTGGCTGATAGGGCGTCCGCTCGGGCCACATCCTGGCCTCGGCGGGCAGCAGGTCGCCCTTGCGCAAATTGCAGCAGGAACAGGCGGCGACCACATTTTTCCAAGTGGTGGTGCCCCCCTTCGAGCGGGGGACGACATGGTCAAAGGTCAGATCCTCGCGGGAGCCGCAATATTGGCAGCTGAAACGGTCGCGAAGAAAGACGTTGAAGCGGGTGAAGGCGGGGTGCCGGGAGGGTTTTACGTAGCTTTTTAGCGAAACCACCGAGGGGAGACGGATTTCGAAGCTCGGACTTCGGACCGTCTTGTCGTAGTTCGAAACGATGTTCACCCTGTCGAGAAACACCGCCTTGATCGAATCCTGCCAGGACCAAAGCGAGAGCGGATAGTAACTCAACGGCCGGAAGTCGGCGTTGAGCACAAGGGCCGGACACGCCTCGGGTGAGACCCTGGGTTGGGAATGAATCGTCACGTCATACCTCGCCTCGGCGCTGCCCGCCGGCGGCAACGCCGCAACCTCCTGCTATGACCCCTCGAAACTCATATCTCTCCTGCGAATCAAACGCTAGCCCTTTCAAAATGTTACATTCCACGGCCCCGATGACAAGCGTGTGAAGGACCCGTGAGACGGCTGTTTCACGCCGGAAGAATTTAGCGCGTCGGAATTGGCGTGCCGCTGCGATAATCGTAAAATCCCCGCTGGGTCTTGCGCCCGAGCCAACCCGCTTCGACATATTTCACGAGCAGGGGGCAGGGCCGGTATTTCGAATCCGCCAGGCCATCGTGCAGCACTTGCATGACCGACAACACCGTGTCGAGGCCGATGAAATCGGCGAGCTGCAGCGGTCCCATGGGATGATTGGCGCCGAGCCGCATCGCGGTGTCGATCGATTCGACCGATCCCACGCCCTCATAGAGCGTGTAGATTGCTTCGTTGATCATCGGCAGCAGAATGCGATTGACGATGAAACCAGGAAAATCTTCCGACACGGTGAACGTTTTGCCGAGCCTGGCGATCAGTGCCTTGGCGGTATCGAATGTCGTGTTTTCGGTTACGATGCCGCGAATCAATTCGACAAGCTGCATGCGGGGCACCGGATTCATGAAATGAATGCCGATAAATTTCTCCGGCCGGTCGGAGACCGAAGCAAGCCGTGTGATCGAAATCGACGACGTATTCGTTGCCAAAATCGCGTTGGGCTTCAGCGAGGGGCACAACCGCGAAAAAATCTTCCGCTTGACTTCCTCGTTCTCGGCGGCGGCTTCGATCACAAGATCGCTATCGCCGAAGGCGTCGAAGTCGAGAGCGGGAGTAATCCTGTTCAAGGCTGCGTCGCGTGCCGATGCGTCGAGTTGCTGGCGATCGAGCTGGCGCGCAAGGTTTCCGGCGATGGTGGCGAGACCGGCATTGATGCGCGCTTCCGAAATATCGTTGAGCGTGACCTCGATCCCCGCCAGCGCGCAAATCTGGGCGATGCCGGTGCCCATTTGGCCGGCCCCGATCACGCCCATTTTTTTGATGTCCATTTCAATTGTCCAATCAAAATCAAGCAGGAAGATTTGTCGGCATGACGTAACGCGGATTGACGTAACGCACCAGCCGCCGCGGAGCGGCCACATAAACTCGTGCGACTTCTAGACCAAACACGCAAACATATCCATAGAACCGAACAAGTTCCAGAACCCTGATGGGCCAAGGCAAAGGCCCGCCACGCCAAGGGACGCCGCTCAGGAAGGCTTTATCGGCCCAGTTTGGCAAGCTCCTCATTCAATGACGGCAGGATGGCGAAGAGATCGCCGACGAGACCATAATCCGCGATTTGGAAAATCGGTGCTTCTTCATCCTTGTTGATGGCGACGATAATTTTTGAATCCTTCATTCCGGCCAAATGCTGGATCGCGCCGGAGATGCCGACGGCGATATAGAGACTGGGCGCGACCACCTTGCCGGTCTGGCCGACTTGCCAATCATTGGGCGCGTAACCCGCATCGACCGCGGCGCGCGAGGCGCCCATCGCCGCGCCAAGCTTGTCCGCGATGGGTTCGATCAGGGCCTTGAAATTCTCCGCGCTCTGCATGCCGCGCCCGCCGGATATGATGATCTTGGCCGAGCCGAGTTCGGGGCGTTCGGATGTGACGAGTGTTTCATCCTTGAAACGCGAAACCTCCGGAGCGGCGGAGATGGCGAGGGATTCGACCGGAGCTTTTGAACCGTTGCCTGTTGGCTGAAACGCGGCGGTCCGCACCGTAATGACTTTTTTCAAATCCGTGGATTGCACCGTTTCGATCGCGTTTCCGGCATAGATCGGCCGCTCGAAAATATCCGGCGCCTTGACCTTGATAATTTCGGAAATTTGCATCACGTCGAGGAGCGCCGCGACCCTGGGCATGACGTTTTTCCCGGTCGAGGTCGCGGCGGCGACAACCGCCGAATAATTTTCCGCCAATTGCACGAGAAGCGCGGCGAGCGGCTCAGCCAATTGATGAGCATAGAGGGGCGCATCCGCCAGCAAGACTTTTTCAACGCCGTCGAGGCTGGCGGCGGCATGGGCTGCAGCCTCCACATTATCGCCGGCGGCGAGGATATGAATAGGTTCATTCAATGCCTTGGCCGCGGTCAATGCCTTGGCTGTTGACTCATTGAGGCCGCCGTTCGAAATCTCGGCGAGAAGCAAGACCGCCATCAAATCACCCCGGCTTCCTTGAGCCGCGCGACAAGCTCGGCGGCGGTGGCGACTTTGACTCCCGCCTTGCGCGTTTGCGGCGCGGTGGTGGTCAAAATCTTGAGACGCGGAGCGACATCGATGCCGAAATCCCCGGGCGTCTTCTCCTCAATGACCTTCTTTTTGGCTTTCATGATATTTGGCAGCGAAGCGTAACGCGGTTCGTTGAGGCGAAGATCTGTTGTCACGATGGCCGGGAGTTTGAGGCTGACGGTTTGCAAGCCGCCGTCGACCTCGCGGGTGACATCCACCTCGCCGTCGCCAACGGAGACTTTAGACGCGAATGTGCCCTGTCCCCAGCCCAACAGCGCCGCGAGCATCTGGCCAGTCTGATTGCAATCGTCATCGATCGCTTGCTTGCCAAGGATAATCAGAAAAGGCTCCTCTTTGAGCGCGACCGCTTTCAAGAGCTTGGCGACAGCGAGGGGCTCGACCGTCTGCTCTACCTTGATATGAATGCCACGATCGGCGCCCATTGAGAGGCCGCTGCGGATCGTTTCGGCGGCCTGGGCGGGACCGATCGACACGACGATCACTTCGCTGGCTTTGCCTGCTTCCTTCAGCCGCAAGGCCTCTTCAACGGCGATCTCGTCAAAAGGGTTCATCGACATTTTGACGTTGGCGAGATCAACGCCAGAACCGTCGGGCTTTACCCTGATCTTGACATTGTAATCGATGACCCGCTTCACGGGGACGAGAATTTTCATGGAGAAACTCTAGGCCATGACCGCTTCAGAGTGAAGCGCGCTGTTTCTACGGGAGCGGAGTGTTCGACCATGCTCTTCTCGAAGGCCTGCTGTGTCACGCCCTTGCCCTGAGCGTTGGCTAGGTAATAGCGAGCCGTGAAGGAGTCAACATGGCGCTCGTCTGCGGGGAGGCCTCAGGCTGCATCAACGATTCTGGCCGGGAACCCAGAGAATGTCGGCTTGCCCTTTGTCGTTCGCATAGCGAGCCGCGACAAACAGGAAATCGGAAAGCCGGTTGACATATTTGAGCGCCGGGCCGCCGACGACTTCGCCCTGCGTGCTCGCCAAGGCGACCATGAGCCGTTCCGCTCGCCGCGTGATGGTCCGGGCAAGGTGCAGGGCCGCCGCCGCCGGTGAGCCGCCCGGTAGAACGAAAGACCGCAAGGGCGCAAGTTCAGCATTGAGTTCGTCAATCTTGCGCTCCAGACGATCGACTTGCGATTGGACGATACGCAGCGATTCCGAATCGGCGCTTGCATTCAGCGGTACGCAAAGATCGGCGCCAAGGTCGAACAGATCGTTCTGGACACAGAGCAGCATCGCGTCGATCCTAGCACAAACCACGTCGGAAGCGGTAGCAACGCGGGCAAGCCCGATCGCCGAATTGGCCTCGTCGATGGTGCCATAGGCTTCGATCCTAAGATCGTTCTTGCCGCGCCGCTCGCCAGTGCCAAGCGCGGTTGTGCCGTCGTCTCCGGTCCTCGTATAGATTCTGCTCAGGACAATCATGGCGCTCCATATCAATGCTCGAACCGCGCGCGGCGTCTCAATCCTTCACGCAATCGTCTTCGAACCGTCTTGGTCCATTGAGATCGTGCCTAGCCGCGGAACCACAAGATGCCCATGATAATCACTATAACGGCAAACTGGAGGCCGACCCGCCAGCGCATCAGCAGCTGCGACCTATTGGAGTTACCGCCGCGCAGCATATTGGCGAGCCCGAGCAGAAGCACGACTGTGACCGCGCCGACGCCTATTGCAACAATCAGATTGGTTGCGGAATGCATCTTGGTCCTATCCTTGGCAACAAAACATGGTGCGCGGCAAGCGGGCGTGCGGGCGGTCAATAGCGGCGCAAAAGACGTTTGAGATAGTCCATTTCCTCAAGGGGCCGCATGGGCTCTCCGAGCCTGCGGCGGAGCTCCTCAAGGACCCGCCGGGCGCGCTCGGCGGCAGGAACGCCCATCGGATCGAAGCGCGCGTTCGGATTGAACGATCGTTCGCTTCCGCTCGGACGCCCCAGCGGGTCGGTGCCCCCGGCAGCGCCAAATTGGCCTTGCCCGCCTTGCCCCTCCTCGCCCTCGGCCCCCTCACCTTCGCCCTTGCCCTGCATGGCTTCGGCCAGCTTTTGGGCGCCTTCGCGCAGAGCTTCAACGGCACGCCCCTGCGCGTCCACCGCCTCGCGCGAACCGCCCGGACCTTGCCCCAGCGCATTCTCCGCCTCGCGCATTGCATTGTGCGCGCCATCGAGGCCATTGGCGTCAGCTCCCGCTCCATCTAAGCGCTTTTGCAGATTTTCAAGCCGCTCGCGGAGCGCCTGTTGACGTTTGCTGAGACTGGGATCGCCGTTTTGTCCAGCACGCGGCGCCTTGCCTGTTTTTGGGCTGGTGCCTTGCCCGCGATCATTCTTGTCAACTTGATCTTGGGCGCTGTCCTCGCTGCCGCCTTGATTAAAAAAATCGTCCAAGGTTTGTTCACCCGGCAGCCCCAACTGGCCGCGTTCCTCACGCTGCCTATGCCGCTCTCCCTGGCCGCTTTGATAGGTTTCGTCGCGCAATTGCTGCTGTTCCTCGCTCATACGACCAAGTTCATCGAGCGCGCGGGTCATTTCCTGAGCATGAGGATTGGGCTTACGCGGCCCCGCAATTCGCAAATTTTCGAGAATATCTTGCAGAGCCTCCAGCATTTTCTGAGCGCTCGCGCTGTCGCCGGAACGCAACATGTCCTGCATCTTGTCGAGCATCGCTTGCAGGTCCTGGGGGCTGATCGAGCGGCCCTTGCCCTGCAGCGATGCGGAGTCGTTTTGATTGTTTTCCTTATTTTGCCGCGCCGCGAGTTCTTGCAAGAACTTGTCCATCGCGGCGCGCAGATTTTCGCTCAGTTTTCGTATTTCATCCTCTGGTGCTTTGCGCTGGAGGGCGTCCCGCAATTGTTGTTCGGCGGCGCGAAGGTCGCGTTCCGCTTCCGAAAGATCGCCATTTTCGATACGAAGCGCCATTTGCCAAAGATAATCGGCGGCCTCGACAAGATCGCTGTCGCTGCGCGCCGTATTGATCTGGTCGAACGCCACCCGCAAGCCGAGGTAAACGCCGGTGCTGGTCGCAAAGGTTTCCGGCTCGATCATTAAGGCATCGAGCGCGTTCGCCACCCGCGCCTTGTCATCCGGCGCCAGAATCAGATTGCGGCGTTGTTCGACCAGCGCCCGCGCGAGTGGCTTGACGAAAGGCTTTTGCGGCAGTGTGATTTCGACCGGATCACTTTTGCCTTCATTGCCGCCTTCATCGCGTGCGACCAATGTCATCTCGACACGCGTGCCCGCCCATGGGTGTTCTGAAAGGTCAGCGGTGGTGTCGGCCTCGCCGGCGAGGCTTGGTGCGGGCGGCAGCTGAAGCGCCATTTTGGGCGGATCGACGAGCGAACGCTGCGCTGAACGCCCGCCTGGAAGCACCGGTTTGGCGAAACTCACCTCGGCGCTCGCGACCCCATAATCGTCGGCGACACTGTATTTCAGCGTTAGCGATCCGCGAGCATTGAACTTAGGCACGGCCGTGAGGGCGATCGATGGAGGCAGGTCCATAATCGCATGAATATCGAACGCGCCGAGCGGCCTGCCGGCGTACCCAAGTTTGAGCGCCGCGTTGCCGCGCAGAACCAGCCGGATTTCGTCTTTGCCGCCCGAAATTCCCGCAGTTGGCTTGGCTGGGGCGGCTCCGGAGCTTGCTGGGGCGGAAGTGGTTTTACTTTGTGGGTTTGCGGTGAGCGCACCTTTGACGTCAATGTCGAGATTGCCTCCGGGGGCGTGAATGACGACAGTCGAACCGCTCGGCGCCTCGATTTTTTGCGGGTTTTCTGAACTGGTCAGGCTCGTGGTCCCGCCAAGGCTCAAGACGATCGGCGGTTTTCCCGTGTAGGCGGGAGGATCGATCCAGGCATCCATCCGGTAGCCATGGCCTTGCATGGAGTCCAACCGCCAATCAAATGCCGCCGCGACGCGCGCATATCTTTCGGGGCCTGCGACAAAGCCTGTCGCGATCAATGCGACGAAGATACTTGCCCGCAATGCGTAGCGGTCGACGTCCACCATGCGGGGCGACGGGACGCCCGTTCGCAGCAAAGCCACTGCCTGCTCCGCTCTGCGGCGATGCAAATTCCACAGCGCTCGAGTCGCCGGATCATTGACCCCATTGCCGAGCCGGTCGTCGATCACCGCTGCGGGGCGCGATGCAAGCCCCGATACGCGGTCGATCCGGACCAGTGCCTCCTGGCGTGGGGGGAACCGGAAATTGCGCAGTGGAAGCAGAGCAAAAATGACCCCTGCGGCAAGCGCGAGGACGCCGAGGCCACGCACCCAATGCGGTGCATCGAGCCATACTCCGGTCCAGGACACACAAACAAAGATTCCAGCGACGATAAGCGGCGGCAGCACGAGGCGCCAAATCCGCTCAAACAGGAGGATGGCGCGGGCCCTAAAGACAAGCTCTTCGAGCCGCGGATTCGTCGCGTCGCCGCCGGGTGGCGGGTCGTCTTGGAGCATTCGCTTCCAGCGTCCGAATGTTAGCAAACCGGTCTCCGGGAAAAACGAACACCGCAAGTTGAACGGCGTTTCTGCATCAGCGGGTTTTGTCGCACGATCTTAGCCAAAAAGTCTGCAACTTTTTGGAAATCCCACACAAAGCGGAGCCATTGCCCCCGCAGAGGCGGCAGGCTAGCACGATCAAGGGCAAGTGCCACGCAGCGCCGACGCTATTTCTAGCTCAACCAAGCCGGAATTTTGTCAAGATCGATCAATTCCTCGTAAGTTTTACGCGGGCGAACGATTGCATATTGGCTGCCATGCACCAAAACCTCTGGGACAAGCAGCCGCGAATTGTAGGTTCCGGACTGCACCGCTCCGTAAGCGCCAGCCGACATGATCGCCAAAAGATCGCCAGGCGAGGGCTCAGCCATTTTTCGAGAAAGGGCGAGATAATCGCCGGTTTCGCAAACCGGGCCAACGATATCGGCGGTCATCTCTGGGCTAGGGCTTGCCGGGCGAACGGGCAGCACTTCATGATGCGCGTCGTAGAGAGTTGGGCGCATCAAATCGTTCATGGCGGCATCGACGATAACAAAGGTTTTGGCCTCGCCCCGCTTCACGAAAAGGACGCTCGTCACCAGAATGCCGGCGTTTCCGGCGATCAGCCGCCCCGGTTCGAAGATCAGTTTGCACTCAAGCGGCGCAAGCCTTGCTTTGACAATCTCCGCATAACGCTCCGGATGGTAGCTCTCCGGATCTTCCCAAGACGCGTAAGGAATTCCAAGACCGCCGCCAAGATCGATATGATCAAGGGCGTGACCGTCGCCGCGCAGCACACGGACAAAACCGGCGATCATTTCAAAGGCGTCATCGAACGGGGCGAGGTCGGTAATCTGCGATCCGATGTGGATATCGACTCCCGTGACCATGATTCCGGGCAGCTTAGCCGCGTGCGCATAGACTTCCCGGGCGCGGCCAAGCGGAATGCCGAATTTGTTTTCGGCCTTACCGGTTGCGATCTTGGCATGCGTTTTTGCATCGACATCGGGGTTGACCCTGAGCGATATGCGCGCCCTCTGATTCGCGCTCTGGGCGAGTTGCGATAAAGCGAAAAGCTCCGGCTCCGATTCCACATTGAAACAGAGAATTCCGCTGTCGAGCGCGAACGCCATTTCCGCCGGCGTTTTGCCAACCCCCGAAAAGGTGATTTTGTCTGGCGCGGTACCCGCCGCGAGGGCGCGGCGAAGTTCCCCTTCCGAGACGACATCCATCCCCGCTCCGAGCCGTGCCAATGTCTTGAGAACAGCCTGGTTGGAATTGGCTTTCACTGCATAGCAAATCAGATGCGGCATGGTGGCAAAGGCCGAATCGAACACTTCGTAATGACGGACGAGCGTCGCAGTCGAATAGCAATAGAAGGGCGTGCCTACTGCCGCCGCGAGCTTGGCGAGATCGACATCCTCGGCGTGCATGACGCCGTTCTTGATCATGAAATGATGCATGGGTGCTTAAAGCAGAGGATCGAGCGGGAAGGGTCTTGGCGCATGCGGCACGGCTGGCTTCGTTCCGGCCTGCGGCGGAGCCGCAGCGCCGCTGGAATTGGCCGTATTTTGCCCCGTCAGCCCACCCACGTTCTGCGTTGTTTCTTCATCCGGCGTTCCGCTGAGCGGCACGTTCAATGCGGGCGAACCTGGCGGCGGTTCGAGCGCGCCCCGCCGCCCGCAGGAGACAAGGGTCAGGGCAAGGGTGACGAGGAAAAGGGCGGCGGCGAGTTTCGAGGGCGGTGATTTCACGAATAAGCTCCATAAGGAGCGCCACTATAGGCGAAGGCAGGGAGTAAGTCTAAACTGAGTCACATCCCCCAACGGCGGACAAACCAAGTTTTCACCAAATGCGTCAGGATCGCGTAAGTCAACAGAAAAACGGCGATAATAAACCAATAAAGATCGGGCAATGGCGTGAATTTCAACGCCTGCCCGATAGGTGTAAAGGGCAGTGCAATCCCGATCATACAAATGATGACCGACGTAGCGATGAGAGGGCCGCTGGCGCGGCTTTGCAGGAAAGGGATCTTCGCGGTGCGGATGATGTGGATAATCAGCGTTTGCGTCAGCAGGGATTCGACGAACCAGCCGGTCTGGAACAAGGATGGATTGTTCCAACTGTCGAAGACATAGAGCATGGTGAAGAAAGTCGCGTAGTCGAAGATCGAGCTGATCGGCCCGATGAAAACCATGAATTTGAAAATATTGCCGATGTCCCATTTGCGCGGGACCGCAAGATAATCCTCGTCGACATTGTCTGTTGGGATCGCGGTTTGCGAGAAATCATAGAGCAGATTGTTAGTGAGGACCTGAATGGGCAGCATCGGCAGGAAAGGCAGGAAGATGCTGGCGCCGAGCACGCTGAACATATTGCCGAAGTTCGAACTCGCGCCCATCTTGATATATTTGGTGATATTTCCAAAAACCTTGCGCCCTTCGATTACGCCTTCCTGAAGGACCATCAGACTTTTTTCGAGAAGGATGATGTCAGCGGATTCCTTGGCGATATCGACAGCGGTATCGACGGAGATTCCCACATCGGCGGCTTTCAGCGCGGGGCTGTCGTTGATGCCGTCGCCCATGTAGCCGACGACATGGCCCTTGGAATGAAGGGCGCCGATCACACGCGCTTTTTGGGCCGGGGAGACCTTGGCGAAGACTGCAGTGGTTTCCGCAAGCTCAGCTAGGGCGCTCTCACTCATGGGTTCAATCTCTGGGCCAAGCACGATGCGATCCACCGCGAGTCCGACCTCGCGGCAAATCTTGCGGGTGATGATTTCATTGTCGCCGGTGATAATCTTGACCGCGACGCCAGATTTCATGAGCGCGGCGATGGCGGCGCCGGCGCTCTCCTTTGGCGGGTCGAGAAAAGCGATATAGCCGAGCAGAGTTAAGTCGCTCTCGTCTTCGACGGAATAGCTTTTCTTAAGATCGGTGATTTCCTTATAGGCGATCGCGACGACGCGGAAACCATCCTCGTTGAGCTCTGCCGTCTCCGCCTGCGCGGCCTTAAGATGGGTTGCATCCAAGGTTCCCAATTCGCCGCCGAGTTCATAATGCTTGCAGACCGAGAAGACTTCCTCGACAGCACCCTTGCAGATTAAAACATGGCTGCCATCTTCGCGCGACAAAATGACCGAAAGACGCCGGCGCAGAAAGTCGAAAGGAATTTCGTCGATATTCTCATATTGATGCTGCAAGTGAAGATTCTTGCCGAGTTCGACATGCTGAAGGACCGCGACGTCCAGCAGGTTTTTTAAGCCGGATTGGTAATGGCTGTTCAGATAGGCGAATTCCAGCACACGCTCGCTGTCATTGCCGCGAATGTCGAGATGCAGCTTGAGGATGATGCGGTCTTGCGTGAGGGTACCAGTTTTGTCGGTGCACAAAACATCCATCGCGCCAAAATTCTGAATCGCATGGAGCCGCTTCACGATCACGCGCTTTTTCGACATGGCGATTGCGCCCTTGGCGAGATTTACGGTAACGATCATCGGCAACATTTCTGGCGTTAACCCTACCGCGACGGCAACCGCGAATAAAAGCGCTTCGAGCCAATCGCCTTTGGTCAAGCCATTGATCACCAGCACCAAGGGTACCATGACCAAGATGAAACGGATCATCAGCCAGGTGAAGCGATTGACGCCCTTGTCGAAGCTTGTCAGCTCACGCTGCCCGGCAATTTTGTCGGCGAGCTGTCCGAAATAGGTTTTGCCGCCGGTATGAACGATGACGCCGGTGCCAAAGCCGCTAACCACGCTGCCACCCATGAAACAGAAATTTGGCAAGTCGAAGGGATCAAGGATCTCATCCTTATAGGGAGAAGCCGATTTCTCCGATGGCATCGCCTCGCCGGTCAGGGCCGACTGATTGATAAACAGATCCTTGGCGCTGATAAGACGCAGATCGGCTGGGATCATGTCGCCGGCCGAAAGCCGCACAATATCGCCAGGCACCAGCCGCTCGATCGCAATTTCGGTGAAACCGTGGGATTGATCCTCACCGGTGCGGGCCGCCGCGCCACGCCGCTTGACACTGGCGGTCGTCTTCACCATGGCACGCAGCTTCGCGGCAGCATCGTTGGAGCGATGCTCCTGGACGAACGCCGTTGTGATCGCAAGGACAACCATGATCGCGATGACAACCGCCGCCCTTATGTCACCAAGAAAATACGAAACAATGGCGAGGGAGATCAGCAAGGCGTTCAAGGGATTTCGAGCGCGTCCCCACAATTCCCGCATGACGCTCGGGCGGCCTTCCTTGGCAATAAGGTTTGGTCCTGTAGACGCAAATCGTACTTCTGCTTCGGCTGGGTCCAGCCCTTCCAGGGAAGTTTGAAGTTGCGATCGGATCGATTTTTCGTCGGCGCGGCTTGCCGCGAGAATTTGGTTCGACAGGACGATATCGGTATCTCGCGCCTCTGGGCGGCCGTTGGACTCGGCACGATGGTGATGGAAGAAGCCTTGACCACTCATATGAACCATTTCCGAGCCTTCATCGTTCAACGCGGGATTGGTGCATAGTGGCGCCCTTTGGGCTTAGGTTTATAGGATCTCTAAAGTTCCCGTGTGAAAGTTTATCGCGTGTAGCAATGTTTTGCATGCGTCAGATCAAAGACTTTTTTCGAAATCCGCTGTCGCGATGAATATTCCCGGCAAACTGGGCATGATAGTGATATGGATGCAGTAAGAGGCGCCACGTTCAGCCGCCCAATCCACAAATCAAATCTTTTCAGCCATTGACGGGCTCCAGTTCTCGCGGAGAGCACAAATGAAACTTCGGGTCGGCTACGAACTGCAATATGAATTTCCGCAACCGACTCCCCTGATCGGAATGTTGAATATCCATTACTCCCGCGTGGCGGACCTTGCGGCGCCGGATCATATCGTGATCGTGCCGCCGGTTCCGATCTCTTGCTACAGGGACGGATTTGGCAACTGGTGCAGCCGGATTCTCGCTCCAGCAGGTCATATGATCCTCTCCACTGACGCCATTGTGACGGATTCCGGCCTGCCTGACGAAGTCGCGGTGGACGCGGCCCCGGTGGCGGTGGAAAATCTTCCGGAAGAGGCCATCGTGTTTCTTCTCGCGAGCCGATTCTGCGATAGCGACCGTTTGTTGGATCTGGCTTGGAGCTTGTTTGGCGGGACCGCGCCGGGCTGGGCGCGAGTGCAGGCGATCTGCGATTATGTGCATGAGCGCATAGCATTTGGGTACGACCACGCGCGAGTGACCCGTACGGCATCGGAGGCCTATCAAGAAGGGCAAGGTGTCTGCCGTGACTATGCGCATTTGGCGGTCGCATTCTGCCGGGCCCTCAACATTCCGGCCCGTTATTGCACGGGCTATCTCGGCGACGTCGGCACGCCGCCGCCTTTTCCGCCGGGCGATTTCGCAGCCTGGTTCGAAGTCTATCTTGGCGGGAAATGGTACACGTTTGACGCGCGCAATAATGTGCCGCGCATCGGCAGGGTGCTTCTTGCGAGGGGACGTGACGCGGCCGATGTGGCGATCACGACGACCTTCGGACCCAATACGCTGACCAGTTTTCGGGTCTGGACGGACGAAATCTAAGCGGGGGCTTGACAATGTCCTGGTCCGCAAGCGAGTTGCGGCGTGCAGACATCGACGAACCCAGGATTTTAAGCAACATGAAGATCATTTTGAAATGCGCTGCCGCGGCGGTTTTATTCTCGCTCTTGGGGACTGCGAGCGCTCTCGCCCAGCACGCCTGCCACGACGATGCTTTCCGTTTTTGCGGCAAAGACATTCCGGATCACGATAAGATTCACGGGTGCCTGGTGCGGCACGTCAAGCACCTTCACCCGCATTGCAAGGCGGTCATCAAGCCCAAACGCCGCTAGAGGCTGCGGAGAAGAAGTGAGCGTCACGGCACGCGCAAGTTTCCCGGCCGCCCAGTGACGTCAACCGCCAACCGACACATATTTGTTCCCGGTCCACGCCTCCGGCAAGGGCAGGCCAAGCCGCTCCGCCTCGGCGCGTTCCTCACCATCGATGCCGCCACGAAACGACAACAAATAGAGCCCGGCCGCCTGGACTTTGAATGCAAACAGGATCGACTCTGTCGACCCCGCGCGAATCATCTGTGATATGGCGGCAGATTTGGGATTAGAGGTTAAGGGAACCCGAAACCGCACGGGCGGATCATATTTAGGTCTTCCGTCCGCATCGAAATGGGCAAGGCACGCGTGGAACGCGGGCGGTTCGTCCTTCCAATTCACTTTGGTATGCAAGCTGCCGCGATTGGCAAGCTCGACGACGGCGGTGATGATGTAACCATCTTCGTCCGGGGCGCGGGCAATCGTCGGCTGTATGTCAACCGCTATGACGGGCTGTAATTTTGCCAGCAGTTCTAGCTCACGGATACGGGCTGCCAAATCCCCTGGCAAAAACAGTGGCGCCGTCAGCCTGGCGAAGCAGGCGGATGACCGCAAACGCCCAAATTCCCGCTCCGAAAAGAGCAACAAACTTAAGTCCAAGCTCGATGAGATCGATCCATGCCTTGTCCATCCGCGTGACCCCTGCAAAATGGCGCCGCGGCATGTGCCAGCGGGCTGTCTCGGCCTGCGATGGCGGGAGGATCATACAGAGCGCTGCGGCGCACAAGGGCGGGCTGTGGACATCTACCGCCCGGTTCGAAGGAGGGGCCTATTTTTGAAGCTGTTTTAACCAGCGTTTGGCCTGCGCACGCACAGCCTTTGGCGCGGTGCCGCCAAAACTGATCCGGCTGCGCACCGAGTTTTCGACCCCAAGAACCGCGAAAACATCCTTGGTGATTCGCGGCTCGACCGTTTGCATTTCGGCCAGGGAGAGCTTTTCCAGTCCCTTTTTTTGCGCGGCGGCGATGGCGACCAGGCTTCCGGTGACGTGATGCGCTTCGCGAAACGGCAGCTTGAGCGTTCGTACCAGCCAATCGGCAAGGTCGGTCGCGGTGGAATAGCCCAGCCCAGCGGCGGCTTTCATCCGCTTGAGATCGGGGGTGAGATCGCTAACCATGCCGGTCATGGCGGCGATACACAGTGAAAGCGAATGCAGCGCGTCAAAAGTGCCTTCCTTGTCTTCCTGCAAATCCTTCGAATAGGCGAGAGGCAGGCCCTTCATCACAATCATCAAGGCGTTGAGCGCGCCGATAATCCTGCCGGCTTTGCCCCGGATCAGCTCCGCCGCGTCGGGATTACGCTTTTGCGGCATGATCGACGAGCCCGTCGAAAATTTGTCCGACAAAGCAGCAAAGCCAAATTGCGGCGTCGCCCAGAGCACGATTTCCTCGGCGAGACGGGAGAGGTGAACAGCGCAAATCGCGGCGGCACTCAAGGTTTCGATGACAAAATCACGATCCGCCACACTGTCGAGCGAATTCGCCGTCGGCCGGTCGAAACCCAGCGCCTTCGTGGTCATCGCCCGGTCGATCGGAAACGAGGTTCCCGCCAGCGCGGCGGCACCGAGCGGGCATTCATTGAGGCGAGCTCTGGCATCGCGCAATCGGGAACGGTCGCGCGCAAACATCTCAACATAGGCCAGGAGATGATGACCAAAGGTGACGGGCTGCGCTGGTTGCAGATGGGTAAAGCCCGGCATCACGCTTGCCGCATAAACAAGCGCTTTCTCAGCAAGCGCCAATTGCAGGGACAGCAACTGCTCATCCAGCGCATCAATGGTATCGCGAATCCAGAGGCGAAAATCGAGCGCGACCTGGTCGTTGCGCGAGCGCGCGGTGTGGAGCCGTCCCGCCACCGGGCCGATCAGTTCGGCGAGGCGGCCTTCAATATTCATATGAATATCTTCAAGTGCCCTTGAAAATTTGAAAGAACCGGCCTCGATTTCGCGGGCGATTTCGTCTAAGCCCTTGGTGATGGCTTGCGCGTCGCCGGGTTCCAGGACATGGGTGTGTGCCAGCATGGCGACATGCGCCTTGGACCCTTCAATATCCTGGCGGGCGAGTCTAAAGTCGAAACCAATCGAGGCATTGATCTCTTCCATGATCGCGCCGGGGCCGCTTGCGAACCGGCCTCCCCACATTTTGTTGCTCATTTTCTCGCGCTCTTCAAAAAACCAATGGCCGCATGACAGACTCTCATTCCCAAAAAGCCCGCGCGCCGCGCCTTTCACGGAGCTTTGCCGTCGCGGCTTTGGCATGTGTCGGGCTGGCGGTTATCCTATACGGGATCATGATGCCGGGCAGCAAGGAAGGCGCGGTCAACCCGGCCTGTCCAGGCGCGGCGGCCACGGTGGCACGGCTCAAACCACTTGTGCATGGCGAGATCGCCGCCCTCGGGCTTGCGTCGCAGCCAAGGCCCCTGCCAGTTCTGACATTCGATGCGGCGGACGGAAAGAAAATAAGCCTGGCGGGTTTTAAGGGGCGGACAGTTCTGCTCAACCTATGGGCGACCTGGTGCGTGCCTTGCCGGCAGGAAATGCCCGCACTCGACCGCTTGCAGGGTCTGCGCGGGTCCAAGGATTTTGCGGTTGTAGCCGTGAATATCGATACCGCGCGGCTCGACCGGCCGAAGGCGTTCTTGACCGAGATCGGCGTCAAGAATCTTGCCCTTTATACCGACAGCACAGCGGCGGCGTTTCAAAGCTTAAAACAGGCGGGCAAGGTGATCGGGCTGCCGACGACGATTCTGATTGGCAAGGATGGCTGCGAAATCGGCACGATGGCTGGTCCGGCGCAGTGGGATTCGCCAGATGCGCTGGCGCTGATTGATGCGATTCAGGGCTGACAGGATTTGCCCTTAAAAACCGGGCGCACCCTTCATGATTTCATCCGCGGTCTTTTTTTGCGCCGGGCTCAGGATTGCGTACAGCGGCCGGATCGCCGCCTCCATCGCCCGTAACGATTCAAGCCGCGCGGTCAGCCGGACGGCCGTCATTTCGAGGCTGTCGGGCAGGCTGGCGGACATCATCATCGCACGCGTCTGTTCGTTCTCCGTCGAATTGCAGAGGCGGGCGTTTTTTTCCTTATCGGTGCGGAAGATGTCGGCGAAGACATTCCACTGCGGCAACTGTTCGGGCGTGATTTTGAGTTCGGTTTTGAGATAGGCGAGTTGACCGTCGATATGTTCGGCGGCTCGGCACATCATCCCCCGTCCGCCCATGGCTGGATCCATGGGTCCCGGCATAGTCTGTTCTTGAGCGATGGCTGCCCCAAATCCGCCCGCCGTGCTCAAAAGCGCGGCTATCGCGACGGCACGAAGCCCGAGAATCGGCCGCATGAGGATCTCCTTGCTGAGCGCGACGATAAATACCTTACCAAAGGGGTACGCCGTAGGCGGGATAGACAGCGTTATAGGCAGGGTACCCATAACCGGAATAATCATAGCCGTAGTAGGGGTAATCCCCGCCCCACGCCGTGTTGTCGAGAGCTGCGACGCTTACTAGCCCCAGTCCGAAACCGGGCCACCAGTCCCAGCCATAGGCCGGTCCCCAGCCGCCCCACCCCCAGCTTGGCCAGCCCCAACCAGGCCATCCGACGCCCCAGCCCCAACTGTTCCAACCACCCCAACCCCAGCCTCGCCCCCAACCCCAGCCATTGCCGCCCCAGCCCCAGCCTCGTCCCCAGCCGTTGCCGCCCCAGCCATGACCCCAACCGTTGCTGCCGAAATGACCGGCGTGCAAGGCCGCCATGCTGGCGGCGCCATTGCGAAAGGCGGCATTTCCTCCGGTGAAGCCTCGGCCAGGTTGGACACCAGCCAATCCTCTATTGAACCCTGCGCCGCCGCGGGCGCCAGCTACACCCCGTTGGAAAGCTGGCGGACGTTGAAGATGAGAGTTCGCAAAACCGCGATTGAAGCCGCCGCCGGCAAAGCCTCGAGAGTAACCCCCATAGCCCGGCCGGAACCCTCCGTAACCAGGCCGAAACCCGCCATAGCCGGGACGAACGCCCGCGAAACCTCGATGAAAACCTCCGAAACCCCGAGGGCCTGCAAACCCTCCAAAGCCACCACGGATGCCCCCAAAGCCGCCCCGGAATCCGCCAAAACCGCCGCCATGGAAACCACCCCCGTGTAATCCACCGCCACCGCCGCGCCCAAAGCCAAGCGCGGGGGCAGCCGCATTCAAGCTCAGCAAAAGGCCGAGCGTTAGGGCACAGAGAAAGGCACAAAGGCTTTTCAGCGAGCTTTCCCCGGTGGCAGACGGGAAGGGGCTGCGCGCCAATCTCGTTTTCATCACCGGATCAACGGTTGCCATAGGACGCAAAGCCTCCTCCAGCAGAGCGGTCTACGCCTTGGCGGGCTGTTTGCACGAAATATTTTTGCCTGTCAGATGGGCCGCAAGTTCACCCGATTGAAACATTTCGCGGACGATGTCGCAGCCGCCGATGAATTCGCCCTTGATGTACAGTTGGGGGATCGTCGGCCAGCTGGAAAACTCCTTGATGCCTTGGCGAATCTCGTCATTGGCAAGGCAATTGACCGCCTCATAGGTCACGTCGAGATATCTTAGAATCTGCACGACCTGGCCGGAAAATCCGCACTGCGGGAAATCAGGCGTTCCCTTCATAAACAGCACGACGTCATTTTTGTCGATCGTCGCCTGGATATCATCCTTGATTGGCATTGGCTGTCCTTTCAGAAAATCGGTAAGGCGGGAAATACGCCTGGATTATTTTGGCGCGGCTGTTTGAAGCTGCAGCGCATGTAAAGCCCCGCCCATCGCGGTGCCGAGCGCCTTATAGACGAGCTGGTGCTGCTGGAGTTTGGATTTGCCGGCGAATTCCGAGGAAATGACAGTCGCCGCCCAATGGTCGTTGTCATCCGCTAGGGCGGTGAGCGCGACCTCCGCGTCTGGAATACCTTGTTTGATCAAGCGTTCGATTTCATATGACGGCATGGGCATGGCGATGGGTCTTTCTCGTCGATGGGGCGCACTCAAGACTCGGCGCCAGCCATATATTTCGGCAGCCAATCTTCGTTGGCTTCCGTTAGATCATCCAGCAATATGGCGGTCCGGGCGCCGAGGGTCAACGCTTCGCCGCCGGTCATGCCGAGGATTTCGCAGGCGACGCCCGCGAGTTGCGCAGCGCCGAGGATTTCGCTGGCAGTGTCAGGAGCGGCCGTGAGAATATAGCGCGCCTGGTCCTCGCCGAACAGAAACCCATGCTCCGGCAACGATGCCGGAAGTTCAATGGACGCGCCAATCCCTCCCGCGATCGCCATTTCGGCCAGCGCCACCGCCAGGCCGCCATCTGAAATATCATGCACGGCGGTCACCGCGCCGATTGCGATGAGGCCGCGCACGAAATCGCCATTGCGGCGTTCCACTGCCAGATCGACGGGCGGCGGCGCGCCGTCCTCACGTCCGCAAATGTCGCGCAAATAGATCGACTGGCCGAGCCAGCCGCGTGTCTCGCCGATCAGCAGAATTTGTTCGCCCGGTGCCTTGAACGCCAAACTCGCGCTGCGGCTCACGTCGTCGAGGAGCCCGACACCGCCGATCGCCGGGGTCGGCGAAATCCCACGCCCGCTGCTCTCATTGTAGAGCGAGACATTGCCGGAAACGACCGGGAAATCGAGCGCCCGGCACGCCTCGCCAATTCCCGCGATGCAGGAGATAAGCTGGCCCATGATTTCGGGTTTTTCGGGATTGCCGAAATTCAGATTGTCGGTGATGGCGCGGGGCAGGGCGCCGACGGCGGTCAGGTTGCGCCATGCCTCAGCAACTGCCTGTTTGCCACCTTCGAAAGGGTCGGCCAGACAATAGCGCTGGGTCACGTCGGTCGTCAGCGCAAGGCCCTTCGGCCCGTCACCAATGCGGATAACGGCCGCGTCGCCGCCTGGCGCCTGCACCGTATTGCCCAGGATCAAATGGTCGTATTGCTCATAAATCCAACGCTTGGAACAAAGATCGGGAGAGCCCAGCAAACGTATCAGCGAGTCAGCGCTTGAGATGGGCGGGGTGACGGCCGTGGGATCAATCTTGGGCGGCTTGGACGTCTCGACAGAGGGACGATCATACAGTGGCGCCGCATCGCCAAGCTCCTTGATCGGTAGATCGGCTTTAAGGTTCCCAGCATGGCTGACTGTAAAGCGCAAACTGTTGGTTGTTTCGCCGATGACCGCGAAATCGAGCCCCCATTTGCGGAACACCGCCTCAGCCTGCGCTTGCCGCGCCGGATCGAGCACCATCAGCATCCGCTCCTGGCTTTCGGAGAGGAGCATTTCATAAGCGGTCATCCCGGTCTCGCGGCAGGGCACCTGATCGAGATCGAGCGCGATCCCGAGATTGCCCTTGGCGCCCATTTCGACCGCCGAGGAGGTGAGGCCCGCCGCGCCCATATCCTGGATCGCGATGACCGCGCCGGTCTGCATCAATTCGAGGCACGCCTCGAGCAGCAGCTTTTCGGTAAAAGGATCGCCAACCTGCACCGCCGGGCGTTTTGTTTCCGCGTCGGCCTCGAAAGACGCCGAGGCCATGGTCGCGCCATGGATACCGTCGCGTCCGGTTTTTGAGCCGAGATAGACGATTTTGTTGCCGATCCCGCTCGCCTTCGCGTAGAAAATCTCGTCGGATTTGGCGATTCCCACCGCCATGGCATTGACGAGGATATTGCCGTCGTAGCTGCGATCGAAATTGGTCGAACCGCCGACGGTCGGCACTCCAAAACTATTGCCATAGGCGCCAATCCCGGCGACGACACCCGCGACAAGATGGCGCGTGCGCGAATGGTCCGGCGCACCAAAACGCAACAGGTTCAAGCAGGCCACGGGCCGCGCGCCCATGGTGAACACATCGCGCAAGATTCCGCCAACGCCGGTCGCGGCGCCCTGAAACGGCTCGATGTAGGAGGGATGATTGTGGCTCTCCATCTTGAAGACGCAGGCGAGCCCATCGCCGATGTCGATGATCCCGGCGTTTTCGCCCGGCCCCTGGATGACCCAGGGCGCCTTGGTGGGAAGTCCGCGCAAATGTTTGCGCGAGGATTTGTAGGAACAATGCTCGTTCCACATGGCCGAGAAAATGCCGAGCTCGGTGAACGTCGGGGTCCGGCCGATAAGGGCGAGAATGCGCTCATATTCGTCCGGCTTTAGCCCATGCGCGGCGGCGAGGTCGGGGGTGACTGTGGGTTCGATGCTCGCGTGCACGGGATCTCCGGGTCGGCCTTGAGCCGGAAGAAGGATTCAAGCCGCTTTTGTAAAGCCGGCAATGCTCTCGAACAAGCCGCGCCCGTCGGTCCCGCCAACCAGCGGATCAATGAGGTTTTCTGGGTGCGGCATCAGGCCGAGCACGCGGAAATTCTCCGAATAGATCCCGGCGATATGATTGGTCGATCCATTGGGATTTGCGCTGCCACCGATAATGCCTCGCCCGTCGCAATAGCGGAAGGCGACGCGGCCATCCCCCTCAAGGCGTTTGATGGTCTCCCCGTCCGCCTCGTAATTGCCCTCGCCATGCGCGATCGCAACTTTGATCACCTGACCCTTGGCATAGTGTGATGTGAACGGCGTATCGTTGCGCTCGACGGCAAGATGCTGCATCCGGCAGACAAAGCGCAAATTGGCGTTGCGCATCAACACGCCGGGCAAAATCCCGGCCTCGACCAGAATCTGAAATCCGTTGCAGATGCCGAGCACCAAACCGCCCCGTGCGGCATGGGCATGGACAGCGTCCATAATGGGGGCGCGAGCGGCAATGGCCCCGCAACGTAAATAATCGCCGTAAGAAAATCCGCCTGGCAGCACGACAAGGCCGACACCGGAGGGCAGCTCCCGCTCGCCATGCCAGACGAGCGGCGGTTTTTTGCCGGTCACTGTCTCGATGGCGCGGATCGCATCCTTCTCGCGATTCGAGCCGGGGAAAAGAATGATGGCCGCGTTCAGAGGAGTTCTACCTGGAAATTCTCAATGACTTGGTTGGCGAGCAATTTCTCGCACGCACCGCGCAGCACTCCCGCTGCCGTGGTGCGGTCTTCTGCGGCAACCTCGACTTCGAACAATTTGCCTTGCCGCACGCTGCCGATCCCATCGACGCCAAGCGACTTGAGGGCTCCCTCGATCGCCTTGCCTTGCGGATCGAGGATACCGTCCTTGAGCGTAACGAAGACGCGCGCTTTCATCGGTCTGTTAGCCCCCTTGTCCCTTTGCCGGCTGCAGCCAAAATCGCCTTCAATAGACGCGGCGGCGAACCGCGCGGCGCGTCGTCCGGCGGGCGGTGCGGCGATAGACGCCGACCTTCACTACCACGCCCTCGGATATGGAGAGCCTTGCGGGAGCGGAGATTTCAGATGACGTGCGGACCATTGGAGCGGCCTCTGCCTCCATGCCCAAAAGCAGCACAAGTCCAAGCCCGTAAACACATTTACACAGAATGTCCGATGCTTTGAACATGGCCCATTTCCTTTAAATGACGGGAAGAAAAATTCTGGCGGTCCGGGCTGGCCGGACCGGCGCAAACCTGTGTCATTGTACGAGCTTTGGCCCAACCGCGCGCGGCTGTTCGTTCTCTTGCAGGATGCCGAGCCGTCGCGCGACTTCCGTATAGGCCTCGACCAAGCCGCCGAGGTCACGGCGGAAGCGATCCTTGTCGAGCTTGTCGTTCGATTTGATGTCCCACAGGCGGCACGAATCAGGGGAGATCTCGTCGGCGACGACGATGCGCATCATTTCGCCTTCCCATAGGCGGCCGCATTCCATCTTGAAATCGACAAGCCGGATGCCGACGCCCAGGAATAGCCCGGAGAGGAAATCATTGACCCGGATCGCGAGCGACATGATGTCGTCGATCTCCTGAGGCGTCGCCCAGCCGAAGGCTGTGATATGCTCTTCCGAGACCATCGGGTCGTTGAGTTCGTCGTTCTTATAGTAGAATTCGATGATCGAGCGCGGCAGCTGGGTGCCTTCCTCGATGCCGAGACGGGTCGAAAGCGATCCGGCGGCGACGTTGCGGACAACCACTTCGAGAGGGACAATTTCCACTTCCCGAATCAATTGTTCCCGCATATTGAGACGGCGGATGAAATGCGTCGGCACGCCGATATCGTTGAGATTTTGAAAAACGAATTCCGAAATGCGGTTGTTGAGCACCCCTTTTCCGTCGATCACCTCGTGCTTCTTGGCGTTGAACGCCGTTGCATCGTCCTTGAAGTGCTGAATCAGTGTGCCAGGCTCGGGGCCCTCATAGAGAACCTTTGCCTTGCCTTCGTAGATGCGCCGGCGGCGATTCATTGGGATTAACCGTGGCTTGAGGTGATCCATGGGGGGCCGTGGCTCCTTGTATAACATCCTAAGTTCCGCATGCGGTGTGCGCGATGAGCACCCACGGAAGCAGAAAGCAGAGGCTATGCGTTTATGTGTTGCCGCGGTATCGAGGGGGCCGGGACTTTTTCCGGGTGCGGAGCGAGCCAGCCAAACCCAACCTATCCGAAAGCGGTTTTTTGTACAATGCCAAGCCAAACATCATCTAACGCGGCACATGCTCTAAGAAACATGTACCGCCCCAGCACTCTGCCGAGCTGACACTATGCCACGTGAGAGGAATTTTTCGCAGGATTGACCCTCCGTGTAGAAACGGACATTTGTCCTTTAGCAGAGATTTGAATCGGGACATAGAAAGAAATAGAGCTGCAACGTTGCTTTGCCCGAGGGTGACGCCCTCGCGAAACGTTGCTAGGATGGGGCCACCGCTGCGATGCGGAGGCACAACAGTTTGCTGGGGAGAATTATGACGACTTTCGACGAGCGCGAGAATGCCTTTGAAGCGAAGCTCGCCCATGACGAGGAATTGCGGTTCCTGGCGCGGGCGCGGCGCGACAAAAGGCTCGGCCTTTGGGCCGCGGAAAAACTCGGCAAAGCGGGAGTCGAGGCGGAGGCTTATGCCGGGGGTCTCCTTGCCGCGGATGTCCAGAAAGCCGGGTCGGAGCAGATCGTCAAAACCATCCGCGCCGACTTCGATCGCGCCGGAGTGGCGATCACCGATCCGCAAATTCGCAAGCAAATGGAGGAGCTTTTCGCGGCGGCGGTCGATGAACTTACGAAAGGCACGGGGCAGGGGAAGAAGTGATCAGGGAATAGCTTAAGTCCTGCGGCGCGAACAAGGCAAGACCCCAGAAAATCTCCGCGGCAAATTTAGAGCTATCGCGGATTTTTTCTTGCTCTCATCCGCGCCGCACCCGCCTGGTCTCGCGGATATTGGCGTCATCTTGAAAGAGACGGATAAAATGGTGGGCGCGACAGGGATTGAACCTGTGACCCCTCCCGTGTGAAGGGAGGCGTGGCCTGTTTTCCAGAATTTTCCACTGCTTTCTGAGTGTGGTCATACGTTTGAAAAGACAAAGGTTTCATTTTACTTTATGTTTCCGGGGATAGATGCAGATAGCGGCGGATTGCTTCCCCGTGCTTCCCTATTGCTTCCCCGGAGCCTATGCCCAAAATCACCAAGCGACTTGTCGATACCTTGCGGCCGAAACCTGGGGGTGACCTGTTTGTATGGGATGACGCTCTTCGGGGGTTTGGCATCCGCAAGAAGCCATCCGGCGTGGCGTCTTTCCTCGTCCAATATCGGACGGCACAAGGGCGCACTCGGCGCTATGCCTTCGGTAAGGTCGGCACACTCTCACCGGAAGAAGCGCGGACAAAGGCAAGAAAGCTGTTGGCCGATGTCGAGAACGGCAATGATCCGTCTGCACAACGATATGAGACGCGACAAGCCTTGACGGTGGCTGAATTGTGCGACCGCTATCTGGAAGCGGCGCGCGCCGGTCTCGTCACGACGCGGTTTGGTCGAGCCAAGAAATCGTCGACCATCGCAATCGACGAGGGGCGCGTTTCCCGTCACATAGTGCCAATCCTTGGCAAGAAGGTCGCGAGCTCCCTGACGCGCGCCGACGTGCAGTGCATGGCCGACGCCATCGCGGCCGGCAAGACCGCGACAATCATCAAGACGAAGGTTCGGGGCGTGGCGCGAGTCACCGGTGGGGCGGGCACCGCAACGAGGATCGTCGGCCTTTTCGGAGGCATTTGGACCTGGGCGGAGAAGCGAGGCGTCGTCAGCGGGGTCAACCCGGCGCACCGACTCGAGCTTCGAACCGATCAGCCTGGAGATCGCGTATTGTCGGCTGCGGAACTCGCCCGCCTGGGAGCTGTTTTGCGCCAGCGCGCGGGTGAAGCTCAAATGGCGTGCGCCGCATTGCGTTTGATCGCCCTTACCGGGCTGCGCCGAGGAGAGGCATACGGCCTGCGCTGGAGCGAGGTCGATTTAGACGGCAGTTGCTTGCGCCTTGCCGATTCAAAAACCGGCAGATCGATGCGCGCCGTCGGCGCAGCGGCGGTCCGGCACTTGCGCTCAATTCTTAGGCTCCACGACGAACTGGTTTTCCCAAGCAGGTCGGGCGCCGGTCCAGCCGATTTGAAAAAGCAGATCAGCGCTCTTTTCGATTGCGCGGGATTGCACGATGCTCGCGGCCACGACCTGCGGCGGACATTCGCGAGCCTCGCCGCCGACGAAGGCTATGGAGACGCCACGATCGGGGAACTGCTCGGGCATGCGCGGCGAGGAGTGACGGCGCGACATTACATCCGTCGCCCGGATGCCGCACTGGTTGCTGCCGCTGACCGCGTAGCCGAACGCATCGCCGCGTCGCTCGACGAGCGGAAGGAGGGCGAAGACATCGATCTCCGCGCAACTCCGTCTGATGTGGCGGCGATAGATAGCCGAAAGGGCTGCGAGACTGTCCCATGGCTGAGAGTAAAGGGCGCAGGCTGATTTCAGGCACGCGCAGGGATAGGCCGGCCAGCCAACAAACCGAGGTGCATCACTTGGTTTCCTTGCGTCCTTCTGATGCTTGCGGATGCATGCAATGGCGAAGAAAGCGAAGGTCATCGATTATCCTGGCGAACTCGGACGCCCTGTCTCGATCCAGATCGGTGACCATCCCCCACGTGCATCGTCCAGTGCATATAGGGACCCGGCTCAGTCTCGTTTCGATGACTACGTAAAGGAAGTATGTCGCAATAAGCTTTTGCTCCTCCTATCTCATTACAATATCGACCTTGAAGATCCCAAATGCTGGGAGAAGCTAGCGCTCGACCTGGCTTCCGCTCATGTCCCAGGTTTTCAGCTTGAATTTGCTGGGAGTCCCGGCGGCCGACCCATCACTTGGTCAGATGAACGCCGTGGGTGGCTCGCCATTATAGTGGACTCGGTCAAAGCGCAACATCCAAATCGAAAAACCGATGCAAAGGCATGCGCATTCCTCTCACAGGCCAAAGGCAATTCAATCGAATGGGCTCCCCCTGAGAATCATAAAGGCAGTGATCGCTCGTGGACTAAGACTCTTACGAACCGCCTCTCAGAGGGGCGGAAGACAGACTTTTACAAAGCGGCAACGCGGGTTAAAGGCATGTCGCTGAAGGATATGTTTCTCTCTTCGCAGGAAAAGCCTACTTCTCTCGGTGAACTTCTCGACAGTTTGCCGCGATCGTCGTCGGATAAGTCAAAAAAATAAGCTTGCCGAATTATTTCCTCCCGGAAACTACATGGCTAATTTTTCCGGGAAGTGGTCATTGCTATCTCGTGTGTCACGCCGGAAATTTCCGGAATTAACCCAAAGAGGGGTGACACATGGAAGGCACAGCATTCCTTCGCCGCAAGGACGCAGCGGTTTACCTTACCAATAAGTATGGGTTCGGCGCGGAGCGCACACTCGCGAAAGGTGTGGTGACATCCGATACTCCTGAATATCACAAGGCAGGACGTATCGTCCTTTACACGCGCGAAGCCCTGGACAAGTGGGCTCTTGCCAAGATAGGCGCACCGCAAAGGTCCTCCTCCGACGCCACGCGCAGGCCTCAACAGCTGGCCGAAGCCTAGCGGGGGAGGCTTAAACGATGTCCACAGAGAAAACGAGCCCGGCCGCGCGGGGCCGCGGAATGTCGCATTTCCGCATCGAACCCGAAGATCAAGATTTGGATATTCACCTATGGCTGGATGTCGAATCTTCGATGGATTTCCTCGTCGAATTGAGCACCCCCGAAAACCGGATGCATCACCAGGAACGTTGCACGTTCTTTAAGTTGCGCATCGCAGCAATGCCACTCGAATTTCAAGAGATGGTCTCTGCCGAGCGGATGGAGCGGACGCGCCTTAAGGCTATGGGAGGCAGGATCGATGGCGCACATTGGATTCCAACGGGACCTGTTGCATCAGTAATTCTGGATGGGGGCACTCTTGTCTCGCGCGGCTGTAATGGGTGGTCAGTAGTCGGTTGCAGCGATGAAATCGACCACGCCATTGTCGATTTGAAAGTCGCAACAGCGGGCCTGGACTACGATGCCGAAGACTCTCACGCGGGCTTGCGGAAGTTAGCCCGGCTTCTGGAGCGCGCCGGCGTCACTGCCGAAATGCTATTCGCGGAGGCTGTGTGAATCATGGCTCACACAACAACAAACCCGGTCCGCGCTGGTAACGCGGCCGGGCTCGGAAATTCGTCATGCTTGGCGGCTGACAGTTCGGAAAATATACACTCACAATCAGCACCGCAAGAGGCGATCGCGCCAAACTGGCTTAAAGCAGCGTGTTTCGACGCGGAAGGCCAACTTGTCCCGAACCTCGCAACCGCGATGGCTGTCCTTCGATCGGCGCCGCTGGTGTCAAAAGCGGTTGCTTACGACGAAATGTTGTGCGCACCGATCCTGAAATCTCGGTTGCCCAGTTTAGGGCCGCGCGCCACATCCAACCCGTGCAGCCTACCACGTCCCGTCACAGACACGGACGTGAGCCAGTTGCAGGAGTGGATGCAGCAAATCGGCGTGGCCAAAATCTCGAAGGACACAATCCATCAAGCCACTGATCTGCGGGCGCGCGAATGTGCGTTTCACCCTGTCCAGGACTATTTGAATGATCTCAATTGGGATAATCACAAACGGCTTGACGCCTGGCTAGCTACCTATCTCGGTGCCGAACCTACAGACTACAGCTCGGGTATCGGCGCTTTGTTCCTAATATCCATGGTCACGAGGATATTTCAGCCCGGATGCAAGTGTGATTACATGCTTGTCCTTGAAGGGCCCCAAGGCGCCATGAAATCGACCGCATGTGCGATCCTTGGCGGCAAGTGGTTTTCAGATAGCCTGCCCGACGTTACGACCGGGAAGGACGTTGCGCAGCACTTGCCCGGAAAATGGCTTATCGAAATCAGCGAACTTTCTGGAATGAAGAAAGCTGAAGCTTCAACGTTGAAGGCTTTCATCACCCGGCCAGTTGAGCGATACCGCCCAAGCTACGGCCACAAGGAAGTAATCCAGCCGCGTCAGTGCGTCTTCATTGGCACAACGAACGAGGACTCATATCTCAAGGACGTGACGGGCGGACGTCGCTTTTGGCCAATCAAAGTCGGGCGCATCAATGCCGATGCGCTGGTGCGCGACCGCGACCAGTTATTTGCCGAAGCAGTGCATCGCTACAGGGCCGGCGAAAAGTGGTGGCCGGATGCGGCGTTCGAGCGGACTCATATTCAGCCTGAACAACAGGCCCGGTTCGACAACGATCCATGGCAAGAGAAAATCGCATCATTCCTCGAAAATAAGTCTCGCGTGGCAGTGAACCAAGTCGCCGAGGAGGCGCTTGGCATCGAAATAGCGCTTATCGGAACCACTGAGCAACGAAGAATTGGTAATATTCTCAAAGTCCTAGGTTGGAAAAGTATGCGCGATTCCAAAGGACGGGGATTTGTTCCGGGCCATGACGCATGACGCACCATGTCGCATATTCCCAACGAGGCAAAACGTGCACGCGCATTACCAGCTTTATGGAAAGGGAGACATGGTGCGTCATGCGTCATGGGTATGGCCACTTTACCGCAACTAATTGTACCGGGGGTACCAATGAAAATTGAACGCAACCCCGTGTCTGTCTTGCCACCCGACCGACTACAGCCTGAAGAACGATGTGCAGCACGAACGAAAAATGGGCAGCTTTGCCAACAGCTCAAGGAAGCGGGTCGTACAAGGTGCCACCTTCATGGTGGGGCACCGGGATCGGGCGCGCCCTTTGGAGACAGAAACGGGTCCTATAAGGACGGCGCGTATACCAACGAGGCCAAGATCGAGCGCAAATGGGCCAGGAGATTGACGCGGCGATTTGCAGGAGAGGTACATTCTATGACGGATACGAGTTGCGAGCGGGCGCGCGAAGTAGGTGTTCCGGCGCCTCCCAAGAAACGACGGCGCCCCATGGTCGCCAAAGTTCGGAAGGTTGACGGAAACCCGAGGCATTTCGCAGTTGCCCCGGACGGAGACATTGCGGGATGGCGCACACGACTCAAGGAAGTATTTGGCACCGCTTCGCCCCTATTTGTCGAGGCGAGCCTTCGGCAGTTGATAGAAGCATCCAGACTGCCTAACGAGGGTGTCGGTACCACGACCAGTTTGTCCGCAGCTCTGGAATTAATCGCGAGCCTCGAACCCGAGAATGAAGCCCAAGCGGCTCTCGCTATCCATGTGGCCTGCCTGCATACGGCGTCACTCAATGTGCTCAGCCGAACCCACAGCATTGGTGAACGCAACATGATTGCGATGTCGACAGCCTGCGCAAAACTTGAACGGGCGTTCCACAGTGCGATCGAAACCTATTACCGGATGAAACGCGGCGTGACCCAGATTGTTCGCGTTGAGCGGGTGGAGGTGCAGCCAGGG
This sequence comes from Methylocapsa sp. D3K7, assembly GCF_029855125.1. Taxonomy (GTDB): domain Bacteria; phylum Pseudomonadota; class Alphaproteobacteria; order Rhizobiales; family Beijerinckiaceae; genus Methylocapsa. The sequence goes on from NZ_CP123229.1 coordinate 2,920,114, forward strand.
GCTCAGGCGGTTATAGGCGTGGTTGCGCGAGAATGAGCTGTCCGAATTTATGTAACGGACAATCATTTGTTTCGTTCGGGCTATCCTCTGCGATCGCGTTTTTTGCTATCGGTTCGCCCGTCTGATTTGCCGTAAAATGGTGGCATGGAGCCGTGACATCGGGCCGCTGAAATAGGCCATCGAAATAGCCGGCGGCGCTGTCCTGCTTATTGTTGACCCGATCGTTTCAGCGGTGGCGGGCGATTCCCATAAGAATGGTGAGACACGCCGCTCCTTGCAACCGCTTGTTGACCTCGCCAGTGATGTTAAGGCCACGCTCTTGGGCGTCACCCATTTCTCAAAAGGCACGAGTGGTCGAGAGCCCATCGAGCGGATTACGGGATCAATCGCCTTCGCGGCGCTTGCCCGCGTGGTGATGGTCGCGGCGAAAGAACCCGCAGCGGAAGACGGAACAGCCGGACGGCGCATCCTGGCCCGGGCGAAATCGAATATCGGGCCAGATGAGGGCGGCTTCGCCTATTCCCTGGAATTGGTGCCGATGCCAGGCGACGCAACCATTGAGGCGTCGGTCGCAGTATGGGGCGAACGCATCGACGGGACTGCGCGGGACATGCTCGCCGTTGCGGAATCCTCCGATGATGGTGGCGAAGGTTCCCGATTGAGGGAGGCTAGAGCGGAATCCGATCAACCTGTGTCATAGCCGCAGGCGTTGAAGTAATTTTCGCATTCTGCGGGTTTGAAGATGTCGGCGCAGGTTTCGAGCGTCCTTATCAAACCCGCGACAGTCCTCTCGGCGATTTTCCGTAAGCAGGCTTTCAGTTTGGAGAAGGCTTTTTCGATCGGGTTCATGTCCGGCCTGTAGGGCGGCAGATAGCGCCGGTCGGCGCCGGCGGCTTTTATAATTTGCTCGACTTTTGGTCCCTTGTGGCTCGAGAGATTGTCCATGACGACAATATCGCCTTCAGCGAGCGTGGGAACCAGGCATTTTTCTACCCATTCCTCGAACAAAACGGCGTTGATCGGCCGGTCGTAGACTTTCGGCGCCGTCAGCCCGGAAAGTCGGACGCCGGCGACCAGCGTGACCGTCTTGTAGTGGCCGTGCGGGACAAAGGCGCGCAACCGCCGCCCGCGCCGGCAACGTCCGCTTTTTCGCGCGAGATTTGTGGAAGCTCCCGTCTCGTCGATGAAAACGAGTTTCCTTGGATCAAGATCGAGCTGCCGCGCGAACCATTCCCGGCGTTGCTGTTGCACGTCCGGGCGTTGTTGCTCTTGCGCGTGCGCCGTTTTTTTTGAATGTCATCCCGTGACAGTCGAAGAAACGCCACAGCACGGAGACCGAGAAACGCTCGCCGCAATTGGCGATCAGGCGCTCCTGGATTTCGAGCAGCGTGATGTCCGGCGTGCGGCGGATCAAGCCCAGCAGATAGTCGCGCTGCACCTCGATCCGGCCGGAGCGGCGATCACCGCCTGAAGGCGCCGGCGAAATTCGCCCCGTGGTCTCGAAGCGCTTCACCCAACGCACGGCGCTCGCGATGCTCACACCGAAACGCTTGGCCGCCGCGTTGCGCGACAGCCCGCCCCCGAGAACTGCCTCGACCACGCGTTGGCGAAGATCAACGGAAAGCCCCATGCCCGCCGCCTCCTTCACTCGGCGAGAATCATGAATCAGAAATTGCCCGATTCGGGAATCCCAATTCGATTCAACCCGCTCGGATACCGCTCTAAGGACTTTCTTATCGACTTCCTGATGGATGGCCCGAAACCTGTGAAGGTGGTTCAGGCGGCGGCCCGCGATGCTGGGCACGTAGCCCCAACCATCAGACGCGCAAAAGAGGCGCTCGGCATTGCATCGGCCAAAAACAGCGGTGATGGCTCATGGCGATGGGCGCTTCCGCAAGATGCTCAACAAAATTCAACACGCTCACAGCCTGAAAGCTTGAGCACCTTGGTCAAAATGGCTGGGAGGGCGAGATTTGAGCGCTCAAGCAGTCATCAAAGAAGCGGCCGATTGCGGCGTCAGGATTACCCTGAACGGCGACAATCTCGCATTTAAGGCCACCGTCCGGCCGCCGTCTGAACTCCTCGCCAAGCTCAAACAGCACAAAGCCGAGATTGTCGCGGCGCTGCGACAGAAAGCCGGAGGCTCCCAGCCCGAACCCGATGACGTCGATCTCGAAGAACGAGCAGCCATGGCAATGGATAGCGTTCCGGAGCTCTATCTCGACGCTTGGGCGCGGCTGCAATGTCAAAAGCCGGTGCGGGTTTCGGATGATGACTGGCGCCAGGCCATCGATGATGCCGGCCGGTTCCTCGACCAATGGGGAAGCCTCGCCATCGAATTTCAATGGACACCCGCCGATCTATTCGACGTGCCCCGCGATGGCAGGCCGGGCGGCGCTCGGTGCAGGCGCCGGCGCGGTGCAGGGTGGTCTTTATGGGGCCGGATCCAGCGAAGACCTGACAAACCTCCCGGACGTGGCGAAGAATACCGCAACCGGCGTGGCGTTGGGGGGAACTATTGGCGCCGCGGCTCCGGCTGCTCTTTCAGGCATTGGCCGTGTGGCAAGAGGGGTCGACAGTATCGTCCGGGGAGTTGCGACCCCGGATCGCCGCCTTGCGGCTTCCCGTGTTGCCGACGCCCTCGCGCGCGATGCGGGCAAGAGCCAATTCGATGAAGCCGCCATGCGAACCGCGCAAGATGCCGGACAGCCCATGATCGTTGCGGATATGGGCGGCCAGGTAACACAAGACCTTGCGCGATCGGCGGCGAACACGTCACCCGAGGCACGAGCCGCCTTGCACTCCGCGACCGATCCCAGGTTTGAATCTCAGGCGCCGCGCATTGCGGAATTTGTGTCCGATCTCGGTGGCGGCTCCAACGCCACGGCAACCCTTGAGAAATTACAGGCGGCGGCAAAAGCGGCGAATCGGCCGGCCTATACGAAGGCCTTCGCCGAGGGAGCGAACGGCATTTGGAATGATCAGCTCGCAGGACTGATGCAAACCCCGGCCGTGCAGGACGCGGTGCGAGGGGCGATCAAGACGGGGGCCAATCGCGACGTTGCGGAGGGATTCCGGCCGGTCAAAAGCCCGTTCGATCTTGGGGCCGATGGCACAATTGTTCCGCGTGTCAATTCGGATGGCTCGCGCGCAATTCCGTCCCTGCAATTCTGGGATGGGGTGAAGCGCAATCTCGACGACACGGTTGGGCGCCTGATGCGCTCCGGCGAGAAAAGCGCGGCGGCCGATGCCATCGCGCTCCGGTCGCAGCTGGTCGACGCGCTCGACGCCGCCTCGCCATCCTATGCCAAGGCGCGGGGAACCGCGGCGCAATTCTTCGGTGCGCAAGACGCGGTCGGGGCCGGGGCCAAATTCGTCACCGATCAGCGCCCCAATGCCGAGGTCGCGCGCGCAATTGCGAAGATGAGCCCACCGGAAAAGCAATTGTTCGCCCATGGCTTTGCGTCCGCCTTGGCCGACAAGATCGAGAAAGTCTCGGACCGGCGCTCGGTGCTGAACTCGATCTTCAACAGCCCGGCCACCCGGCAGCGCGTGACCATGGCTCTTGGCCCAGACAAGGCCAGCAAGCTTGAAGCCTATCTGAACACCGAAGCCGCGATGGATGCCGTGCGGAAGGCGCTGGGCAATTCCACCACGGCGCGCCAGCTTGCATCATTAGGAATGGCTGGGGGATTGGGTGGATTGAGCGGGACTGTGGATTATCTGCACGGCGGCTCTTTCACGACGGGAGCTCTTGCTGGCATGGCGCTGGGGCATCTGGCGAGACAGGGCACGCTCAAGATCGATCAGAGAATTGCCCATAGCGTTGGCCGAATGCTCGCCTCGAGCAATCCGGCAGATTACAAAACGGTGCTCGCATTGGCCGCGAAGAGCAAGCGCGGGGCCGATGTCATCCATGCGGTGACGCCGCGTGGGGTGGCGGCTGTTCTTCCTGCTGCGCTCGACGAATTGCGCCAGAAACGGGCCGCTCAGGGCCGTCAAACTCCATCCGGGGTCATGCCCGACGAGGTTGCCCGCGCCAGTCTAGGATTGCGGTAATGGGTCAGATTTGATCCTATCCAATATAGGGTTTCCAATCGTTCGCGTTGGGTTGCGTCGAACCGTTGCGATCCGCACATGACAAGCGCCGCTGCCTCAATCTACATCACCTGCTGCAAATTGTTCAATGCGGCTTCTGCATGAGTCTTTGCGACATCGGCATGGCCCTGCCTGCCCTCGTCAATTGCTGCCTTCAGATGTTTGATGGCATCTGCCGTGTGCGGATTGGCCTTCACCTTCTCGCTGGCTTCCGCGTGCATGAGTGCAGTCTCGGCATGGGCAGCTAGGCCATTGGCACGTCCGTAGTCGCCATCATCAACGGCGAGTTTTGTGAACTCAATCGCCTGCGAGAGATGCTCATCCACAGCCAGCGAAATTTGCGGGAGTAGAATTAAAGCGAGGCCGATGCCTACCATGGCGACGATAAATCTACGGGACATAGCGAATCCTCCTATAGGCGCCACCGAATCCGACCTTCGCTAAGTAGTGCGGCCGGGAGACATTCAAGCAGTGAGCTGTCACGAAGCCGTGATTGATCCAGTTACAACGTCGCTTTAGGTGGAACTTTATCTAGCCTGGAGCGATGGGCCGTAGCGAGGCCACGCCAACCTCGCAGAGCGCTATGCTCAAGCGCAAGCCCCTATTCCCGCTCTCAGATGAAGGGCATCTTCTTTATCAGCGCTCGCCATATTTGGCATGCGATTTGCTAATTGATTTTCTGGCTTGGTGGATCTCCCAAGCTTGGACACTCGGAGATTAGCCGATGAGGTTTTTCGCTAGGCTCGAGAAGCTTTTCGACGAAGGACTCGGTCCCTGGATCGCCCTACTCGGCGCAGAGCACATGATTTTGGCTTTCATTTATTTGACGCGGGCGCCCGGATGAGGAGCGCGGCTTGCTCCTTTGCCTCGGTACGATTCGTTGCCGTAGCCCTGGCCTTCCGGGGTTCGACCCGCTCAACTAGGGCGTTTCCAATCGTTCGAAATAGGTTGCTCGAACCGTTGCGCGAACGACCACAGTAGTTCAAGATTAGATAGCAGCTACGGCTTCTGAACCGCCTCAGCCAAATACATATCAGTCATCCGCTGCTTTACGGCTAGCGCGGTCCAACCGAGCAGTAGAGCCGTTACGCCGACGAAAATGGATGCAGCAAGAAAATCAATCCAACGCATATCATGCAACCGATGCACGGGCCGGGGCCTGTGTGGACGGCGCGATGGTAACGGCATCCGGCGGCATTGGGCGTGATGGAGTGATGATAATACCTTCGCGTTCGAGAGCCACGCGAATGCGCCGGGCTGTCTCTACTTCAACACGAAATTGCGACTGCGCTGCTGGACCGTTGACTTGCTGCAAAGCATTTCGAATTGCGGCGGCTAGGATTTCATCAATGTCAATCATTGAAATCTTTCAAATGGATGCCGTGCGGCCAAATAAAAAAACCTGTTTGGCTGATGAAGAAGGGCTCAGAAAGACCCAAACAGATACGGGGCCAAAAGTTCGGTAATGCCTTCCGAGCGTAATCGCATCCCACGATTGGGGGCTCTATAAGCAACCAGGCGCTGCTACCTGACGATTAACGGATATTGCCAAGCTTGGCACGCAAATTGCTGATTTGGTTTTGGCTTGGTTCCTCCCCCAAGCTTGGACAACGGCCCCCTGGTCTTGCGTATCAGGCCGGACCATGGGTGTTTGCATCCCGCGCAGCGTGGCTTGCTGCGGGCCGCCGATAGGAGGTCATCCCATGAAGCGCGTCGTCGCCATCATCCAGCCATTCAAACTCGACGAAGTCGAGGATGCGTTGAGGCAAGTGGGAGTTTCTGGAATTAACGTAACCGAGGTCATCGGATTCGGCCATCAGAAAGGGCATACCGAGTTTCATAGCGGCACCGAATATCCGGTGAGCTTTCTCCCAAAAGTCAAAGTTGAAGTCGTGGTTCCCGCCAATCTCGTCGAAAGCGTCATCGATGCGATCGTGAAGTCTGCGCGCACGGGCCAGATTGGCGACGGCAAGATTTTCGTCGCGGGTATCGACCACGCCATGCGGATTCGCACCGGAGAGACTGATAGCGCAGCAGTATAAGCCGAGCACCGGAAGTCGCCGCTGTCAACCGGCGCCCGGTCTTTCACATGTCGCTAAACCGCCTCCCTGGCATCGCCTAGCTGCGTCACGCACTGCCGGACAACCTAGAACCAGCGTCCCCGACCATACCAGCCGCCGCCACCAAGCAGCAAAACGAGAACTATAATGATAAGAAGCGTGTTTGTGTCCATGTGCGACTTCCCTCGTCACCGTGTGCGCTTTCCTCGACCGGCAGATCCATATCCCACTGCTCTAGTAGGCCTTTGATTATCTCTATCCTTTGCTCATCGCCCGGGATGCCTGCGCCGAGCCTCACCAATTCATTCAGGTCGGCAAACTGGAGCCTTATCAGCCGTTTGGCATACACATTGCTGCGATTATCTATCGCATTCATCATTGCCTCCCGACGCCGCCACCCTTAGGGTGGAGGGAATAACGCAACATCTTAGAATGCGTGATGGCGCCGCGCTGTCTTTTTTTGCTCACTCTCTAAGTTAAATTAATCCCGCGCCAGGTTTGCCGCGCCGTGTCCCTGGTCTTAAGCCACGTCGTCGCCTCGATCGCTATAGCCTCTGCCTTCCGGCATGCTGCCTTGCGCACATAATCCGCCGCACTGGTGATGACGAGTAGCGCCCGTGCCATGCGGACAAGCGCGTGGATGCGAAGCAGCTCGATCATGTGTTCCTACGAAGTTTGCGAAGTAACCATAGAACTTGACTTAAGGTTTCAAAAGTGTGCGCCACCGTAATTTTCCCATGCCGTTTTTTGGCTATGTCTTGCTCAATGACTTCGACCACGCGTCCAAGGAATTCCCTGCCGCTTATGCCAGGCGGCGCGGCCTTTGTTAATAGCTCTCGAAAAGCGTCTTCGCCGGCGGAAGGCTTAGCCGGCACTTTTCGCGTCTTCAGTTTCGTGGTCATTATGCGACCTCCGGTTCAGCGCTCGATGTGTGAAGAGGCCAGATAAGAGGAGCCATTTCCATGCTCGCATAATCGATCAAGTTGTATGCGTCGTTGAGGCCACGCACAGCCACATTCGAAGCTGCAAATATCCCATGGATATAATCCAGATCGTCAACATCTCCGTTGGCAAACTGATCCGCCGCAAGATTAATCAACTTAAGAAGCTGGCACGCCTCATTCATTTTGGCGTGCGCTTCTTGAAGTGTGAGCCGGGTTTTCTTGGCATCAAAAATCGGTGCGGCAGCCGGTGCTTTGCGTGTCTTCGCGTTCATCTGTGTTCCTCTCTCTGGTTACGCGGCTCTGCGCGTGATAAGATTGTCGTCAGCCATGTCGAATGTTGATCTCCTCTTCGACATGGAGGGGCGGTCAGGTGCTGCAACGCCTGCCGTCCCACTTTGTCAGGCATGCTCCGCCTCTGCCGCGTTCATGCTCACGGCGAAATCGTCGCCCTCGATTTGGATTGTAGTGCCGCCGCAGCGGATCAGTGCGGAGAGCTGGCCCTCGCTCGACACCATGCGCAAGCTACGCCCAGCGTTGCCCGTGCTGGTCGCGATGCGCTCCGCCTCGGTTTCCAGCCTCGCCATGGCACGCCCTGCCATGCTGGCCGCCTTCCTGATGCCGTCCAGCTCACGCGCCGCTTCCGCGACCGTGACGACGGCCTTCTGCTTTCCCATATGAATCTCCTTCGTCTGTCTTGACGTGAGAAAATGTATGACATACATTAATGTATGTCAATAAGAAAATGTATAGGACACATAAATGGACGCGCTTCAATGCAAACTGGCCAGGACAATGCTGGGCCTCACCGTCATAGAAACTGCAAACCTATGCGACGTCTCTCACGAAACGATCAGGCGTATCGAGGCCGGCGACACGACGCTCAAGGAAAAGACCATCGCAAAAGTCCGCGCCGCGTTTGAAAAGGCTGGCGTCCAGTTCATCGAGGAGAACGGCGGCGGTCCGGGTGTGAGACTCAAAAAGAGGGCAAAGAGCGTTGAGGAAATCTCGAAGCAAATCGACGTGCTCGAAGAAACAATTTCTTCCATACCAACGCCAACGGCACCCAGCCCCAAAGCCGCCATGGGCACGATGAGAAAAGCTGTCGCCGAAGATAAGATGGAGAACCTCAAAGCCCGCCGTAAACGGATCAGTCACGACCGCTCGAAATAGCGGCGTGCCCCGTTGCAGCGTTGGCTCAAAAGATCATTATGGAATGGCTTAGGGAAAAAAGATTTTTGAAATGATCGGCGGTCACGTCATTCCGCCACCCAGCCGTCGCGAGTGCAGGCATGTGTGTTTGCACACAGCGCTGAAAAGCTGTGTAAACTAGAAACGCTGGTAGTTCAGCACCGAAGCATTTTGACTATGGCTGCGGACGCGGTCATTAGCCTCTCAAAGCGCCCGCAGTTTATGCATTCCTTGCTGCTTCCAGATGTTGAGCGCGTTGTAGAACGCGAACCATCATGAACACGGACTGGCTCGTCATCCCACTTTTCTATGCCCGTCTCGGCGTATGGCTTGCGTGGGCTGGATGGTATTTTGTGGCCGGTGGGGCGAACATCCTTTGGCACACGTTCCATCGTTAGGACAGAACACGCGAGCCAATATCGCCATCCAAGGGGTGCTTGTGCTATCTTGCTGCCATGTGCGGACGCTTCACCCAATCTTACACGTGGCGCGAATTGGTCGAGCTTTACCGGCTGACCCAGCCAAAGCGGCTCGGAGTTGGTTTCGATGCGCTGGGGCCAATCTAAATGCAGAAAATAAGCCGGCGCGATCCTCGGGGAAGCCGAAAGCGAAAAGGAAATGACCAAAGAAATCTCCGGTCATCAAATTGCTGCGGCGCGGGCTCTCCTCGGTTTGTCGCAAAGGGAGCTTGCCAGGAAGGTTAAAATCTCGACTCCGACCTTAATACGGATGGAAGCAAGCTTCGGCGAGCCTGTAGGGCTATTCAACAACATTGCCGCCGTTTGTGCCGTTCTGGAATTGGCCGGTATCGAATTCACCAATGGAGACGAGCCGGGCGTAAGATTGCGAAAGACCCCCGGGAGCGATCCGGCCGCGTCAATTCTTGTCGAGAAGCTAACAAGCGAGAATGATGAATAGCTACTCGATGAGGACCGTCGTAACGATCGCCGCAATTATCTCTGTATGGCTGCTCTGTCGGATCGATCACGCGCCAGCCATCCATTATGCCCCGGCCGAAAACTTTTAGCATGTGGAGCGCCAAGGCAATGGCGCCCTCAATGCGCACCGTTACTCCAATCACCTTTGCGAGGAATGTAAGCGGGTCCATCACACTGTCATGTGAGGGGGATTACCAAGAATCAATCTGCCAATCACATTGCTGCAAGGTTTATTTGCCTAAGATGTTCTCCAGTTCAGCACGTAACAAAATTGACGGGCCTGCGGGCGCTGACGATGTCCTCCCCTGAGGCGCCCGCGGTGCCAGTTCTCCCGCCCCACGAACAGGGGGCGACACACCGGTCTCTCACCAGCTACCAGTTAACCGTTGGAAGAGAAGCGGGGGACAGAAACAACGAGGCTAGCAATGATCCATTCATCACGCCGGGATCGCACGGCCAGAGCAATTGCCGAAGTGTTGGCGATGATTGCCGAAGCTGACCCTAAACTCACGCCGCAATATCCGCGTCCGGCGGTCGAGTCAGACGAAGGGTTGTGGGAGAACGCCACCGAATTTTGCGCCGCGCTGGACCGCTATGCCGAGCGCGTAATGCAATTTAAGCGAGAGCATCACTGATACGGCTTTTTCCTCCCGCGTCCGGCCACGTTGACCTACTTCCCTGACTACATCTCGACGTGATGTTGATTGACCGCGCCGAGCATGAAATCGACATGGCCGTGCGTGTCCTGACTGAATGGCCGATGCGGCCGCCCTCCGCACGCCTGCATGCGCACAAATCAGCGCGGCAGGAGCTTACTGCAATTGCAGCGGCCGCCCTTATCCTACTTGACCTGTTCCAAATGCGTTAGCGCAGCTTCAGCGTGAGTCGTAGCCATCTTGGCATTGCCCTTTTTGCCCTCATCGATCGCTTGTTTCAGATGTGTGATCGCTTCTTCGGTGTGGGGATTGGCCTTGGCCTTTTCACCGGCCTCCGCGTGGATGAGCGCGGCGTCGGCGTGAGTTTCCAGGACATCGGCATGCCCTTGCTTGCCATGGTCAATGGCCTGCTTGGTGTGTGTGATGGCCTCGGCGATGTGATCTTCCTCAGCCAGCGAAACCTGCGGCATCAGAAAGAGAGCGAGGGCAAAGCCCAACATAGCGACAAAGAATCTACGAGACATAGACGAATCCTCCGGTTGATTTATTGCTTCTCGACAGCCTCGCCGTTTTGCGCGGTGAGGCTGATCGTAGCGAACCGCCCCAAACGCCGATGGTTGGCAACATCTGGGACACAAAGCCAATGGTTCGTCCCGCCCAGGAAACCCGGACGCTCGCTTCCACTAGTGAGGTTTCTGGCTATCGTGCGGTTCCCCTTCGGCCCCGCTGTTTTTCTCCGGCGGTCCGTATAATGGTGGAACACGGAGACTGAGGAGCAGGAAAAGAAAGGCGCCTAAGAGGGCGGCAAGCGCTATGATACTTACAATCGACATGGAATGACCTCCCTGATTTGTGCTGCTTGCGGTGAGAATCTTAGCGTCAAAAGTGCCCTCGAGATGTCACTGCGCCGTGACTTTCAAGCACTTATTGGCGGGGCCAAGCGCAATCGCGTGCCTGATGCCGCACTCTCGAAACGCTCCCCGACCCCTAATGTTCCGCCGCGTTGCCGCCGCTACGATGCACCTCAAGCGCTACCATATCGACGGACGATTACTGCGCAGCGGCGCTGCGAACTTTTCCGCGTCCGGTCTCAAGCGCCAGGACAACGATTTGATCGTGATTGAGAGCAGCGGCGGCAGCGTTCAAGCGCGCTTTGGAGGCGCGATTTGCCACTGGAGAGAATCGATTGCTTGGCGTGGATCGTGAGAAAAGCGGCATACCGGCGTCGGCGCTTTGGCTACGCATAGGCTGATACCCATACCTCATCTCTTATATGCCGGGCCTTTAATTGCGCCAGCGGATTGATTACAGAGGAATGCTCATTAGGTAGTGTATAATCACGCCGTCCCATAGGACAAATTAAGACGTGAAAATGCCCCGCGCGGCCTTCGCTCGTGCGGGGTTTCGCCTGCGTTGCTTCTTGTCAATCCGCCTTGGGTCACTTTGACAGGCCGCAGTCGGCAAAAACCGATCGAAAATTGATCGCAGGATCTTGTTCAGGGAGTCAAAAATGACAATGGCGCGCATTCTCGCCGACAAGGGCCGAGACGTCGTCACGACCCAGCCGCACCGGACCTTGGCTGAAGTCGCAGAGGTTCTTGTCACGAAGAACATTGGCGCGGTCGTGATCGTCGATGATCATGGCAGAATCATTGGCATTTTATCCGAACGCGATATTGTTCGCGTGCTCACCAAGCGCGGCACCGCCGTGTTCAACGACGCTGTTTCAATGCACATGACCACCAATGTGCTCACAACGAGGGAAGATGAAGGCGTCTATGTGGCAATGGACAGGATGACCAATGAACGCTCTCGCCACCTTCCGGTCATCAGGGATGAGAGGCTCGTCAGCTTGGTGTCTATTGGCGACATGGTCAAGCACCGACTTGCTGAGTGCGAGTATGAACACAAGGCGATGCGAGACTATATTGCGACCGCTTGAGCCACTCGACTCGCCCCGCAATACCGCGCCATTTGATTCATCCGCGCGGGTTTCACCAGAGCATCCTCAATCGTGACGCCTGGCTAACCGGCGAAGTAAACGTCGAGTTCTTGCGACCCGCGCAGCATGACCATTTGCGCATGTGGCCGGCCTCGAAGCGGTCTCGGCCCCGCGCAAGCGCAGCGGGATGTAGTGAGGCACCTTCCCCGAATTTTCGATTTTTGCTTACCGGGCGTTGCGTCGATTCAAGAGTTTCCCCACCTAAGCATATTTTGAACGGGCGCGCCTCGAACGGCTTTGTCGAGTGCGTCTCCGCACCGCGGGGTGATGGGCAACTGGCTATTGAGTTCGGCAGGTGGCGGACGCATTCATGCCGGACGCGAGGCGCGGAAATGAAAGCTGACCTCTTTTGGCCTGCCGTGTGCGTTTTGACGATAGTCGCGGTTTTCATGAGCGCGCCCGCCCGGCCGCAGTGGCCGCGCGATTTGAAGCCCATGGTTCAGCAGCCCCTTGAAAGCCCTATTTCCAACAAGCTGTTTTATGACCATTCTATTTCGCCGTGCACTAAAGGCGGCAAGCCAGTCTATTGCTGGCATTATGCTCCCCGTCAAAACACTCCAAACTGAAGCTCACGAGGATTCCATGAAACTTGCCATAGCTCTAGCCGCTGCCTTGATCTCAACCGCGCCTGTCACTGCTTTCGCCCAAGGAACTGGTACTGGAGATCGCGGTGACCAGGAATCACATGTTGGTCCGGGTTCTGAAAACCGGGACAATGGTCCGTATGGCGACCCTCGTTCCATGCAGCCACCTAGCGATGACCCTGATCAAGAAGAGACTCCCGATATGCCGGAAAACGGGCAATAATTAAGTCGTCTCTCTATATCTTAAGCTCTGCACTCACGTTGCAGGTTCAGGCTTCGGCATGAATGAATGAGGGCATCGTGGCGAGAACAATTGCATTGTAGATCTCTGGATTGCTGGCGAGCGGCATTTTCGGTGGATTGATCGGTACCAGGCTACAATCATCCCCTATGATCAAGACGGTTTTTTTGGCTTCTTTAGTGGGATGTTAGCGTTTGCGTGCCTCCGTCTATGGTTGGCAGCACCGCAAAAAATCTAAATATGACCGGAAATGACCGTTGCTGGACGAAAAATGACGGTGTTTTGACCCGCAGCGGATTGGCAGGAGTTGGCAGGGAAATGGCAACAAATGGCAACATTTCTAGCCAGCTCCAAAACCGCTAATCCGCCAGATTCGCACCGAAACGGCAACGGAACATTTCGGGACGTATTGGCGGTCTCTCGCCCGGTCTCCGGACCTACATCAAATGAGGGTCGTGTCTCCGTTTGAGTGTCTACCTTGCGGCGGGAAGGGATATCACGGCCAGCGCTTCCACATGCACGACTAAATGTTGTACCCTCAGGTGAGAACTACAACGCCGCCCTCAGCCCTGTCTCCTGTAATTGAGAGAGAGGAATCATTATGAAACTTCCGCGCCGTCGATTTCTCCAACTGGCGGCGGGTGCTGCCGCCCTCCCGGCTGCAGCACGAATCACTTGGGCGCAAACGGCCAACGCTTTCTCCTTCTCGGTCTCACTCGGCGGCCCACCTGGCCGCAATGTCCTCACCTCAGCGCCAGCAGTATGTTCGTGGGGGCCCGCTCGGCTGGACGTATTCGGCCGTGGCCCTGACAACGCGCTCTGGCACAAGTGGCTGACTGGCCGCGACTGGAGTGATTGGGAGTCGCTCGGCGGTACGCTGACCTCACCGCCAGCCGCCGTGTCGTGGGGCGAGGGGAGGATCGACGTCTTCGGGCGCGGCACAGACAACGCGCTCTGGCACAGATGGTTCACCGATGGCAGTTGGAGCGGCTGGGAGTCGCTGGGCGGCATCCTGAACTTCGGTCCCGCGGTCTCGTCCTGGGGCCCCAGGCGTCTCGACATATTTGCCCGCGGCACGGACAACACGATCTTCCAGCGTTCGTTCGACCAAGGCTGGCACGATTGGACGTCGATAGCGGAGCCTGAAACGACAGTCGCCCTGCCAGGCATCGCGGCAGTTTCATCGGCCACTGGCAAGATCGACCTCTTCGCTTGGGGAGCGCCCCACCTGAACAATCAGGGCACGGCCATCAACTTTCTCCAACACAAGTCCTTCCGCGGTAATTGGAAGTCCGCCCAGACGGTTGGCCTTGGCGGCGCGCAAGCCTCTCTGAACACTTCGTTGGCGGTGGCCTCGTGGATGCCGGATCGTCTCGATTGGTTCGTGCGCGCCGACGAAAGGACGCTGGAGCACACCGCGGGCGTCGTCGATGCCAATGGCTTGCTAGGTACGAGGCCGCCGACATCGGTCGAACTCGTTAACCTCCTTACCTCGGGGCCTGCCGCCGTCGCGCGCGCCACAACTAGCAACTGGATCGATGTCATCGTCCGCGGCCAGGACAATGCATTCTGGCACACAGTTATCATGCCTTCGCCCGGCGGACGCATCTGCTGCGATATTTTGAGACAACCCTAGGATCAAAGTGCGTCAACAGGTGATCTAACGACGGCGCGGGCTAACGAAACTATCCGCCATTGGCTGTGCTAAACCGCCCCAAGCGTCGTCGAATTGTAAGACTAATCGTAAGACCAAGGGGATTTTAATTTGTAATAATCTAGTTAAATCAATTAGTTAACTAGAACACATGGCGGAACACAAAAGGAAACAAGCAACCATGGCAACGTCAATTGAAGACAAGGCGTTGGAGCGTCAATTCCGCACGGCGATCCGAAAGCGTGGCGGCGAGTTGGTTAAGAGCCGGGCGCGATCCACAAATGACCCGGAAACCGATCAGGCGCAGGCGCTTGGGTTCCATCTGGTAGCTTTCCACCGATCCCAATGTTGGGATCGGTTATAAAATCAACATCTTCCGTCCATCCTTGGTATCGGCGCTTAAATATGGGCGCTATGCCATCCTCGGCCCGGCCAAGAAGCTCGATAATAAGCCAGACACGAAACTATGGCATATGGTTATGCTGAATTGACTGCCACCCGCAAATCCGCAAATATTGTTGATCTATTAGCGCCGGGTGCGCTTTGCTGGCGGCCCTCGCGTGTACGCCGTTCATCCGTGGTCAAGTGTCGTGTCCTCCACTACAAAAAATAGGCAGAGGGGTTGTAGCCAGATTTTCCGTAACGGCCGCCTATGCCAGTGCCTACCCCAGCCGGGCTTTCACCGGCTGGAACACGCCAGCTTCGCCTGGCGCGTCTCATTATCACGCGACCTGCGGCACGGTTTCGTCTAATTTTTTGACCGATCATGGAACAAATTCAGGGCACGAAACATGCGAAAGTTGATTTTGATTGCGTCTCTCGCAATTGCGTCTATCGCGCTTGCCGCCTCCGCCACAACCGCGCAACGGGTTCAGACTGAACAGGCGGAGGAAGTCCGGGAAATGGCCCTCGCCAAACAATTTTTGGGTGAGGCCAACCGATATTGTATCGAGACTGGACAGAAACCCGGAACACAACTCTATGACGACTGCGTCAAAGGGAACGCAATTCAGCGGGTAGCCCTCTTTAAAATGACGGAAATGGCCGTTAACCCCGTGCCCGCGCCCGTCCATTCACAAGCGCCAGCCCCCGTCTATCAGCCCCAGCCATGCTATCAAAACAGTGCCGCCGGCGCGTTCGTGGGTGGCTTGAATGGAGCAATAGTTCCCTGCGCCTCGCCGGCTGCGCCCGCTCCGATCATATGCAACACGTTCGGCTACACAACGACATGCCAATGAAGGAACGCGCGAAGGCACGCGGTATCTTGCGTTGCGAGTGCCAGGCATCACCGCCAACAGATGATGCTGACAGCCGCGAGATCGCGGCCAAATTCGGGAAGGGCCACAGGCAAGTCTTGCGGGCCATTGATAACATATTGAAATCGTTGGTTGCTCAATTTTGGGCAACCAGATTTATCGAAGCGCAAAGGCTTCCTGGCCATCGTTGGAGTGATCGTGACCGGCATCGCCGGCGCCCTATGGCTTGGGATCAGAGATTCGCTGCGCCTGCAGTGATCTTGGTTCAAAATGTGCCATGAGTCGGCTTTAAACAGCTTCGCTGAAGGCGAGTCGAATGCGTCCGTGCCATGCCCCTTCTGGGGCGGCAAAGTCCGCTTCCGGTTTGACGACCGGGAAGGTCATGGTACCTGGATTTGCTCGCAATGCGGCGCGGGTGACGGGGTTGAATTTGTCCGGCGGCGGACAGGGCTAGAATTCCCGGCCCTGGCTAGGCGTATCGACGAGCTTGCTGCCTTCGACGGTTGACCGGCCTGTGCACCTCGCCATACTTGTATGAGTGCGCATGGCGTCAGGGTGATCAATGAGGTTTGTCGAAAAAGGCGCGGATATTCCGGACGAGCTCATCCGCGCTGTCACCAATGGCAGCGCGACCTTCCTCTGTGGCGCTGGCGTTTCGTTCCGTGTGAACTTGCCATCGTTTGAAGAGCTGACCAAGAGAGTCTATGCCCAGCTTGGGGATTCGCCTGATGATGAGCCCGCCGAGCGCAATGCCTTCGCCAGCAGGGAATATGACCGGGCGTTGCGCTCGCTAGAGAAGCGCACCCACCGTCCAGGAACGTCGTCGCGTGTGCGTGACGCGGTTGCTGAAATTCTTGCCGCGCCAGCCATCGCATTTCCGGACCATCTAGCGCTACTCCAGCTTTCTAGAGACGTCGACGGCCGACCGCGTTTGCTTACAACCAACTTCGACACGCTATTTGAACGGGCGGCGCGGGCAGGTGGGATAACCAATGTGCCAAGTTATGCTGGCGTGTCCATGCCACGCGCCGGAGGAGAGCGTGACCATGGCATTCTACATCTCCATGGAAGGATCGGCGACGATACATTGGACTTGGAGCACACCGACTTGATCATTACCAGTGCCGACTTCGGCGATGCTTATTTGCGAAGCGGTTGGGCATCGCGCTATATCGAGGATCGCATGCGCCTCGGCACATTGGTGCTGGTCGGGTACGGAGCGGAAGACGCCGCGATGCGATTGCTTCTTGAGACGCTTGACGCCGACCGTGACCGCTTTCGCGATCTCCATGACATTTATGCAATGGATATAGGCACGGCGGAATCCGCATCCGTGTGGAAGGCGAAGGGGATCAAACCCATTGAGTTTGCCAACCACGATGCAATCTACGCCACGCTTTCCGAATGGGCGCGCTACGCTGCTCGACCTCTCGATTACAAACGTGCGCGTGTTCAGGAAATTTTAGGAACGGCGTCGGGAGCTGGCCATTGACAGATCAAGTTGAACCAAAAGCGTTCCGGAAAAAAACGCCAGCAGACGCCACGCCGTTCGAGCGTGAACAGCTGCGTTTCTTCCTGTCGGGAGGAGACCTCTCCGCGACGCTGTCCGAGGCCAATCCGTCATTGGCGTGGCTGCCCATTCTCTCGGAGATGAAGCTCATCCAAAACGAAGGGCAGTTGATCGCGTGGATCGAACGCAATTTCGCGGACGCTGATGCTGTGCGTGATGTAGTTGCCAATATTCACTTTTTCGGGCTGGAAACTGCGAATCGTCTCGAGTATCGGCTAAACGCGCAAGCGGCGAATTTGCCATCGCTGTTCACGAAGAGTTGGGAACTAATCATACGCCATATGAGAGCGTCAAAGCAGGGGCTAGCCCAGAATGAATGGTTCGAAATTGAGCCCCAGCTTAAGCGAGGTAACCATTCAGTTGCTGTACTGGAGCGGCTGGCAAACGCGCTGCGCCCGAGGCCCAAGATCGGTAAGCGCCTGTCTTGGAGAGACATCGGGGTTAAAACGCCGGAGCGACCCTCCGACCTGATGTCGATCGACTACGAAGTCGAAGACAGTATGTCGTCGGATGATGTTGTCGCAGCGTGGCCCAGCCGCGTCACGGAAGAAGCCGACGAGAATCTTCTTTTGCAATTAACGACCGCTCTGAATGCGGCTTTGGCCGACGCGACCGACGTCGGTGTTGAAAGCAACGAAGGCTACAGCGCCTCGGATACCGACGTCCCTTCAGTTGCGTGGCATCGTCAGAATGAATACCGCTCAGGATTCCAAGTGATCGTCCGGGTGATGGCTGAAATCTGGACGCGACTTGCATCGAAATCCCCCTCCCGGGCGATTTCGATGGCGGAATGTTGGCGTGACAGCTCGTTCCGCCTCATGCGACGGCTGGCTATGTTCGCTTTCACGAATTTGGCTGCACCGGGAGAGGTTGGAGCCGATATGTTAATTGGCTTGCCATCCGGAGAGTTGTTACTTACGAACTCAAGCGTCGAGGTTTACCGGTTGATCCGAGAGCGGTGGAAGGATTTCCCTGCTGAGAAACAGAGAACGATTCTTTATCGGCTCTGCGAAGGACCGCCACGCGACTGGTTCCGGGAGGGCTCTGATACCGACCATCACATCGATCGCAGCCGTTTTGACATCCTTTCCGACATGGAGAGGAACGGCTTCGACATCGGTCCCGAAGCAGAGAGTCTTTTAGCTGACATTCGTACCCGCTGGCCGCAATGGCTACCAAAACCCGCAGAACAAGCCGGGTTTCACATCTGGCACGAAAGCCGCACACACGACCTCGGCGGTGATACTGACAGGCTGAAGGGCGTGATGGACAGCGAACTTGTCGTCGAAGCGAGGAGAATTACTGCTGCGGCAAGCTTCATGGAGGGGGATAGCTGGCAAGGACTTTGCCTCAGCGATCCTGACCGAGCGTTACGTGGCTTGAATGCCGCCGCAACGAACGGCGATTGGTCCCCAGGGTATTGGGAACAATTGCTCTGGTCGCAAAAGGCGTATTCAGATGCTGACACCGAGCTGAAAATCGCGCAGCGGCTTCTTCAGTGGCCTCAGGACAGCTTTGACAAGATTGCCGTTGCAGCGTCGTCGTGGCTAGACGGGCATACCGAGACACTTTCCGACTCACTGCTCTGGCCACTGTGGGACCGTATCGCCGATGCGACATTGATCGAATCCGCAGAGACCGACAATGCGTGACTTGTATAACAACGCTTTGAACGCTCCCCCCGGACAGCTGGCAAAAGTGCTGATAAAAAAAGTCACGAAGGGAGACGGAGGCGAGCTGCCCGATGATGTGATTACACGCCTGGATCGGCTCATCGATGCACCCGGAACTACGGGACTTCTAGCTCGGGTTCGACTCGCCGCCGATGTGCCTTACCTTTTCGACCATGCACCCAATTGGACGAAGTCGCGGCTCATTCCTGTCTTTGATTGGTCATCGCCGGATGCCGCTGACGCCTGGTCGGCGCGGAAATACTCGGATTACATTGGATCGCCGGAGCTCTTCGGCCTAGTAAAGCAGCCTTTCCTGCAAATTTTTGGCCGCGGCGACGTATCGGCGGAAGACCTTCGCGCATTTGCCGAATGGCTCACGGCCATCCTCATCGCAAACCAAGCTGATGGTGTGGACTATCCCTTGCTGGCCACGGAAGCGCGGTCAGCCTTGCGCCGGGCCGGCATGAGTGCGCTCTCCAGCGTTGGCCATCGCTTGGCGATCGAAATGGAGCGGGCCACGGCGGCGCAAAAGCTCGTGCGCTGGCGGACAGTGGTCGGGCCGGTGTTCCAGGCGATTTGGCCCCTCGATGTGGAATTGCAGACGCCAGAGGTGACGTTCAAGCTCGTTCAAATCCTTCGGGCGAGCGGTGACGCGTTCCCGGAAGCTTGCGACATCATTATCCCCTACATTCAGCCGGATGATCCACGTTTGCAGACGACTGTGTTCTCCATCGCCGACGCGCCCAATGGGTTATATGAATCCGCGCCACCGAAAATGCTAGATATGATTGCAGCGGTTGTTGGCGAAGCGCTACCGAGTAGTGTTTTTTCACTTGGCAAAGTTCTCGCGCGACTGCAAGCGGTTGATCCACAGCTCGCCGATACGCGGAAATTCCAGAGGCTATTGACCTACGCTTCGCAGCACGGATAACGTTCGGCACAGCCAAGGAACGATCGCACCAGCGCTTCGAAGTTCTCTTCCTGCAATGGCGGCGCCACTTGGCGGCTTTTCCAAGCCCCGGATGGGCACAAGGTTTTGATCAATCCAGCCACGGGCGAGCAGGCGCCCTATCCAGCGCAATAATTACTGCCCGGCAAGAACATAGCGGGCAGCGCGACCGATGCCCCAAGCCGCGCAACCCGAGATCGCGAGGCAAAACATAGTAAACCGGTTGTCCTCCGCCATAGACTTGGCCCGAACCTGCTCGGGGGACGGAGCGAGATCAAAGGCTTGTGACCACTCATCCTTAACAGAATAATCCGGAATTGACGGCCATGTTTGCGGGTCCACGGCAGTACTTGCCGTCAGCAAGAGCAAAGTGGCGGCAAGCCCGCACCCGATCCAATAAATCACGTTCGCAAGTCTTCCGATCATTCTCCGATCCCCGGCGCCAAAGCGGCGCAATTCACTCTAACAAACCGAGTCCGGTTTCAATCTCAGATATTACATCGCGAAGAGCCGTGATGCGCCCGCCGCCGTTGCGGGAATGGTCGCCAACAGATTAGATTTTGCGAATTCCTCGCGCGACTGCGCCGCAGTATGCATGCAGGTCAGGTTGCGCACCGTTACTTCGATAATAAAATGGGCTTAATTTACTACCTGCTGCGATCTAATGAAGCTTCACTACTGGCGCGTTGCGTCGGCGATAGGTTCGGCCAATCGTACCGAGGATCACATTCACGAGTCCGTGCAAGGCAGCCTCGTGCATCTTGTAGAGCGAACGATACATCAAATGCGCAAAATAGCCTTCGATGAAGAAATTTTTGCCGACAAGAAATCCCATCAGATTTCCGACCGTGCTGAACCGGCCGAGCGAAACCAGTGAGCCAAAGTCACGATAGACATAGGGGTTCAACGGCTCTGCCTTCAGCCGCCGAGGAAGCTGCTTGACGAGATGCGATGCCTCTTGATGGGCGGCCTGAGCCCGCGGTGGCACGTCCCCCGCGCCACCTGGCTGAGGGCACGCCGCACAATCGCCTATCGCAAAAATGTCGGGATCGCGCGTCGTCTGCAGAGTCGGGGTAACGACAAGTTGGCCGATTCGGTTGGTCTCGAGGCCATCCATACGACCGAGGACGTCAGGCCCCTTCACTCCGGCGGACCAGATCACAAGTTCAGAAGGAATGAAGCCCCCATCAGCAAGTTGTACACCGTCTGCGCGAACCTCCGTCACTTTTGAGTTCGTCCTTACATCGACGTGGAGGCTCTTCAATAGCTGGATCGTTGCATCGGATATTCGCCGTGGCAATGCGGGCAAGATTCGATCGGCAGCCTCGATTAGAGTTATGTGAATATCTCTTTCTGGATCGATGCGATCGAGGCCAAAGGCGACAACCTCGCGCGTGGTCCGATGGAGCTCCGCCGCCAGCTCGGTTCCAGTCGCGCCTCCGCCGACGATGACGACGTGTAGCTGTCCCG
The DNA here is from genome assembly GCF_029855125.1 of Methylocapsa sp. D3K7. GTDB lineage: Bacteria > Pseudomonadota > Alphaproteobacteria > Rhizobiales > Beijerinckiaceae > Methylocapsa. The sequence continues at coordinate 2,941,397 of NZ_CP123229.1, forward strand.
GACGCACTGGGTCGGGCTGCGCATCGGCACGAATACATGCATTGACGAGCCGATGGTTGAACCGCACCGCCTGTTCGGGTGTCTCGAGCGGAATAGCGTAGTTGCTTACCCCTGGCGTGCCGAAATCATTTGTAATGCTGCCGATCGCGATGACCAGCGTGTCATAAAGTAATGATCTAGGTGGGGTAATCTCGACGCCTTCCTCATCATGTGTCGCCGCAAGCTGGAGCTGCTTGTGAGCGCGATCGAGTCCGATCATCTCTCCAAAGCGATAGTTAAAATGATGCCAATGCGCTTGGGCAAGGTAATCGAGTGCATGCTCGTCGAAATCGAGGCTGCCAGCCGCTACAGAATGGAGAAGCGGCTTCCAGAGATGCGCACGCGATTTGTCGACGAGCGTGATCCGAGCTTTCTTGCGGCTGGCGAGCGTGTTGCCTAGGCCCGTAGCAAGTTCCAGTCCCGCAGCACCACCACCGACTATAACGATTTCATAAAGTGTCGCGTCTCCCTTGTGTGCCTGGTCAGAAGTCACGCCGGTCTTATGATCGTTCGCCGCTGTCTCTAGCATTTCGGAAGCTCCCAGTCTGGCACGTGAAGCAGTTTCCTGCCGAGTCGGAACGATCTTAAGCGTCCACCCTTTTCCCAGCATATGGGGCGTCCATCGCACATAAAACCCTCCCCGATCAGCATCATCGCGGCGTTGTGACGTTCTTGGGTTCACGCCGCCTCAGTTTGTGGTTTAGAGTTCATGCCAAAATTCAGAATGTTCGTCTTGATGCTTGCGGGCGCCATGTTGCGCTGGCTATTCATTATTCTGCCCGTCGAGATTTTATCGAAGTTTTGACGAAATACCGAGCGCACCATCACCCGTGCGTGCCCACCATAAAAATCAATGACTTAGTTATTAAGTTGTGCCGGGATGCTTCCCAAAAAGCTCGATTGGGAAGCTCTTCACACCGCAATATGCCGCCCGGCCCGTTTAGCGCGTAGCCCAAACGCGTCGAGTCGGCGCAGCCTATCTAGTATAATCCTTCTTGCCGGCTAATCTGCATAAGGGCGTCTATCGGGCGACATTTGTGGATTGCAGACAGGTGAAGGTGCGACCGTGGGCATCACCAGTAGGCAATATATTTTTGATAAAAACGGCGCTCTTAAGCGAGTTCCGCGGCGCATCCGAGACGGGCTTACTGTCGGACAAGACGCTATTCCAGAGTATGCTGGCACAACTCAGCGGATTGCTACAGTGATCATTGAAAACGATAGAGGAAAACCCGTTCGGATTTTGGACGCTCAAGGAGAAATTTGGAGTTTCGACAGCGAAGGACGCATCGACGAAAGTCTTCGAAACTCAGTCGGCGACATTTTCAACTTTGCTTTCGACCACAATCCACAAAATTCAAAAGTTGTCAGCCTCACACCCGAAATCAAGCGCAGGGAGTTTCTTAGCAAAAGCCGCTGGGACATCAAAAAAGAGGAACTAGATCGCATCTCCGCAGACATTTGGCCGGCATTCAATGGAGCCTCGTCAGACGTTGAGGTGGTTGATGGCAAAACTCCTAAAAAACCGCCTTTGACATGGCAAGCCAAAAATTCCCTCTCGGAGATTGCACCTAAAATTAGTTTGATAGCGTGGCAACTCGCCGATCTCAAAGAACCGGCGTTGAAGGGCCTCGCTTTTGAAGCCCGAAGAACGGCCGAATTTGGAGAAGAGACTGCGTTGTGGATGGGCCTTGCTAACGAATGCGATCGACTGAGGGAAATCAAAGCCCGACATCGAACGGGCAAGGGCACGTGGTATGCGGTCATCGAAATATTCTTCGACGAAGGTCCGGCCATGCGTCGAAGCATCGATGTGATTTATGAAAAATGTGATGGCAAGAATGCTGCGATCGAGGCAACCAGAAAGCTTCTGGTCGAGAATGCGAATAAATTCAACGACCAGATTTCGATAGAGCCGAGCACCTATTGCGAACTGGAATGGGTTCCGCCGAAGGATTGATTTACTAGCGTGGCCGCGTGGACAAGCACCTGGATTTTAAACAGCTCGATCATGTGGCCTCGTTGTCGCTTTGGGGGAGGAACGACAGCAGCAGTGCTTCGACTTGATGGTCCGGCAGCCCGTCTGAAAATGTCGGCATAGATACGAGGTACTCCGCCTTTATTCTCGCCTCGGCGATTGTCTCGCATGGGTAGGCGCACAATGCGGTCAACGCTTCATCTTCGGCATTGCTGACTGCATCCCTGACGCGCGATGCGGCGGCAAGTCCAAAGGTCTCCTTCCTTGCCTCTTCGTCCGCAAAGAGCCGGTCGACTAGCTCCATATTTTCTATTTCCTTGGCGTCGAGTGCCGCGCGGCCTTGTTCGGCAAGCTCGGGAGCAATCCGAGACAGGGGCGTTAGGGCGTTGCGCTGGTGCTGATAGCTGCCTGCGATGATTTCCTTGGAGCGTTCGAGGCCGTGCTGCATGCCGCAGCCGCAGCCGTCGCTAATCAAGTTCTGGATAAAGGGCATTTCCTCTGGAGGAAACGCTTCCTTGTACGCCTCTTCCAATTCGCTTTCCCGGCTTATCGCGCGGTCGAACGCGTTGTACGCGGCGCGGTGGGCGTCTATGAGGCCAAGCAACGGCGGTGCGCTGGCAACACCAGCAAATGCTGGCACACTGACAACAGGGATTGCGGCAAGAGCGCCAATTATGGCGCGGCGGGAAGGTGTATCGGCTGTCTCTGGTTTCGTGCTCATTGTATGTTCCTCTCTCTGGTTACGCGGCTCTGCGCGCGTGATAAGATCGTCATCAGCCAAGTCGAATGCTTTGTTTCCTTTCCATTCGGCTTGGTTAGAGGCGGTCGAGAGCGTCGAGCTCGGCCGTCTCGCTGTAGCCATTGTTGAACATTTCCGGTGTTCCGATGGTTAGGGGCTTGCAAGCGGGTTACACGCCTGCAGGCCCCGCTCGTTATGCCGCTACCTTGAGCGGGAGAATGAGCCCGACCATGTAGAGGGCCTGCTGCGGCGTCGCACCGCCGCCCCAGACCGCGTAGACGGTCGGTGCCTGGTCCGCGACATCGGGCCATCGGTCGCCCACCAGCTCGCGAAGTTCCGCGAACCAATCCGTGAAAGTCTGCTCCTGCCGTCTCGCGACGTGCTTGGTGAGTGTTCGCGCCATGCCCTACTCCTATCTAAAAACGACATGATTGTGCTTTTACGAAAGTGATAAGTCAAGCGTTTTTCGACATAGCTTGCGTTTTTAGTCAATTACGGCTATGAACTGGCCATGATAACTCCTGCTCAATGCCGTGCCGGGCGAGGCCTAGTCCGCTGGAATCAAGATGATCTCGCCCGCGAGGCGGCCGTTAGCGTCGTGACGGTCCGCAATTTCGAAAATGAAAAGTCAGTGCCGCAGCGCGCGACTCTTGAAGTGATGCAGCGCGCCCTCGAAAAGGCTGGCGTCGAGTTCATCGCGGAGAACGGCGGCGGTCCGGGTGTGAGACTTAAAAAGAGGGCAAAGAGCGTCGAAGAAATCTCAAAGCAAATCGACGTGCTCGAAGAAACAATTTCCTCCATACCAACGCCAACGGCGCCCAGCCCCGAAGCCGCCATGAGCACGATGATAAAAGCTGTCGCCGAAGATAAGGTGGCTAAGCTCAAAGCCCGCCGTAAACGGATCAGACACGACCGCTCAAATTAGCGGCATGCCCCGCATCGCGCGCCCCGTTGCAGCGTTGGCTCAAAAGATCATTATGGAATGGCTTAAGGAAAAAGGATTTTTGAAATGACGGAAGAAATCTCCGGTCGGCAAATAGCTGCGGCACGGGCTCTCCTCGGGTTGTCGCAAGGGGAGCTTGCCAGCAAGGCTAAAATCTCGACTCCAACCTTAATGAGGATGGAAGCAAAATTCGGCGAGCCTGTAGGGCTATTCAACAACATTGCCGCCGTTTGTGCCGTTCTGGAATTGGCAGGTATCGAATTCTCCAATGGAGACGAGCCGGGCGTAAGATTGAGGAAGACTCTGAGGGGCGATTCGGCCGCGTCAATTCCGGTGGAGAAGCTGACAAGCGAGAATGATGAATAGCCACGCGATGAGGACCGCCGTAACAATCGCTGCAACTTCGCAGGTGCGCTCGTAAAGATTGCGGAAGCTGCAAATTCATTTTTTTAGAGCGCGGCGATTTTAGCTTCGCTGTGGCGAATGACTGCTGCGAGTTCATTGATGAGATAACGCGAGGTGGGGCGCTCAGGCTGTTTGGCATGGAAGCCGCCGCACTTCTGCTGGTCTTAACTTAAAAGCCAGGGCTATCTCTGGCGACAATGAAGACATCTCGATACTGTGAATTGGAGCCGTAATTTGTTTTCGGACAGCAGCCTCTACCGCCTGCTGGTCACTTCCTTCAGCTACGAATAAGGTAGCGATCGGAGGGCAGCCTCTAGATGACGCTGTGACAACGGCGACAATCCATGCATCCATATGCAAAGAATATCATTTAATGAGCCAATCCACCAACCGCTTGTCAATCCTCCCATATTTCAGACTGCCCGCTCTCGGGCCGCGCGCCGTGTATATTTGGCGGGTAATGCGGCCGCCCTCCGCGCATCTGCAAGCGTACGACTCGGCAGAAGCTCATCGAGATTGCAGCGGCCGCATCTAATCCTACTTGACCTGTTCCAAATGGGTTAGCGCAGCTTCGGCGTGAGTCGTAGCCATCTGGGCATTGCCCTTTTTGCCCTCGTCGATTGCTTGTTTCAGATGTGTGATGGCTTCTTCGGTGTGGGGATTTGCCTTGGCCTTTTCACCGGCCTCCGCGTGGATGAGCGCCGCGTCGGCGTGAGTTTCCAGGACATCGGCATGGCCTTGCTTGCCATGGTCAATGGCCTGCTTGGTGTGTGTGATGGCCTCGGCGATGTGATCTTCCTCAGCCAGCGAAACCTGCGGCATCAGAAAGAGAGCGAGGGCAAAGCCCAACATAGCGACAAAGAATCTACGGGACATCGACGAATCCTCCGGTTGATTTATTGCTTCTCGACAGCCTCGCCGTTTTGCGCGGTGAGGCTGATGGTAGCGAACCGCCCCAAACGCCGATGGTTGGCAACATCTGGGACACAAAGCCAATGGTTCGTCCCGCCCAGGAAACGCGGACGCTCGCTTCCGCTAGCGAGGTTTCTGGCTATCGTGCTGTTCCCCTTCGGCCCCGCTGTTTTTCTCCGGCGGTCCGTATAAAGGGGGAACGCGGAGACTGAGGAGCAGGAAAAGAAACGCGCCAATGAGGGCGGCAAGCGCTATGATACTTACCATGGACATGGAAGACCTCCCTGTTGTGCTCTAAAGGGGTAAGCGTCTCAGCGTCACAAATGCGCTCTACGGCGCGGTGAAGCCTTAACCCTAAGCGGCGGCGCTTATTGGCAGAGCCTATCGCCGCCGCGTGCCTGACACCCCGATTAGAAACGTTCCCCCACCCCTAATGTTCCGAGGAGATTGAAGCTAAATAGGTGGCGCACATTTCGAAGCTCGGCCCTTCCCAATCCTTCGTCTCGACAATAGTCTTGCGTTCAGATACGTCTCTTGGCCCCCGAAGACCCGTTCCGAGTAAAAACTCGGCTATCTGAAGAAGGGACAAGGGAATGCGGACTGAAACTTCTCCCTATGGTGCAACGGAATACAGAGACGTGCTTGCCCGTTTGGCGCTCCAACGTGCTAACATTATGCATCTCGTTGACCTGAAACGCGGGGGGTACTCCCCGCGGCGCACAGAAATGCGGATCGGCCGCCTCACCGATCGGCCACAGCCATCGCTTGACACTCTCCCGATTGGGCGCTCGCCCTAGCTCGATTGAGGTTCCTCCGCCGGCGGTTCCGGTTGCGATGGCTGTTCCAGTGGTGGTGGTGGTTCCTGCTGTGTCTTGTCCTCAAAACCTATTTGGAAGCCCTCGTCGTAGCCCTTTTTGTAGCCGGCCTCGTACCCTTCAGCATTGCTGCCGACCTCGTAGCCCTCAGCGTGGCCATCTTCGTATCCCGCCTTTCTGCCGACCTCGTACCCTTCAGCGTGGCCGGCCTCATATCCCGCATTCCGGCCGGCTTCGTGGGCAGCATCGACGTTCACAACTGGCGCCGAAGGCGGCGGATCAGCAGGCTTCGTGAACCTGGCGATTAGGTCGGCGAAGAACTTTTTGACATCCATGGTTGTGCCCTCCAGTTCAGTCCGCAACCCATGAACTCCAGAATCAGGCCGCGGTCAAAATCGGATAGCCGAACGCTCGCCACCGTCCTCGCCCAATCCACGACATCGACAAAAACCGTGGGCTCGGATACGCTGAAGGTGCGACGGGACCAAGTTCGGTTCGCTCGCCAAATTGGAAAGGGAGGTAACCCATGCGCAGCTTGTTAGCACTGCTATTTGCGGTTTTTGCTTTGTCGTTGGGGGCGTGCGGTACGCCCTCGGAAGAATCACCCTCCGACCAAAAGAATTCCGGCAAGTCGTCGGCACCTCTTACGCTCCCGCAATGAGACGAGGGCGACCCAAATTAGTGATTGGGTCCTTCGGATTTTGCAAGATGTGAGCCCATCCGGTCCAGACCAAAGATGCTGAAGTTGCAAAGCTTCAGTATCTCGGACCAGGGCCGGATGAGGCTATGTTGCACTTCAAACTGTGTCGCGCTCCAAACTAAGTTTCGAAGGGGGCAATGCAAAATCGGTTATCCGGCGTGGGTCGGCGACTGATCGCTCCTGGCGACAAGACCGCTGTGCCTGCGGCGCTCAAATTCATCGGGAGTTGGATGAAGAGCACACGTGGCACTGACATAATTATTTGTCTCGGTTTGACGATTTTTGAGCTGATAGCTCGGCGACGAACGTCCTAAGGGCGTTGAATTTAGACATCCTGGCTTTGAGTGCCTCAGGCTATTGAACAGAAAAGCGGATGACCGTGGGAATGCCAACTCGAGCAATGAGTGAGAGCAACGAGGCAGATCAATTCTATGAGAGCATTCCGATCTTCGACAGATTCGGGAGCCTGATGGATCCGGCCCTCTATAAGCCGCTACCGAATAATTGGTCGATCGGCATTGCCGATATAGTACAGTCGACCAAGGCCATTCGCGAGAATCAATACAAGGCCGTGAACATGGCCGGCGCCGCCGTTATTGCGGCGCTCAAAAATGCGCTGGACGGCAGCGACTTCCCATACGTGTTCGGCGGCGACGGGGCGAGTTTCGCCGTACCGCCGCGGGACCTAAAGCTCGCGCGTGACGCCCTTGCGGCCACCACGGCATGGGTGAAGAACGATCTTGACCTCGTCATGAAGGCCGCGCTGGTTCCGGTCGCGTGTATCCGCGCGCAAGGCGTCGATGTACGTGTGGCTCGTTTCTCGCCATCTCCAAATGTCACCTACGCGATGTTCTCGGGTGGCGGCTTGGAGTGGGCCGATGGCACTATGCGGCGAGGTGGGTTCGCGGTTGTTCCCGCGCCGCCGGGCATTCGTCCGGATCTCACCGGCCTGTCGTGCCGGTTCGAGGAAATGCCGGCTGCGCGTGGAGTGGTCCTTTCGCTGCTTATCGTGCCGGCCCGCGGCGCCGACCCCGACGCTTTCCGTGCGGCCATCGATGACATCGTCGCGGTCATCGCCAAGAGCCCGGACATGTCCAATCCTGTCTCACTTGCCGGCCTCCGGATGCGTTGGCCGGCGGCTGGTGCTGAACTTGAGGCGCGCGCCGCGCGCAACGCTGAAGTGCCGCTGTTCGTGCGGCGGAGCGCTGTCCTTGTGCGGACCTTTATCTATTATTTTATTTTGCGATACGGCATTCGTGTGGGCAGCTTCGTGCCGATGACTTATCTGCAGCAAGTGGTCGAGAATTCTGATTTCCGTAAATTTGCCGATGGCTTGCGCATGATCCTCGATTGCACGCCCGACCTCGTCGGTGAAATCGAGAGACGCCTTGTTGCTGCGGCATCGGCTGGAACGGTCCGCTACGGACTGCACCGCCAGGACGCTGCGGTGATGACTTGCTTCACGCCCTCCGCCACCGACAGCAATCACGTCCACTTTATTGATGGCGCACGCGGAGGCTATTCGTCGGCGGCAACGGCGCTGAAAGAAATGACCGCACTAGATGAGACTTGAACACCTACGCCAATCATGGTGACATCGGCACGATGTTGATCCGACGACGGCTTGTTCGTCCGTCGAGCTTCACGGTCAGTTCGCCCTCAAGCACGGTGAAACGCTCGACAAGAGCGGGATGGCGGTGTTCGCCTAGAACTTGCGCCCCGACGAGCGCAGTAAGCCCTGCCGTCGCGCGACCCGCGGGGTTCTGGTGGGGAAGCTCGATGGTCGTCGCGCGCTCGCGTGTGATGGGGTTTTCCCAGACCTCACCGATTTGGATCGGCGTGCGGTCCGGCGGCTCGTTCGGGTCTGGGTACGACATAAACAAATTATTCGCCCACGACCTCATTCACTGTCAATAGATTCCAGTCACGATCATCACTCCCCCCACATCGATCGAATAGCATCACGGACGGCGCGCGAACTCTCGCTGCAATTCCAGAGGCTTGGAAAGGGCTCCGTAATTTGGGGACTCCTGGCCGAGAACAAGAGGTTTGGTTCGTCAACGAATCGGCGTTCTATAAGCTGGCCTTTCGCTCGAACAAGGCGGCATCTGAGCGGTTCACGAATTGGGTTGCCGGTGACGTGCTTCCACCCAGCACATCGAAGTTGATCCGGGCTCTTCGCGAATGGGAGGAAAATGGTAAACTCTCGCCGCGAATTCACTAACAGTGCGGCGTTCGACGGGCGGTTGTTCGCTCCGAGCGCTGGCCTGTTACTCGACCTGCAACAGCAGCGCGACGAGCTCGCTCTGCCGGTGCGTATCGGTCTTGGCAAACACGGATTTCAACTGATTGCGCGCCGTCTCGCGCGAAATTTTCAATTCGCGGGCGGCGATGTAGGGAGGTGCGCCGCGCGCGATGACACAGGCGAGTTTGGCTTCCGAAGGCGTAAGACGGAATGTCTTGGCGAGGATTGCCTCTGGCGGCCCCGGCCTGGAGCCCAAGGCATTCAATGTCAAAAGCACATGCACGTCCTGTGCTGGCGGATGCTCTGGCCCCTCGAACGGCCAAATCCGAACGATGATCGGTAATTTGTCCAGGCGCGGTACCACAACAGGCTCTGCTACCAAAACATTTGGTTGGGGCGGACCGCACAACTGATCGATGGCTTGCTTGATAAGAGTTCGTGAGTCCGGATCGCGAACGAACAGCCGACGATCCTTGATCTTAATATTCTGGTCGAAAACAGACTCCGCCGCGCTGTTCGTATCGACAGCAATTCCGTGCCGGTCGAGGGCGATCGCGGGAAGCCGCATGGCATTAAGCACAGAGGTCGGGGAAGTGTCCGATCCACGCGTTCCCGAGACGGCGGCGATCTCGATCAAGCGCTGAGTAAAGGAGGCGAGAAGCCGCTCTGCTTCGTCGGGCAAGTCGCAAGCTTCGGAATTCATATCAAACGTGGTCATCGCATTACCACCCTGAAATGAGAGAACTAACGATTTCGGAAATCCTTCATTTTTATAACCCCAGGCAAAAAATGCGCAACTGGCGAACATTAAGATATTGCGGATGACTGCCAACAGCGCATCACTCAATTGGGAGATTTTGATCGGCGCCACTGTGTAACGGAGTCGAAGGAGTTGCAGGCAGCGGTTCCAGTGGCCGTGGGATCGATCGCCTAAAGGACACCGCAGCCGGGAACAACTCGTCGGCCGTCTTGGCTGCGCCCCGCTCGGCACACTCCAAGATTTTACGGATTTTCGGTGCTCTCCCAGGATCCGCGAGTTCCAAATATTGGAGCCAAAGTCCGGTCACTTCGATCCACGGCATCTCATGGGAAGCCATCGCGGCCAACCACGCACTCCTGGCGGTAAAAATCTCCTTAGACGTCCCGATCATGAAGCACCCAAGCCCAAACGACTTAAGCATAGCGAAATGAAACACGTGTTGAGCCGGCGTGAACCAGTTCAAAGCTACAGCGATAGCTTAATTTGACCTACTGATTATTTCCGTCAACAGTAATAAATAAGACCAGTTAGTATTCCTTATGAATGTGGCATTACCGCCAGGATTTATGGCCTTGCTGATGGTCGTGTGGCCAATGACGACCGGCGTCCAACTCTTACTGCCATCGCCGAATGAGCTGATGCGCACCAGGCCGGTCTTGAAACGCGTCAATGCGTCGGGGCGGGGAGACGATGACCCGATCGGTTGATTCCGATGCGGCCAACGCCTTGGCCCCGCGCAAGCGCAGCGGGATGCAGTGCTGGAAACCGCAAAGAGGCTTAAACGAAGACCGCGCTAGACAACGCTTTGACAGCGTCTGCGCGGGGCGAGTTCATCCTCATGCAAAACCCAACCCCACATATGCAAATTGCATATAGTCAAGATATGGCGCGTAAGCATTTTGCATATAAGCGCAAAGAATTTTTTCGCCGCAAGTTCGTTCGCTGCCAAAATCGCCGAAATCATCCTCTAAGTAGTTGATCCCTCAATATGCTTCTCGATTATCTCGCTTGCGGCGTCTCCCGATACGAGAATGAGGCCAGAAAGGCCGAACGGCAACGTGAAGCGGCTCTTCTGAACGATCTCAACCATTTGCTGTCACGGGCGACGCCGGTAATCGACGAATTGGCCAAGGTACGGGACGAAGGTTAGACGCAAACGACAATTTGTCGCTTGCGTGCTCAGAGATTGTCGAGCTTCGCGCGCATCTCATCCAGCGTCGCGGAAAAGGGGGATTGCGGCGGACCTTCGAGCGCCAGCGGCCTGGTGGCCTTGATGTCGATTGTTTCTATCACCCGATCATCGAGGATTTGACGGCGTAAGGCCAGCGTTTCGTTCATGACCCTGGTCAGCGTCGGCAGGCATTCGATGATCTGCGGGAGTGACGACTCGTCATCGGCCAATTTGGAAAGGCGAGTGGCAAGCGTCGATGTCGTCTGGACGAAAAGATCGAGGCCACGCGCAACGCCGGTCTCCAGATCTTCCAGCGTCACGGTCGCCTGGTCAATAGATGGAACGGGCAGGGCGGTGGCGCCGGACGCGACAAAGGCGTCCCATTGGTCGGCGCGTCGCCACTTTTCGAGAGTTCGGATGTTATAGGCGGGCAGCCCCTCGCGGGCCAGGGTGTCCCGGACGCTTGGCAGAGTGACCTTAAATTTGGTGCCGCGCAAGGCGACCGAAAGTTCGAGGTAAATCTGCTTGCCGCGTCGCCGGGCAATGGCCGAGTCGTCTTTGCGGTTGCGGATGGTCATCTTAGCCTTCCTGTTCAATGATCGAGATCAGTTCCCTAAGATGGCGCCAAGCACTATCATCTTTCCCTTCCTCGGGCACCGCACGGACGCATCAACCCACACTGAAATCAGACGGTCAGCCCGTCGCCGACAGCCGAGAGATCGCGGCAAGGTTCGGCAAGCTGCATGACCACGTTTTGCGGGCGATCGATAACCTATTGAAATCCTTGGTTCCTGATTTTTCAGGAGCCGGGTTTGTCGAAATGAGCGAATTTGACCCCCGCGCCAACAAGCCGGTGAGATATTTCCTGCTGACCCGCAAAGCCTGCTCACTCGTCACCATGCGCTTCACAGGCGCGGAGGCGCTCTGACATGCTCCACGAATTGCCACAATCAAACTGAGACACTACCGTTTATTCATGGGACTTGCCAACCGCCTTCGCTTGTGTCAAAGATGGCGTCATGTGATCGGACAAAAATCAAGTCGAAATCTGTATGTATATGAAAAACAACAAAAAAATGTTATATATAAGGGGACATAATTGAGGACATATGAGCGGACTCACCCGTGGATTCGATTCGACCTCGATTTAGCGACCGCGCCAGCCAAGCTATGGATAGCGCTCGGTGAGGCTCTATCAAAATGTCAGCACCTATCTGGAGTTGCTCTAAAGCCAGAGATTGCGAGACAGCTGCACTTGATCAATCTCGCAAAGGGAGTTTTGGCTACGGCCGCCATTGAAGGGAATACCCTTACGGAAAAGGAAGCGATTGCGATTGTAGAAAGGAAAAGCGAATTACCAAAGTCCCAAGGTTATTTAAAGAAAGAAATTGAAAATATACTTGATGCTACTAATCTTATTGTATTACGAATTGAACAAGATGGGCCTAGCCCCGTTACACATGAGGATATAAAAACATATAACCGAATGATACTTGATGGCCTTGAGGTGGATAGCCATGTAGTTCCGGGGGAATACGTAAAGACCGATATAGGAGTATCTGGTTACCGCGGCGCCCCGTGGCAGGAAGCCCCCTACCTCGTTGAACGTCTTTGCCAGTGGCTCAACAGCGATACCTTTAACCCACCAGACGAAAATGATCGCGTTATATCTGGCATTCTTAAATCAATCGTGGCTCACTTATACCTTGTTTGGATACATCCATTTGGAGACGGCAATGGCCGCACAGCTAGATTGCTCGAAGTTCGATTCCTGATGGAGGCAGGAACGCCTTCGGCTGCCGCGCATCTGCTTAGTAATTTCTATAATAAAACCCGATCTGATTACTATAGAAGATTAGATGAGGCTTCAAAAAACGGAGGAGATATTAGAAATTTCTTACTCTACGCGACTGTGGGATTTGTAGATGAGCTAAGGAACCAACTTAGAATAGTGAAGCACGAACAGTGGCTCGTCGCATGGACAAACTACGTGCACGAGAAATTCCACGGGCGCGAAAGCATCGCGGATAGACGCCAACTAAAGTTAATTTTAGCCTTGACGGGAAGGCTCGGATTCATACCGAGGTCCGAAGTACGCCGCTTAACTCCAGAACTTGCAGAAGCCTATGCTGGCAAAACAGCTAAAACCTTGTCGCGTGATATAAATGAATTGGAAACTTTGGGTCTATTAGAGAAAAATAAGGATGGCTTGCGAGCGACGAATGAGCAAATCCTGTCTTTTCTTCCTCGATCCCGTAAGGGTGAACGCGAGGCTCAAATCCGCGAAGCTCAGGAAGAGCGCGGAGCGCTCCTCCTGGAGGAAGCCAGACAGCTTTCTTTGCCAGTTTGATCGCGCCTTTTGTGTTTAGGCTGATGGCCTTCTTTTGAAGCCCTCGTTTCTTGATCAACGTCAGAAAATTCGCCTGTTGTGATGTCTACAATAAGTTTCGCGAGTTGAGCCGGATCACGAGGGCGCTCTGGGTGCTTTGCCGAATTTCCGCTTTCTGCTTCCCCCATGCTTCCCCGAAAACTCAGGAAGCCGAGACGCATCGTGCGGCTCAGTGTAAAGTCTCCTAAATTCAATACATTGGCTGGTGGGCGCGACAGGGATTGAACCTGTGACCCCTCCCGTGTGAAGGGAGTGCTCTCCCGCTGAGCTACGCGCCCGCCCTGCCTTCTGGCTTCCGTGGCAGCCCTTTATGAAAGCAAGCCGTTTCAAGTCAAGGTGTATTCCGGCTAGGCGACCCCCAGCGCCTCCACCGCGTCCCATAATTCGTGATAGTGGCCGATCACCCGGTCAGGCTTGAAGGTATCGACCGGTTCGCTCGTATAGCCGAAATTGACCGCGACGACCGGCACCCCGGCATCGCGCGCGGTATCGATATCGGTTTTCGAATCGCCGATCATGACCGTCCGGCCGCGGTCGCCGCCCGCACGTGCGATGGTGTGCAGCAAGGCGCCGCCGTCGGGCTTGCTGACCGCGAATGTATCCTTGCCGCAGATCGCCCGGAACCGGCCCGCAATGCCAAGCGCGTTCAGCAAGAGGATGGACGGATGTTCAACCTTGTTGGTGCAGACGGCAAATGCAAACCCCGCGGCTTCGAAACGGTCGAGAGCCTCGGAGACGCCGGGGAACAGAGCCGTCGCATCCGCGATATGGGCCTCGTAATAGGCGAGAAAATCGGCCAGTAGTTCGGCAGCGCGGGTTTCGCTGACAGTGATGCCATGCGCCAAAAGCCCGCGTTCGATCAAAAGTTTGGCGCCGCCGCCGACCATCGCGCGTGCTTGTGCGAAGTCGACTCCGGAGAGCCCTTCCCGCGCCAGGATCACATTCAACGTCGAGACGAGGTCGCAAGCGGTGTCGGCGAGAGTTCCGTCGAGATCGAAGACGAGAAGCGGAGAGGGGCGTATTTGCTGCATTGCGAAGGAAATAGGCTGCAAAGCCATTGCGGTCAAGGTCGCGGCCCCCGGCTCCCCTCTCGCTTAATTGCCTCTCTTGCGTATAAAGGAACAGCCATCGAATCAGCTTTGGATCGCATGGGGAGAGTCGGCATCATGGGTTTTTTGCAAAACCTCCCGCCTCGCGCGGGCGTCTCTGGCGCGGGTCTGCTCTTGCTGGCGACGGTTCACGGCGCCATGGCGGCGAATTATGAATTTCTCGCAGCGCCGGAAACCGATCTCAACCGCGTCTATCGACTCGACCGGGCGACCGGGGAAATTGGCGCCTGTCAATATGGATTGAAGGAGACCTCCGCCGTCGGCGTCACCCTCTGTTATCCGCCCGGGGAAGGCGCTGGCGCCCAGGCGCCGGGCGACTATGCGCTCGTCGCCTCGCACCACGAGCGGGAAGGGGGTGTGTTCCGGGTCGATCTGCGCACCGGCATGATGTCGATTTGTTATGTCTTGAACGACACCGTCGTCTGCACGCCGCAGGCGCGTTAAGAGGTGAATGGAACGTGCTTCGCCTCTCGTCGATAAAATCGAATGATCGCTACAAGAGCCCGCGCACAGCCGCTTATTTCGCGGTTGTTCTTCTTTCAGGCGGTAAATAGGGTCAGAGGCGTCGGTGGAGGGGATTAGGATGCTTGCCATACGCCTTGCCAAGATTTTCTGTGTCGCCGCCGTCGGGTTCGATGTTGCGCTGGTCGCCTTTGGCAATGTGACGGACTATTGGACCAACTTCGTATTCGTCACCGAAGTCCTCGACATGGACGAGGTGCCCGCCGCCTCGCACATCCATTGGCGCGCGCTGACATCGCCCCTTCTGCATCATGCCAGCTATATCTTGATCATCGCGGCGGAGGCCGCGGTCGCGGCACTCTGTCTTTCCGGCGCTGTTTCGATGATCCGGCAACTCCAGGCCAAGCCGCCGCTCTTTCAAGCCGCCAAAACCAAGGCGGTCGCGGGGCTGACGCTTGGGTTCCTGCTTTATGAGGCCGGGTTCGTTGCCGTCGGCGGCGAATGGTTCGGCATGTGGCAGGCGCACGATCTCGATGCCGTGCCAAGCGCATTCCGTGTGCTGATCACGATGCTGGGCGTGCTGATTTTCATTTCGCTGAAGGACGAAGACTTGGCATGACGCGGAACACGAGAGGGAAGCGATGAGCGGGGATGGTTGCGCAAAGCCTCCGCCTGGCGGGGACAGGCGCAAAGCCCTGGCGCTGCTCGGCGCGGGTCTCGCTGGGGCCGCCGCGGGTGCGGGCCGTGTGAGGGGGGAAGCAGTGCGGATGCCGCCTATTCCGGGCGACGAGGATTTCATGCGGCTGGCGATCGCCGAGGCCGCAAAAGCGGACTTTCCTTTTGGCGCAGTCATCGTGCGCGACGGCAAAGTTGCCGCGATGGGCCGGAATCTAGGCAAGACCACCAATGATCCGACGGCGCATGGGGAAATGGTGGCGATCCGCCGGTTCGTCGCCTCGAGCCCCGCCGAGGAACTCAAGGGGACGACTCTCTATACGTCGGGGGAGCCTTGTCCCATGTGCATGGGCGCCATTGTTTGGTGCGGTATTGGCCGGGTGGTCTTCGGCGCCTCGATCGAGGAGCTGGCCACCAAAATCGGTCAGATCATGCTGACCAGCCGCGTGATCGCCGAGGCCACCCCTTTCGCTGCGATTGGCATCACCGGCGGCGTGCTTGCCTCGGAGGCACTGGCCTTGTTTTCGAAGTGAGAGGGAGCAAGGCTCTCAGCCTCCGGGTTTCTCACAGCGCTGCTTGCAGACATATTCGAATTTTTCGCAATTCTCCTTGCACAAGGCGCGATCGCAATCGACGATGCATTGCTCTTGCTCTTCGGGGTCCGAGCATTGCGCCCGGCAAGCGTCCGCGTTGGCTTTGCAACCTGCCTGGCATGCCTCGGCCTGACTGACTTTATAGTCTCCCGTGCCGGGGAGATTGGACGCGGCGGCGCTCCCAGCAATGAGGGCACCAGACAAGCAAAGGGCGAACAGGATTTTCATGGTTACTTTCTAGCGCATGCTTACGAAAAGTCTGCAAATTTTTTAAAATCCGTTGCCGTCCGCACTCAAATTTGCGTGCGGCCAGTGTCATCCCGGTCATGTGCCTGCTTGCCGCAATGCGAAAGCCGCTGCGAATGGCGCGCCTGCGATGGTCATGAGGGTCAGAGCGCAAAGAATCAAAAAAGGCGTTGCGAAGGGGACCGGCGAAGCTGGGCCGGCCGCCGCCGCCGCGACGCCGAAGATCAGCACCGGCACGCACAGCGGCAAAATCAGAATTGCCAGCAAAAGCCCGCCGCGCCGCAGGCTCACCGTCAGGGCCGCGCCGATTGCCCCGATCAAGGTCAGGGCGGGGGTTCCAGCGAGCAGTGAGAGGGTGACACTCCAAAGCTGGCTGGTGGGCAGATTGAGCATCAGGCCGAAAAAGGGGGTGGCGGCGGCGAGCGGCAGGCCGGTCAATATCCAATGCGCAAGACATTTCACGAGAACAATGAGTTCCAGCGGTGTCCGGCTCGTCAAAAGAAGATCCAGAGAACCATCCTCGTAATCGGCCTGAAAAAGCCTGTCGAGCCCGAGCAAAGTCGCGAGCAGACCTGAAATCCAAAGAATAGCAGGGGCGATCTTCCCCAAAAGTGCGAGATCAGGGCCGATCGCGAACGCGCTCAAGGTGACGAGAATGAGAAAAAAAACGACGCCGAGGCTGGTGCCGCCGCCAAGACGCCGCGAGATCCTGATGTCACGGAGAAAGAGGGCGAAGAGCGGCGATGGTGTCGCACGAGACGGAACTCCCCTCATCTTTTTCATGAGAGCGACCCCAGCCGCAAGTCGCGGCCTGGAAGGCCGAGCCTTGCATGGGTTGCGGCGACGATCAGGCCGCCTTGCGCCAAATGCGACGTCATGAGGCGCGCCATCAATGCCTGGGACGCCGCATCGAGGGCGGTGAGAGGCTCGTCCAGAAGCCAGAGCGGACGTTTGATAGCGAGCAGCCTGGCGAGTGTCACCCGCCGTTTCTGCCCGGCCGAGAGATAGGCGGCGGGCAGATTGGCTATGTGCGACAGACCAAATTCCGCAAGCGCTGCATCCGCCGTCAGGCCGCCATGCCCGGCATCGAGCATCGGGCCTAGAAATTGCAAGTTTTCGGATGCGGTGAGCAGGCCCTTCAGGGCATCGGCATGCCCCACGTAATGAACCTGTTCGGCAATCGTCACATCTGTTGCTGGTGTGAGCGAGATCTCACCCCCAAGGCGCGGCAAAAGCCCGGCAAGCACACGCAGGAGTGTAGACTTTCCAGCGCCATTGGGTCCGGTGACGGTCAGACATTCCCCGGCTTCGAGCGCAAATGACAGGTTCGCAAAAATGATACGGTCGCCCCGTTCGGCGGTAAGATTTGAGGCGGAAAGTCGCATGATGATTAAACCGTGGGCGGCCGATCTCACCGAATGGGCGTTTTCATCTATCATCCGTGTAGCTCTCGGCGATAAAATTATTTATAAACCGAAACAGCCTCCCCTTTTTCAGATCAGACCCCCGGGAAAATTCCGATGACCTCGCTCGACAGTTTCAAAAGCCGCAAAAAACTCACGGTAGGCTCCAAGACCTACCATTATTTCTCACTCAAAGCGGCGGAGAAACATGGGCTTGAAGGCGTGTCGGCGCTGCCGTTCTCAATGAAGATCTTGCTTGAGAATCTGCTGCGCTTCGAGGATGGCCGCACCGTGACCAAGAGCGATATCGAGGGCGTGGCGGCGTGGCTCACCAATAAAGGCAAGGAAGAGCGCGAAATTGCATTCCGGCCCGCCCGGGTTTTGATGCAGGATTTCACCGGCGTGCCGGCGGTCGTCGATCTGGCGGCAATGCGCGACGCGATGACCAAACTTGGCGGCGATCCGCAGAAGATCAATCCGTTGGTGCCGGTCGATCTTGTCATCGATCATTCGGTTATCGTCGATGCGTTCGGCAACAGCAAGGCGCTAAAAACCAACGTCGATCTTGAATATGACCGCAACGGCGAACGCTACCGGTTCTTGAAGTGGGGCCAAGGATCATTCGACAATTTCCGAGTCGTTCCGCCGGGCACCGGGATTTGCCACCAGGTCAATCTCGAATATCTCGCCCAGACCGTTTGGACCCGCAAAGAGAAATATGCGCCGCCGCGCGGCAAGGCCGAAAATGTCGAGATTGCTTATCCTGATACGCTCGTTGGTACCGATTCGCATACGACCATGGTCAACGGGCTGGCCGTGCTGGGCTGGGGCGTCGGCGGAATCGAGGCCGAGGCCTGCATGCTCGGTCAGCCGCTCTCGATGCTGCTGCCGGAGGTCATCGGCTTCCAGCTGACCGGGTCGCTCGCCGCCGGCGTCACGGCGACCGATCTCGTGCTGACCGTCACCCAGATGTTGCGGCAAAAGGGCGTGGTCGGCAAATTCGTCGAATTTTATGGTCCCGGCCTTGAGCATCTGTCGCTCGCCGACCGCGCGACGATCGCCAATATGGCGCCGGAATATGGCGCGACCTGCGGTTTCTTTCCCATCGATTCGGAAACGATCGCCTATTTGGCGACATCCGCCCGCACCCCAAGCCGCGTCGCACTGGTCGAGGCCTATGCGAAGGCGCAAGGATTGTTCCGCACCAAAAAAACGCCTGATCCCGTCTTCACCGATACACTGGTGCTCGATCTGGCGAGTGTTGTGCCGTCGATGGCCGGTCCCAAACGCCCCGAAGGGCGGGTGGCGCTCGGCTCCGTTGGCGCGGGATTCAAAGCCGCGCTCGACACCGAATATAAAAAACCCGGCGAGATCGCCAAGCGCTACCCGGTCGAGGGAAAGAATTTCGATCTCGGGCATGGCGATGTGGTCATCGCCGCCATTACCTCCTGCACGAATACCTCAAATCCCAATGTGCTGATCGGCGCTGGTTTGCTTGCCCGCAACGCGATCGCCAAAGGAATTGGCGTCAAACCCTGGGTGAAAACATCTCTGGCGCCGGGAAGCCAAGTGGTTGCCGAATATCTTGCCAATTCTGGGTTGCAGAAATCGCTCGACAAGATCGGCTTCAATCTCGTTGGCTTTGGCTGCACGACCTGCATCGGCAACTCGGGCCCCTTGGCGCCCGAAATCTCGAAAACCATCAACGACAATGGCATCATTGCCGCGGCTGTTCTCTCCGGCAACCGGAATTTCGAGGGCCGCGTCAGCCCCGATGTGCAGGCCAACTATCTTGCCTCGCCGCCGCTCGTCGTCGCCCATGCACTCGCGGGCACCGTCGCGATCGATCTGACGAGTGAACCGCTCGGTCATGACAAAAAGGGCCACCCCGTTTATCTGAAGGATATCTGGCCGTCGCAGGAAGAAATCACCGAAATCATCGAAGAGTTCGTGACGAAGAAAGTGTTCAAGTCGCGTTACGCGGACGTGTTCAATGGGGATACGCATTGGCGCAAGGTGAAAGCTCCGGCGGGCGAGACCTACAAATGGGATATCGGCTCGACCTATGTGCAAAACCCGCCCTATTTCGTGGGCATGAAAATGGAGCCAGAGCCGGTCCGGGACATCGAGAATGCGCGCATCCTGGCGCTCTTTGGCGACAAGATCACCACTGATCATATTTCGCCTGCCGGTTCGATCAAGGAAGCCTCGCCAGCCGGGCAATATCTGCTTGAGCGGCAAATCTCGAAGGCGGATTTCAACCAATATGGCACAAGGCGCGGCAATCATGAGATCATGATGCGCGGCACCTTTGCAAATATCAGGATTAAGAATTTCGTCTTGCAAAAGAATGGCCTTGTCCCGGAAGGCGGCCTGACGAAACATTGGCCGGACGGCACGGAAATGCCGATCTTCGAGGCGGCGGTAAAATATGAAGCGGAGGGCGTGCCTCTCGTCGTCTTCGCGGGCGCCGAATATGGCAATGGCTCGTCGCGCGATTGGGCCGCTAAGGGCACCAAATTGCTCGGGGTCCGCGCCGTCATCGCTGAATCCTTCGAGCGCATTCACCGCTCGAATCTCGTCGGCATGGGCGTCCTCCCGCTGACATTCGAACCCGGCACGAGCTGGAAATCCCTTGGCCTCAAGGGCGACGAGCAGGTCACCATTCATGGCCTTGGCGCCACTTTGAAGCCGCGCCAGATGATGGAGGCCGAGGTCACTTTTTCCGATGGACGTGTGGAAAAAGTACCGCTGCTTTGCCGGATCGCGACCCTGGACGAACTCATCTATTTCAACAATGGCGGGATTCTTCCCTACGTGCTGCGCCAGCTCGCCGCCGCCTAAATTTCCAACCGCTGTTCAATGTGATAACGGGAGCCGCGCGGCTCCCGTTGCACGTTCATTGATGGATCAGTCACATGCCTCATTTCAAACTTTTCGTTCTGCCCGGTGACGGCATAGGCCCCGAGGTCATGGCCGAAGTCGAGAAAATCGCCGCTTGGTTGACGCGCGAAGGCATCGTTCATTTCGATATCGAAAGGGGGCTTGTCGGCGGCGCCGCCTATGACGTTCACAAGACCGCGATCTCAGATGCCGATATGGCGCGCGCGCAGGCGGCGGACGCGGTTCTTCTGGCTGCCGTAGGCGGGCCAAAGTGGGACGCTGTCCCCTACGAAGTCCGCCCCGAAGCGGGTCTGCTGCGCCTTCGTAAGGACATGCAGCTTTTTGCCAATCTGCGCCCGGCGATCTGCTATCCGGCGCTCGCCGATGCGTCGTCGCTGAAGCGTGATCTTGTCGATGGGCTCGATCTCATGATCGTCCGCGAACTGACCGGCGGCGTTTATTTCGGCGAACCGAAACAGATCATCGATCTTGGCAACGGTCAGCGGCGCGCCATCGACACGCAGGTCTATGACACTTACGAAATCGAGCGGATCGGCCGTATCGCCTTCGAGCTCGCGCGCAAACGCCGCAACAAGGTGACCTCCTCCGACAAGCGCAATGTGATGAAATCCGGCGTGCTTTGGGACGATACGATCAGAGCCCTGCACGCCCGCGAATATAAGGATGTCGAGCTTGAGCATCAGCTCGCCGACGCGCTCGGGATGCAGCTTGTGCGGCGCCCCAAACAATTTGATGTCATCGTCACCGACAATCTGTTCGGCGACATGTTGTCGGATGTCGCCTCCATGCTGACCGGTTCGCTCGGCATGTTGCCTTCGGCATCGCTCGGCGAAAAAGGTGCCGGAAGCGACACCCGCAAGGCGCTCTACGAGCCGGTGCATGGCTCGGCGCCCGACATTGCGGGCAAGGGCATCGCCAATCCGATCGCAATGATCGGTTCTTTCGGCATGGCCTTGCGCTATTCGTTCAACCTCAGCGAGCTTGCCGACCGCGTTGAGAAAGCGATTTCCGATGTGCTGGGCAAAGGGCTGCGCACCGTCGATATCGCGGGCGGCGCAAAGGAAACGCTTTCGACATCGCAAATGGGCGATGCGATCCTGAGCGCGTTGCAGGCGGGGGTTTAGTTAATCGCCGTTCGCCGCTCGTCGCCGGCGGGTGTAATGTTTGGCCCCTAACGCAACATCGCGGGGCCTCGATGACCTTCAAAAACCGCACCGACGCCGGACGGCAATTGGCCGCGCGGCTCGCCCACTACAAAGGCCAGCCCGTCGTTCTCCTGGCTCTTCCGCGCGGCGGCGTTCCGGTTGCCGCCGAGGTCGCGGCGGTGCTCGGCGCGCCTATCGATCTTGTGCTCGTGCGGAAAATCGGCGTGCCCATGCAACCGGAACTGGCCATGGGCGCCATTGTCGATGGCGATCCTCCGGTTGTCGTGCGCAATGAAGATGTCATCCGCCTCGCCGGGGTGGACGAAAGCAGTTTTCAAGCCGTGTGCGAGGGGGAACTTGCGGAAATCACCCGCCGCCGCCGGCTTTATCTCGGCGGCCGGGCTCCCACCCCGGTCAAAGACCGTGTCGCGATCGTCATCGACGACGGCATCGCAACAGGGGCGACGACCAGAGCCGCCCTGCGCGCCATCCGGTCACGCCAGCCCAAAAAACTCATCCTCGCGGTGCCGGTCGGGCCGCCGGATACGATCGAGACGATGCAGGACGAAGCCGACGAAGTTCACTGCCTCGAAATCCACGCGGATTTTGGCGCGATCGGCTATTTTTACGACGATTTCCGGCAAACCACGGATCAAGAGGTGATCGATATTCTGGCAAAATATCCGCAGCCTAGAACGACCTAGTCTTCCTTGGCTTTTTGAGTGAAAATTTGGCGGCCGCGATACATGCCGGTCTTAAGATCGACATGGTGGGGGCGCCGCAACTCACCGGAATCCTTGTCTTCCACATAGGTTGGCGCTTTGAGCGCATCGGCGGAACGGCGGAAACCGCGCTTCATGGGGGACGTTTTTCGTTTCGGAACGGCCATGTCACTGTCTCGATTGTCGTTGATTTCGATGGGACCAGGCGCGAACCCCTCTGGGATGAGCGCCGGTTGACCCGCCTCTTACAATGGAAACCGGCCTTTGACCATCCCAAAACGCCAGCGGGCTGAGGATGGGCCCGCAATAGCTTATTTGTCAGTCATTTGACGCATGCGACAAGCTGGTCCGCGCCCCGTGCCTGCGCCATGTCGCGCGCGGCGAGCCCAGCATGGCGCGGGGAAGGTCTTGCCGCATTGCGGTGCAAGGGACTGGGCAGGGAGGTCGCCAGCAGCGCCGCCTCCCTGGCGTCCAGCCTGTCGGCGCTTTTGTGGAAATAGTGGCGGGCTGCCGCCTCGGCGCCGAAAATGCCGTCGCCCCATTCGGCGATGTTCAAATACACCTCCAAAATGTGGCGCTTCGACCAAGCAAGATCGAGCAGCAATGCCAAAGGAATTTCGATGATCTTGCGGATGTAGGACCGCGACGGCCACAAAAACAGGTTTTTCGCGGTTTGCATGGGGATCGTCGAAGCCCCCCGCGATGGGCCGCCCGGTTTTGCCTTATCCAGCACCTCGCGCAGGGCGCCCCAATCGACCCCGTCATGTTGGCAAAAACGGGCATCTTCCGAAACGAGGACGGCGGCGCGCAGGGACGGCGAAATCCGGTCGAGCGGAACATATTGGCGCTCGACGGGATCGTCCAATAGCCACCGTGCAAGCATGAGCGTCGAGACGGGCGGTTCGAACCGGTAAATGACGATCAGAATGCCAACGCCAAAGATCAGTGCCAGAAGAACCGCAAGCGTGGCGCGAAAAAGGGTTCCGGGCAAGCCCCTGTGTCGGGAACGAGATCTCATGTCCGAGTCTTGACCGGTTGTGTCCTAACGGACAAGCAAAGCTCCGCCTCAGGGGGTCAAGCTTTGCCAATAGAACAGAAAGGTGTGACGTCCAAGCCACAGACGCGGCACCGTCAACGGGTTAGGGTGGCAAACCAGTCATATTGTGGCGAAAACGTCGTTGGCCACACTCAAAGAGGCAGAGCGGCGGACCATGACACGCGGGGCAACGGCAAGCGAATTTGAGGGGCGGCTTTTAGAGGCCGCCGACACGACCGAACGCGTGCTCGATTCCTTGCTGACGGGGCTAACCCTCCCAGGCGAGACCTTGCGGCCGCCACGTTTTTTGGAAGCCATGCGCTACGCGAGCCTGGGCGGCGGCAAGCGGTTCCGGCCGTTTCTCACCATCGAGACCGCGCGGCTGTTCGGCGTCGAGGGAAATGGTGTTTGGCGCGCCGCGGCGGCGGTCGAGATGATCCATTGCTATTCCCTCGTCCATGACGACCTCCCCGCCCTCGACAATGATGATCTGCGGCGCGGAAGGCCTACCACCCACAAGGCCTATGGCGAGGCCACCGCGATCCTTGTCGGCGACGCTCTGCTGACCTATGCCTTCGACGTGACGGCGGACCCCGCAACTCACAAGGACCCTAAGGTTCGCGCCGAACTCATCCTCGCCCTGGCGCGCGCCGCCGGTTTCGGAGGCATGATCGGCGGGCAAATCCTCGACCTCGAAGCGGAGCAGGCGAGCGAGCCGCACAAGGCCGAAGCCGTGATCCAGCTTCAAGCGATGAAAACCGGCGCGCTTCTCCACTATGCCGTGGAAGCTGGCGCGATTCTCGGGCAGGCCGAGCCTTCCGCCCGGGCCGCGCTCTCCGAATACGGCCGTGCGCTGGGCGCCGCCTTCCAAGTCGCCGACGATATTTTGGATGTCGAGGCGGACGAACTGGCGCTCGGCAAGCGGGCTGGAAAGGACGCCAAGCGCAATAAAGCAACGCTCGTCGCGGCGTTAGGGATTGAAGCGGCGCGGGCGCGACGGGACAGCCTCGCCGCGGCGGCAATCGCGGCGCTCGATTCGTTCCCGCAAGGCCGGCAGGCAGCCGTCCTGAAAGAAGCGGCACATTTCGTCGCGACGCGGACGCACTGATGCCGCGCCGGAGGCCGATGTCTCCTTGGCGGCGGCGCTTTTTCCGGTTTTGGGTTCCGTTTCGCGTCCTGCGCGGCCATCCCCGCCTCTTCGGCGGTATCGCGGCAGGCATCCTCGCGGAGCTTTTTTTGCCGGCAAGGTTAGCGCTTTCAACGCGGCTTTTGATCGACTGGAACGTCGGAACCTGGTTTTACTTCATCGCGACCGGAATCATGATCGCGCGGGCGACTCCCGAAACGATTCGGCGCCGGGCAAAGACGACGGACGAGGGGAAGATTTTCATTCTGGTGCTGACCAGTGTCGCGGCGATCGCGGCGATTGCCGCCATCGTCGCCCATCTTGCCGCCGGGAAGGATTTATCCGGCACCCAGAAGGCGATGCACATTGGGCTCGCGGCGCTGACGATCGTCAGCGCGTGGTCTTTCATCCATCTGACCTACGCCCTCCATTATGCGCATGAATATTTCGACGAATGCCGTGACAAACCGGGGGAACCGGCGTCCGTGCGTGGCGGTCTCGTTTTTCCGGGAGACGATGTGCCGGATTATTATGATTTTCTATATTTTTCCTACGTGATCGGCGTCGCCTGCCAGACCGCCGACATCGGGCTTTCGTCGCATGAAATGCGCCGCGTGGCGCTCATTCACTGCGTCCTGGCGTTTTTTTTCAACAGCGCGGTCCTGGCGTTCACGATCAATGTCGCCGCTGGGATGATTTGATCGTTCCAGGCTACTTCATATTCGTGACGGTCACTCGTTCGCTCAGGCCTGGCGCGACGAATCCAAAAACCTTGCCGTAAAAATCGAGTTCCAGTTCAAGCACCCGGCGCATGGTTTCGGCTTTGCGGAACCCGTGGCCCTCGCCGGCGAACAAATAGAAAGCGACGGGCAGACCCCGCGCGTTCATCGCCTCGACCATGGTCTGGGCTTGATTGGGCGGCACAGTCTTGTCGTCTTCGCCTTGAAAGAAAATCACCGGGCAGGCAAGCTTGCCGATATGGTTGATCGGCGAGCGCTCGGCATAGAGAGTTTTGGCTTGCGGCAAAGGGCCGATCAATTTGTCGAGGTAGCGCGACTCGAATTTATGCGTGTCGGTTGCCAGCAGCATCAGATCACCGACCCCATAATGGCTCGCGCCCGCCTTGAAGAGACTCAGCGACGTCAGCGCGGCCAGGGTCGTAAAGCCGCCGGCGCTGCCGCCGCGAATGAGAAGGCGGGCGGGATCGGCGAGCCCATGTTGCACAAGATGTTTCGCGGCGGCAGCGCAGTCTTCGACATCGACAACTCCCCACTGGCCCGTGAGCCGCTCGCGATAGGCGCGACCAAAACCTGTTGAGCCGCCGTAATTGACATCAACGACTCCAAAACCGCGGCTGGTCCACCATTGGATGCTTAAGGAAAAACTGTTGGTGGCCATGCTTGTCGGGCCGCCATGCGAGAGAACCACCAGCGGCGGCAATTCCTCCTTTGGTCCTTCGTAGCCGCGATTTTTTGGCGGATACCAGAACGCATGCGCGAGGCCGTCCGGCGCCGCGAAGCTGATCGCTTCACCAACAGAGATAGAGTCCGAAGGCAACACGGCGGGGGCTGCGCTTCGAATGATGCTTGGCGGATTACCGTTGACGCCCGGCGTGATGCAGACCGAAGGCGCCGCGGTTGGCGGGGTGGCGATAAACGCCAATCCATCGCCAAAGCGGCGCGGACATTCTTGCACCTGGCCGATTCCGAGCGGCGTCAGCTTTCCATCCGCGATCACGGCGGCGGTCCGGACGCCTTTGCTGACGATCGCGGCAATGATCCGCCTATCGCCAAGAAAGTCATAATAGCGCTGACAGAAAACCCAATGCGGGCCGCCGACTTCGGCTTCAACCGGCGCCAAAGCTTCAATCTTGCCATCCCGCCGGAGATAGAGATTCCACCAGCCGGTACGGTCGGAACAAAAATAGAGCGCTCCATCCGCCGACCATTCCGGCTGCACGATCGCTTCGGGCGTTTCTCCGGCCACAAGCCGTGCGGCTGCGAGGGTTCCATCCGGAGCGGCGTCAGCGCTAAAAAGTTTTGTGCCATCCCAAGGCATATTGGGATGATCCCAGGCTATCCAGCACAGCGTCTTGCCGTCCGGCGAAAGGCGTGGCGAGCTTAGGAAATCCGGACCCTCGACGAGAACTGTTTCCTCCCCATCGCCGAGCGGCAGAGAAACAATCGCCGCCTTGGGGTCGGTCGGCGGGCGGCCGCGATGGTCCTCGCGCACGGCAAGCACGCGGCGGCGCGGCACATCGAATTCGAAATCGGCGTAACGGCAACCGTCCGGCGTTTCGATCTTGCGGGGCGGCCCGCCGCCCGCCTCAATGAGAAAGACGTTTCCGCTGGTGCGTTCGCTGAAAACCACGCAACCGGCCGCCACCGCATAGGCGCCGCCGCCATATTCATGGACGCGGCTCCCAACATTGAACGGCGCCAAAGTGAGATCCTCGATCTCGCCTCCAGCGCTGCGGCGGCACAACACCGCGCGTCCATTTTCGCGGGGGCGCGCTTCCAGCCAGTAAAGATCTGTGCCATCGACGCTCAAGCTAGCAAGAGCAATCGCGGCCTCGGTCATAAGGCCGACGGTTACCGGCGACACCCAGGTGCCATAGGGGGCTGTGGTTTTCGTCATGGGCTGGCAGGCGTCCGGCTGCTCGAGTGGGAAGGCCCTTTGGGAAAAGCCGAAGGACGCAGGCGTCACGCCTATTATGTGCCGGGAAAAGCTGCAAGCCAATTTGGAGAGAGCATCTTGCCAAAAAGTTGCAGACTTACTGGGCAGGTTCGTGCAAGAAAACGCCGGGGCGGCTGGAGTTTTTTTCTCGCATGGTCAAGGTTCATACAGGGACTAGCCTGCTTGGCCATGCCGTCGAGGCGCCGCAAACGCCGGACGAGGCGACGCTCGAGCGTGTGGCCAATCCCAACCCGGACGAAAACTACATCGCTCGCTTCACCGCGCCGGAATTTACCGCTCTCTGTCCGGTCACAGGCCAGCCGGATTTTGCACTTCTCATCATTGATTATTTGCCCGGCTCCTGGCTCGTCGAATCGAAATCCTTCAAACTCTATCTGGCTTCGTTTCGCAATCACGGCGCCTTCCACGAAGATTGCACCTTGCGGATCGGCAAGGATTTTGCGGCCTGCGCCGAGCCGCGCTGGCTCAGGATCGGCGGCTATTGGAATCCCCGCGGGGGCATTCCCATTGACGTCTTCTGGTCGATGGGGGTACTTCCGGCCGGGCTTTGGGTGCCTGAGCAAAGCGTGCCGCTCTATCGCGGACGCGGCTGATTTCAGAACTCACACCAGCCGGCTCTGCTCGACCGCCGCCGCGATGAAACTGGCGAACAGCGGGTGCGGCTCGAATGGCCGCGACTTCAGTTCGGGGTGGAATTGCACGCCGATGAACCAGGGGTGATTGGACAATTCGATCGTCTCCGGCAACAGGCCATCCGGCGACATCCCGGCGAACACGAGGCCCCTTTCTGCCAGTTGCTCGCGGTAGGCGGTGTTGACCTCGTAACGGTGCCTGTGGCGCTCGGATATGCAGGTCGCGCCATAGATGGCGGCGATCTTCGAGCCCGGCAGCAATTCGGCGCGATAGGCGCCAAGCCGCATGGTCCCTCCGAGATCGCCTTCGGCGGCACGGGTTTCCAGCTCATTGCCGCGCATCCATTCCGTCATCAGACCGACGACCGGCTCTTTCACCGGCCCAAATTCGCTGGAATTGGCGCCTGGCACGCCGGCCAAGGAGCGGACGGCCTCGATCACCGCCATCTGCATCCCGAAACAGATGCCGAAATAGGGAATGTTGTGTTCGCGCGCAAACCGAGCGGCGAGGATCTTGCCTTCGGCGCCGCGCTGGCCAAAACCGCCCGGAACGAGAATGCCATGGACATTTTCGAGGTAGGGGATCGGATCGCTGCTTTCGAAAATTTCCGATTCGATCCAGTCGAGCTTGACGTTGACCCGATTGGCCATGCCGCCGTGGCATAGGGCCTCGGTCAGGGATTTGTAGGCATCCTTGAGCCCCGTATATTTGCCGACGATGGCGATCGTGACCTCCCCCTCGGGGTTCGACACGCGTTCCATCACCGAGTTCCAGCGGCTCATGTCGGGCTTTGGCGCGGGCTCTATCCCGAACGCCGCCAACACCTCCTGGTCGAGCCCCGCCGCGTGGTAGGCGTGCGGCACCTCATAGATCGAGCCGACATCGCGGGCTTCGATGACGGCGCTTTCCCGCACATTGCAGAAGAGCCCGATCTTGCGGCGTTCCTCGCGCGGGATTTCGCGATCGGTCCGGCAGAGCAGGATGTGCGGCTGGATGCCGATCGAACGCAGCTCCTTGACCGAATGCTGAGTGGGCTTGGTCTTGAGTTCACCGGCGCTAGGAATAAACGGCAGAAGCGTCAGATGCACATAGATCGCGTGCCCGCGCGGCAGTTCATTGCCGAGCTGGCGGATCGCCTCGAAAAAAGGCAGGCCCTCGATGTCGCCGACCGTGCCGCCGATCTCGACCAAGACGAAATCGATGCCCTCGGTGCCGCCCAGTACGAAGGCTTTGATCTCGTTGGTCACATGCGGAATGACCTGAACCGTCGCTCCGAGATAATCGCCGCGGCGTTCCTTGGTGATGATCTCCTGATAGATCCTGCCGGTGGTGATGTTGTCTTCGCGTGTCGCGGGGCGGCCGGTAAACCGTTCATAGTGACCAAGGTCGAGATCGGTCTCCGCGCCATCCTCGGTGACGAAGACTTCGCCGTGCTGATAGGGACTCATGGTCCCTGGATCGACGTTGAGGTAGGGGTCGAGTTTGCGCAGCCGCACGCTATAGCCGCGCGCCTGAAGCAAAGCCCCGAGCGCCGCCGCGGCCAGACCTTTGCCAAGCGATGACACCACGCCGCCGGTGATGAAGATAAACCGCGCCATGGGCCTTGGGAAATATCCTGTTTCCGGCCGTTTGGGGAGGCAAATTATGCTTTGCCGCCCGTTTTACACATAAACCCTGAGATTATTTCTGCCGTTATCATTTTCCCCAGGGCAGAGGATAGTCGCGAGCCGGCTTCTGTACAGGGGAGGCTGGAGCCGGAGCGCCCGGCGCTGCTTGGCTTGGCGCAGCGGGAACCAATGGTGCGGCAGGCGCCACGGGCACCGGCAAAGCCGGACCCGCGGGCGCGGCGGGTTTCGTTTCCAGCACGCTATGGCCAGGTTGCGGTGCAACAGGTCCGTTCTGGCCCGGCAAGGTCATATCGGACGGAAGGGTAGGCTTCGAAGCCTGATCTTCCATTTTCTGCAATTGGTCGAGCAAGCTTCCCTTGCCTTCGCCCTCTTTGGCCGGGCCCTTGCCAGGCTCGATGGGCGTGAAGCTTTGGAAGGTCACTTCCGAACCCTGGGTGAACCGCGCCAAAATCGTCAGACCCAGGCTGGTCGCGAAAAACAAAGCCGCCAAGATGGCGGTCGCGCGGGTCAAGGCATTCGCCTGGCCGCGCCCGGTCATGAAGCCGCCGCCGCCGCCAATCCCGATGGCGCCCCCCTCGGAACGCTGCAGCAACACCGTCACGACAAGCGCGATGACGATCATAAGGTGAACAACGATCAGAACCGATTGCATGAAGACTTTTCCGTTATCGCCAAACCCAGGGACGATTTGCAGCCTCTTGTTTCCAATAATCGGCCACAAGGCAAGCGCCGAGTGGTCTTTTGCCGAAAAATTCCAAAATGCCGCGCTTATCCAAAAAAGGATCGCTTATGATATCAAAGGGATAAGAAGTGGCTGCGGCGCTCCGGGATGGCCTTGGATGCGCCGCCAAGCCCAGGTCCCGGCAGCCCGAGCGGCTATGTGGTCCGCACAAATTCGCGATAAATCCCGGCAATCCCCATGAATTCGCTGCTGTTGAGCGAGGCGCCGCCGACCAGGGCGCCATCGACGTCTTTCACGAGCAACAATTTTGCGGCATTGCCGGGTTTGACGGAGCCGCCATAAAGAATGCGCAGCGCCGCGCCTTGGCCGGGGAGGATGTCATTGACCTGGACGCGGATAAAATGGTGCATCTCGGCGATGTCCTCCGGCGTTGGCGTCAGACCGGTGCCGATGGCCCAAACAGGCTCATAAGCGATCACGAGGCTTTCCGAGGACGCCGATTTGGGGATCGAACCGATAAGTTGGGAGCCAACCAGACGCAAGGCATCCCCCGCTTCACGTTCGCTTTTCGTTTCGCCCACGCAGACGATCGCCGTCAAGCCCGCCCGAAGCGCACCGAGGGTTTTCTCATGAACGCTATGATTGCCTTCGTGGTGACCGGACCGCCGTTCCGAGTGGCCGAGGATCACATAAGTCGCGCCGGCGTCTTTCAGCATTTCAGCGGACAGATCGCCGGTGAACGGGCCGCTCGGCTCTTCGTGACAATGCTGGCCGCCAAGCGCGACCTTGGACCCCTCGCAAATCCGCGCCGCCGCTATAAGCAGGGTCGCGGGAGGGCAAATCAAAACTTCCGCATCCCCAGCGATTCCTTCGGCCACCGCCGCGCATATTGCGGAGACCTCGCTGAGGTTCTTGCGCAAGCCGTGCATTTTCCAGTTTCCCGCGACGAGCGGGCGCCTTTGGGTCATACGAAAACAATCCCTATTTTTGCCCTTGAGCCGCGTTGCACGGGGCACGCGATCTTCTTATAGTCCCCGGCCAATTTGTAAACGCCTGACGCCCCCACGCTTCAACAACCCAAAGAGACATTCCCCTCATGCTTGAATCACTCCGTGCCTCGGCGCAAGGCTGGATCGGCCGCACCATCATGGGCGTCCTGATGGGCTTGATCATCCTCAGTTTCGCAATCTGGGGCATTGGCGACATCTTTCGCGGATTTGGCGCCAACAACCTCGCGCAAGTCGGTGGCACCGAGATCGGCGCCGACACCTTCCGCAATGCCTATCAGGGTGAGTTGCAGCGTCAGCAGCGGCTGGAACGGCGCAGCATCACCAATGAAGAAGCGCACCAATATGGGCTGGACCGGCAGGTGCTCTCGCGCCTCGTGGGCGAAGCGGCGCTCGATGACCAGTCACGCAAATTGGGCCTTGCCTTCAGCGATGACTTGGTTCGCAAGGCGATTGTCAACGACGACAATTTCAAGGGAATGACCGGCCAATTCGATCATCAGATGCTTGATTCGTTTTTGCGCGATGAGGGTCTGACCGAAAAGCTCTATATGCGGCAACAGCGCGCCATCCAGACCCGCCGTGAAATTATCGATTCGCTGACCGGCGGCATCCAGCTGCCCACCTCGTTGCTGGAAGCCATCCACCGCTATCAAGCAGAGGCCCGCGCTGTTGACTATATCGTCATTCCCAATGCGGCTGCCGGCGCGCTTCCGGCCCCCTCGGAAGAGGCTTTGAAGAAATACTTCCGGGAGAATCAAACGCTTTACGGCGTTCCGGAATACCGCGGCCTCGTCGTCCTGCCGGTTGCCCCCGCCGTGATCGCCAAGCCGGACGAGGTGTCGGACGACGACGCGAAAAAACGCTATGAGGACGTCAAGAATGAGCGGTTTGGGGCGCCTGAAAAGCGCGCCGTCGAACAGATTATTTATGCAAGCGAGGCGGATGCCGCGGCGGCACGTGCAAAACTCAGCGCGGGAAAGACATTCGACGATCTGCTGAAGGAAAAAAATCTCACCCCCAAGGACGCGAGCCTTGGCACGGTGACCAAGGGTGCGCTCGTCGATAAGGACGTTGCCGATGCCGCCTTTTCCCTAAAAAAAGAAGGCGAGGTCAGCGCGCCGGTGAAGGCGCAATTCGGCACCGTGATCGTCCGGGTTGGCAAGATCGCTCCATCGACCGTCAAGCCTTATCCAGAAGTTGCCGGAGAGCTCAAACGGGACATCGCCTTGCAGCGCGCCCAAAAGGATATCGATCGCATTCACGATGCGATCGAGGATCAGCGCACCGCCGGAAAATCGCTTGCGGAAGCAGCGAAGAGCGTCGGCCTCGAACCAAAGGTCATCCCTGCCATTGATGCGACGGGCAATGACCCGCAGGGTGCGCCGGTCAAGGATCTGGTTGATTCCCAAGCCTTGTTGAAAGCCGCCTTCGCGTCGGATGTCGGCGTCGATAACGACACCTTGCGGGTGAAAGGCGGTGGCTACCAATGGTTCGAAGTCACCCAGGTCGAGAAGCCGCGCGAGAAAACTTTCGACGAAGCCAAGGCGGATGTCGAGAAGGCCTGGCGCGACGAAGAGGCCGGAAAGATCTTGCTGGCGAAGACGACAGACCTCACGAAGAAACTCGATGCCGGGGAACCTCTTACGGCCATCGCGGCGAAGGAAGGCAAGCTTGAAATCAAGCACGCCAGTGATGTTCTGCGCAACAATGGCAACGGGCTCGCGCTCAATGTCGTGACGCAGGTCTTCAATGTGCCGGTGCATCGCGCCGGTTCCGTTGAGAGCGAAGACGGCGGCCGCATCTTGTTTCAAGTCTCCGATTCCACGGTGTCCCCCTTTGATCCGAAGGCGCCCGAACTCGCCAATATTCTGGGGGATGTCAAAGCCGGGTTTAATGAGGACATCATTGCCCAGTATCTCGCCAGGCTTGAAACCGATATCGGCGTCAAGTTGAACGCCAAAGCCTTTACGGCGGCGACGGGCATTTCTCCGGACGAGCTTTAAGCGTACGCCCATGTTCGAGCCGCCGCTTGAGGCCTGCGCCAGCAGCTATGAGGCGGGGCGCGCCTGCCTCGTCTCCGCCCGTCTTGTGGGCGATCTTGAAACGCCCGTTTCGGCTTTTTTGAAATTGGCGGCCGGGCGGGCCGGGCGCATCTTTCTGCTCGAATCGGTGGAAGGCGGCGCCGCGCGCGGCCGCTACTCTATGATTGGCCTTGATCCCGATATCGTCTGGCGCGTTCACGGCGGGCGGGCCGAGATCAATCGCCACGCGCTGGCCGATCCCGATGATTTTTCGCCCTGCGATGAGCCGCCGCTCGAAGCTCTCCGTGCACTGATCGCGCAATCGCGGATCGACGTTAGCGAGGAGCTTCCACCCATGGCGGCGGGCGTCTTCGGCTATATCGGCTATGATATGGTCCGGCAGATGGAGAGCCTTGCCGAGGCAAAGCCAGATCCAATCGGCGTGCCCGATGCGATCATGCTGCGACCGACCGTCATGGTGGTTTTCGATGCTGTTCGCGACGAAATTTTTGTCGTCACGCCGTTGCGGCCAGATGCCAGTACCAAGTTTCGCGCCGCCTATGGCCGGGCCGTGGAGCGCCTTGAAGCGACGATTGCCACGCTTGAGGGGCCGCTGCAGGCGCCCTATGCCGGCGATCCGGCTCTCACAACGGGAACGCCGTGCTCGAATACGCCGCAAGAGCGCTTTTTTGACATGGTCGAGCGGGCCAAGGATTACATCCGCGCGGGCGATATTTTTCAGGTTGTTCTCTCGCAGCGGTTTTCGGCAGCCTTCGCGCTGCCCGCCTTCTCGCTCTACCGCGCGTTGCGGCGGATCAATCCGGCGCCGTTTCTGTGCTATCTCGATTTTGGCTCGTTTCAGATCGTCTGCTCAAGCCCCGAAATTCTGGTGCGGGCGCGGGATGGCAAAGTCACGATCAGGCCGATCGCCGGCACACGCTGGCGCGGCAACACAAGGGAAGAAGACGAGCGCCTCGCGGCGGAACTGTTGGCCGACCAAAAGGAATGTGCCGAGCATTTGATGCTGCTCGATCTCGGGCGCAACGATGTCGGGCGTGTCGCGCAAATGGGTTCGGTCGAGGTGACGGAAAAATTCGCCATCGAGCGCTACAGCCATGTCATGCACATCGTCTCGAATGTCGAGGGCAAGCTCGACGCCAAGCATGATGTGATCGACGCGCTCTGCGCCGGGTTTCCGGCGGGCACCGTTTCGGGCGCACCAAAAGTGCGGGCGATGGAAATCATTGACGAACTCGAGACCGACAAGCGCGGCATCTATGGCGGCTGCATCGGTTATTTCGGCGCCGCCGGAGAAATGGATACGTGCATTGTGTTGCGCACTGCGATCGTCAAGGATGGCGTGATGCATGTGCAGGCGGGTGCTGGGATCGTCTATGATTCAAGCCCGGCCGCCGAACAGCAGGAATGCATCAACAAAGCGCAAGCCCAGTTCCGCGCCGCCGAGGAAGCGGTGCGCTTCGCCGCGGGGGCCAAGCGCGGGCAATGAGTGTAAACCCACATGCAAGGGCTATCACGCCGCGGAGTCAATCGTACCAAAATGTTTCACGTGAAACGATTTGGTAAGGCCGGAGCCGAAAACCTTACAAGGCGGGAGACAGCGACCCCTTCGCGCATGAGTAAGATCGAGCGATATTTTGGTGCAATTCGTGGTGAGGCGGCGAAATCGCCTGACGATCAAGATCGTTGCTAGCCGGCATTCTGGATGTAAGTTTCGCGAAGGAAATGATCTCGAGTTACTTCGGCTTCTCAATTGTGCGCAGCCGCAAAATGACGGCATATTTTTGCACCTGACTTCTGCAACAAAAAAGCCTTTTAAAATCAAAGGGGAATTTTGGTGCATGATTTTTGCACTGGCCGGAAGCGAGTTGTGAAACTCGTGAGAGCGTGAAAATCTATGTGCCACGCAAGCCACAGAAGACGCGATAGCCAATCAAATTCGGCGCGGCTCCGGCTGGCGGAGAGACTCGCCAGCCGTGTAACGCCCATCATGGGACCAGGGCGCCGACGCCCGCAGCGCCGATCAGCACCGCCGCGAGGCTGATCTTCACGCCTTGTCGCTGAAGAATGGTTAAGCGGCCTTGCCTCGGCAATCCACCTTTCTACTGACGACAACTTGCCCAGTTTCGAGGAGTGACTTGAGATTGGACAGAACTTTCGGCCATCCGCCGGAAACGGCTTCGATGAGTTTCGATGGCGCTTTATCCATGCCGTGTGTAACAGTCAGCTTTACGACGCCATCTTCTGGTTCGATCTCGAAGGTGCAAAGCGAATAACCTTCGGCTTTCAACTCCGGTTTCCATTCATTGCGCCACTTGATAACGAGACGTTTCGGTGGGTTGCTTTCGGCAATCTCACCCGTTTCGGCAATTTCTCCATCATGAAATTTCAACTGCCACGGCGAACCGGCTTTCCACTCGCTCGTGCAATACATGCCGAACCAGTATTGTTTCATGAATTCGATGTTCGTGAGAGCGTTCCACAGCTTTTCGGGCGTGGTCTTGATGTAGGTGGTGTAGACGAATTCGGATTTAGTCATCGGGGTCCTCCTGCAGAGCTTGTTTAAGGTTGTGAAGTGCTTGAAGCCGATTTCGCTCAAACTTGCCGATCCAACGCATGTAAATTTCATGGATCGGAACCGGATTGAGAAAATGCAGCTTCTCGCGGCCTTGTTTTTTGGTGACGACAAGATTCGCTGACTCCAGCAAAACAAGGTGCTTGGTCACCGCCTGGCGGCTCATGTCGTGGCCCTCGCATAATTCCCCCAGCGTCAGCCCGCCTTTCTCGCGCAAGCGGTCGAGCAGTAGACGGCGGCTGGAGTCAGCAAGCGCCTTAAACACCTTGTCTTCACCGGTGAGCATGCAGCCATAATATGCAACTATTTGGTTGCATGTCAAGGATCAGCCGCCGCCCCGCCTGATATTGGGGCAAGAATTCCAGCTTTAAATATATTTCTAAGTAACTTATACACTATACTTAATTCTTGATGTACTAGGCCAATTCTATATTAATGCTGCTTGATTCTCGGATAGTGCGCCAGCAGGGTAATTGGCGGAAGTACCCGCGCGAAATTGGGGCAACGATGGCCACAATCCAGAACTTTGGCTTCATGTGGGAGCGTGACAGCGAGGACCGTTGCTGGCGTCATAAATCAACAGCTTGTCCTTAAAGCTTCGACATCATTGGTGAACATTGTTCTGCTTAAGCATGTTTTCGATCGTTTCGAAATGCCATTCGGTGCCAGTACGGCGCATCTCAATGCCATCCTGCCCGTCCATAAACACGATCTGCTCAGTGTAGGACACGCGGGTCCGGTCGCCATCTGATTCAAGATCAAGGCTGGACAAAGTGACGGAGTGGAGTTCTCCCGAAAGGTGGAGGTCATAGGCGTAGACAAGACGGCGGCACGGCTCGATGACGTGATAGCGTGCTTCGAAGAGTGTCGTCATTTCGCTCACGTTGAAGCGGCCTTCCGCCACTTCGAGGCCACCCACACGAAAATCCATCGACCGGCGTACCTCGGTCCATTGCTCGGGTGGGCCACGGAACCATTGTGCTTTGAAAGCCGGATCAGCCCATGCGCTAAATATGCGTTGAGGTGTCGCTGTCCACACACGCTTTATTGTGAATGTGCCATGAAAAGAGGGGAGGGATTTCATGATTCACCTTTCTTGGCCAGTTGAACTGGAATGCTCCGTTTCACTGGATTTTTCTCGCCTTCGACCAGCTTTTCGAGTTGATCGAAACGGTATTCCCAGA
This sequence comes from Methylocapsa sp. D3K7, assembly GCF_029855125.1. Lineage (GTDB taxonomy): Bacteria > Pseudomonadota > Alphaproteobacteria > Rhizobiales > Beijerinckiaceae > Methylocapsa. Next base: position 2,978,362 of record NZ_CP123229.1, read on the forward strand.
GTTGGCGGCGTTCGCTTAGCCAACGTTCGACGCGCAAGACCGCAGCGCTCGAAATTCGGCACTCACGAGTGCGGCCGCGCTTTTCAGTGACGACGAGGCCACTCGCTTCGAGCACTTGGACATGCTGTTGGATTGCCGCAAGCGATGACGCATAAGGCTTCGCGAGTTCGCTGACAGAGGCAGGCCCCTGCGAAAGGCGATCAAGAATCCCCCGTCGCGTCGCGTCCGCAAGCGCATGGAAGGCCCTATCCAGTTCATTCGAATACTCAACCATATGCTTAAGTATCAGCGCCATTCGCGGAAAGTCAAGTTCTTACTTAAGTTTTTTCAGAGGTTGCAGGAGGCTCCGTCGCTGGACTCCGATAAGGCGCAATATGGAACTCCCTCATCCCATCACTTCCAAAATCAAACCGTCACGATGCTCGCGGCCATATTCATCGACGACATGCACGTCGATCGCGTGAGCCCCAGCATCTAAAGAAGCAGGCAGGCGCGCAGCCCAAATATGCGAGGAGGGCTCTGCCTTGACCCAGGGTTTGACGGTCTCCTTGTTGCGGCCAAAGACCTCGACGACAAACGGATCGGGGCGCGCCTCCCGCTTCATCGGGACGGGGGCGCTCGCGCCGATTGTATAGGCGACGGTGGTTTTCGGTCCGCCGTCAAAAACATTGACGACGAGTGTCACCGAGGCCAGCTCATCTTTGCGAAGCGGCGAGCCCCGCAATTGTCCGGCCCTAAAATCGCGAAAGACATCCGTCCCGAAACGCGGGTTCGCATCAAGACTGATCCGCATTTGCCGCCCGTTGGGTTCATTGGCCGGAACAAAGCGCGTCGTGTAGGCGCCGCCGTCGATCGAAAGGATATGGAATCCATGCGGAGTGCCATCGCGGCTGTCCGCCGAGGCAATGCCGCGCCGGTCGAGCGGCCCGCTCCACCATGAGCCCGAGACGGCGGTGAGCACATGATGATGATGCGGCACGGACCCCATAAAGCCCTCCGTCGCGCCAAAATAATGATGTTCCGTCGTGTGGGTGTGCCCGGAGAAGCTGACGGTTTTGCGTCCCTCGAGGAGCGCCAAAAATTTGGCCCGGTCGGCAACGCTCATCGAAGGCTCGTCTGGGGCGAGATAGTTTTGCAAAGGAATATGCATGAAGACGGCAATGAGGCGCGCGCGGTCCGTCTCTTTCAGAACATTGGCGATGAATTCAAGCTGGCGTTCGCCGAACAAGCCTCGGTATTTGCCCGACTGGCGCGGCTTGGCAGAATCGGCGCCAAGGTAATCCACATTGTCGAGCATCATAAAAAGCACATCGCCATATTCAAAGGCATAATAATTGGCGCCAAACACGCGCTTATAGGTCTCGCGGCAATAGCGGACGTTGGGCGATTCAAAATTCAGATCATGGTTGCCGCCGATGTTCCACCAGGGGAGCCCAATCTGGCCAATGATCGCGTTGTAGCGCTGATAAAGTGACAACTCGTCGAACATGATGTCTCCGGCGGTAATCCCGAAGGCCGCTTCGATACCATTGAGCCCGGCCACGACATCGTCGCGAATGAAATCGATTTCCGCGTTGCTCTCGGGCTGCGGGTCGGTAAAGAGCACCGCATCAAAGCGCCTTGGCTCCTTTGACCTGACCAGTGCGAAATCGACGGAGTCGGGCAGCGGGCCAGTTGGCGCGAGCCCCGGATAGAGGAGGTCAAGGCTGGAGGGTGTTCCTTCCGGCTGATGGATAGTAGAAAAACGCGGCAGATTCGTTTCCTTGTCGAGCGGCACCGCGTAATCGCTCGGCTTGATGACGAAAACCGCCATTCCATCCTCGATCGGCAGGCTGTAGCGGCCATCGGAGCCGGTCCGGACGACCTCGCGGCCATTCGAAACGAGAACACCCCCGATGCCCGGATCGCCGGCCTGCCGCTGCCGCCCGCCGGATCGCGATTCGAAGACAATGCCCTGAACGATGGGGCCAGCTTTGCCCCGTGCCAATGGCGCTGCTTGCTCGCCAGCCATCACATTGCGTCCCGGGAGGGCGGCGGCCAGGGTGGCAGCGGCCGCCATCAGGTCCCGGCGCGAAAGGTCGGCATTCGATGTCATTTTCGTCTCCTGGGCCTGGCTTTGCCGGGGCGCGGCGCTTCTTCACATGCGTTTCTCTCCCGGCTGTTTAAAAGGTTGAAGACGGCTTGTCCTTCTTTCCCCAGCATTCATGGGAGAAGCAGGTCTTAGATCGCGCATCTTGACCTTGTTGCTTGCGCGGCCCAAAACAGGGCCGGGGGAGGACCGGGCGCGCCCATGACAACCGTCACGCTGATCGACAATTATGACAGTTTCACCTGGAATCTGGTGCACTGCCTCGGCGCGCTGGGCGCGGAGGTCACTGTGCACCGCAACAACAAGGTGAGCGTTGCCGAAATCATGCGCGCCGCGCCGGACGCGATCGTGCTCTCGCCGGGGCCTTGCCGGCCAAGCGACGCGGGGATCTGCCTCGAGCTCATCGAAACCGCCGGACCCGCCATTCCAATTTTCGGGGTCTGCCTCGGCCATCAGGCGCTTGGCGAGGCCTATGGCGGCGAGGTCGTCCGCGCCCCGGAGCCCGTGCATGGCAAGCTCGCATCGATCGATCATCAGGGCGAAACGATTTTTCACGGCATCAACGGGCCGTTTCTCGCGGCGCGCTATCATTCTCTCGTCGTACGCGTCGATACCATGCCCGATGTCTTGACGGTGACGGCGAAGACCGACGGGCTTGTCATGGGGCTTTCGCACAAAAAGCTTCCCTCGCACGGCGTGCAATTTCACCCCGAAAGCATCGCTTCCGAACATGGGTTGCGTATTTTTGAGAATTTTCTCGCTCTTGCGGCCCAATGGAACCACAATGAACGGCGCAGCCGCGTGATCGAATCTGCTGCGGCGCAAGGCTGATTGGAATTGAAGGCCGCACATGGACGCGTTTAAGCTGCTCATTGCCAAAGTCTCGTCAGGGGCGAGTCTGACCGAGGCCGAAGCGCAGTCCGCGTTCGAGCTGATCTTCGCGGGAAGCGTCACTCCGGCCCAGCTCGGCGGGTTTCTGATGGCGCTTCAGGTGCGGGGCGAGAGCGTGGCGGAACTCACCGGCGCGGTTGCCGCGATGCGAAAGAAAATGCTGCGGGTTACGGCACCGGCCGGGGCGATCGATATTGTCGGCACCGGTGGCGACGGGCAGGGGACGTTCAATATCTCGACGCTCGCCGCGCTGATTACCGCCGCCTGCGGGGTTCCGGTCGCCAAACATGGCAACCGGGCGGCCTCCTCGAAGTCCGGGGCGAGCGATGTTTTGTCGGCCCTCGGCGTCGGTTTGGACCTGTCGCCCCATCAAGTCGAAACCTCCATAGCGGAGGCGGGCATCGGCTTCATGGCCGCGCGCGCCCATCATCCGGCGATGCGCTACGCGGCGCCGGTCCGGGCGGAGCTTGGCACGAGAACCATTTTCAATCTCATCGGCCCGCTCGCCAATCCGGCCGGAGTCAAGTATCAGGTGCTTGGTGTCTTTGCGCAGAGCTGGCTCGAACCGCTCGCTCATGTTCTGCGCAACCTCGGTTCGAAAAGAGTGTGGCTTGTACATGGGTCCGATGGCCTCGACGAGGCGACGACCACCGGCCCCTCTTTTGTGACCGCGCTGGAAGATGGCGAGATCCGCTCCTTTCAAATCGCGCCCGAGGATGCGGGACTTGCCCGCGCCACCGCCAAGGATCTCAAGGGGGGCGATCCTGCCGCCAATGCGACGGCGCTGCGGGAGGTGCTTGGCGGTGCCAAAAATGCTTATCGCGATATCGCCGTTCTGAACGCGGCGATCGCACTCGTGGTCGCCGGAAAGGCGGAAGATTTGAAGCACGGCGCGGGGTTGGCTGCCGACGCCATCGACGAAGGGCGTGCGGCCCGGACGCTCGCCAAACTTGTCACGGTGTCGAACCGCGCCGCGCCGCATGAGGTTCGTGTTGCCGAGCATGCCGGCGGGGACATGCGATGACCGATATTTTGAAAAAGATAGCGGCATATAAGCGGGGCGAAATCGCGGCGGCCAAGGTGCGCATGCCGATCGAGACCTTGGCCCGCAAGGCGCATGATCACGATCCGCCGCGCGGGTTCGTCAAGGCGATCGAGGCCAAGCGCGAAACCGGCCATGTGGCTTTGATCGCCGAGATCAAAAAAGCAAGCCCGTCGAAAGGGCTGATCCGCGCCGATTTCGACCCGCCCGCCCTTGCCCGCGCCTATGAGTCAGGCGGCGCCGCATGTCTTTCGGTGCTCACCGATGGGCCGTCGTTCCAAGGCAGCCTCGGCGATCTCGCTGCGGCGCGGCAAGCAACGCATTTGCCATGCCTTCGCAAGGATTTTCTCCTCGACCCCTATCAAGTTTATGAGGCGCGCGCGGGCGGCGCGGATTGCATCCTGATCGTGATGGCCTGCGTCACCGACGTGGAGGCCAGCGCCTTGACTCGCGCGGCGCATGATCTTGGCATGGACATTCTTGTCGAGGTTCATGACGAGGCCGAACTTGCCCGCGCGTTGCCGCTCGAGACGCGCCTTGTCGGAATCAACAATCGCGATTTGCGGACCTTCGAAGTCTCCCTTGAATTAAGCGAAAGGCTCGCCGCGAAGATCCCGCACGATCGGATCATCGTCGGCGAAAGCGGTATCGTCACGCATCAGGATTGTCTCCGCCTGCAGGCTCATGGGATTGGGGCTGTGCTTGTCGGCGAAAGCCTTATGCGTCATCGGGACGTCGCGGCGGCGGCGCGGGCGCTTCTGCTCGGCGAGCCGCAAGTGCGTGGCAGCAAATCTCAACGTAGCTGAGTTGTGCGGCTGCTGCCGCCTCTTGAGGAATTCATGACCGCCATGCCGGATCTCACCCATCTTTCCCCAACGGGGCAAGCCGATATGGTCGATGTCTCGGGCAAAGCAGTGACCGAGCGCATCGCGATCGCCGAAGGGCAGATCATCATGCAAAAAGCGACGCTTGACCTCGCCCTTTCGGGCAACGCCAAGAAAGGCGATGTGTTCGCGGCGGCCCGGATCGCCGCCATCATGGCAGCCAAAAAGGCGCATGATCTGATCCCGCTCTGCCACCCGCTGGCCTTAACCAAGGTCACCGTCGATCTCGAACCGGACAAAGGCTTGCCTGGCATTAGAGTCCGTGTGCTGGCCAAAGTTCTGGGCCAGACCGGCGTCGAGATGGAGGCGTTGACCGGCGTCTCCGTCGCTTGCCTGACGATCTATGACATGTTGAAGGCGGCCGACCGTGCCATGCGGATCGAAAATATCCAGCTAGTCCGCAAAAGCGGCGGCAAATCTGGAGATTTTGTGCGCGGCGAGGAGACTTCGCTGGCATGAGTGGTGGCGGGCTGCTTTCGGTGGCGCAGGCACGCGCCCGTATTCTTTCGAGTGTTCCAGCCGGTCTGCCGGTTGAGACCATTCCTCTCGAATGTGCGTCCGGCCGCACGCTGGCCCGCGATCTCGTTGCCCAGCTCACCCAGCCGCCGCAGGCCATGTCCGCGATGGATGGCTACGCGGTGCGCACGGAGGATCTGGCGCGGCTGCCGGTCAAGTTGAAACAGATTGGCGAGAGCAGAGCTGGGCACGGTTTTCAAGGGGCCATCGGTCTCAGGGAAGCGGTGCGGATTTTTACGGGCGCCCCGGTGCCGGAGGGCTGCGATACAATTTTGGTTCAGGAGAAGGCCCGAGTCGAGGCAGGTTTCGTTGAGCCTTTGGAAGCGGTGGCGGCCGGCCGCAACATTCGCGTCAAGGGAATCGATTTCTCGGAAGGCGAGGTTTTGCTTGCCGTCGGGACGCGGCTTGGCCCGTCGAACATTGCGCTCGCCGCGGCGATGAATTTCGCCAAGGTTGCGGTCACGAAGCGCCCGCGAGTGGCCATTCTCGCGACGGGCGATGAACTCGTGCGGCCCGGCGAAACAATTGGCCCCGACCAAATCATTGCCTCCAATTCCTTTTCCGTTGCTGCTCTGATCGAGACAGCGGGTGGCGAACCGTTCGATCTTGGCATTGCCAAGGATGAGTTGAGCGCGCTCGAAAACGGAATCGCCGCCGCGCGTGATGCCGGTGCCGATCTCTTGGTCACGCTTGGGGGTGCTTCGGTCGGCGATCATGATCTCGTCAAACCAGCGCTTGCCAAACAAGGTATGGAACTAAATTTTTGGAAGATCGCGATGCGTCCCGGAAAGCCGGTGATTCATGGAAGGCTTGGCCCGATGAGTATCCTTGGCTTGCCGGGAAATCCGGTCGCCGCTTTCGTTGCCGGATTGGTTTTTCTCGTGCCTTTGGTGCGGGCACTTTCCGGCGATCCAAATGCGGGCGGGGATCACAGCGAAGCCGCCGTTCTCGGCGTGGCGGTGCGCGGCAATGATAGCCGCCAGGATTATCTTCGGGCAACGCTGCGCCCGGGCGAGGCTGGCCTGCCAGTGGCGACCCCGTTCGATCTGCAGGACTCCTCCGTGCTGCGCATTCTCGCGCAATCCCAATGCCTCGTGGTCCGCGAACCTCACGCGCCGCCCGCGGCGGCCGGTGATCTATGCCGGATCATCAAGCTTGGACCGTGATGTGCCTCATCATAACCAGTCCGCGCAGGCTGCCGTGGCGTTGGGCAATCGTACCAAAACGTTTCACGTGAAACACTTTGGTGCGATTGCCTGGAAAAATCAGGCAAAGACCCGGACTTCCGGCATGGCTGAGAGCGGTAGAATCGCGCGAAGAAAGAGTACGATTGGCGGTTTTACGGAGCTGGGACGCGGCGTTACAGGGATCTCGCAAGCTTTGGCGATCGCGGTCCCATGAAAGCCAACGCGGAGGTCGATCTCCTCATCATCGGCGGCGGCATCAATGGAGCCGGGATCGCCCGCGACGCGGCGGGGCGTGGCCTTTCCGTGATGCTTTGCGAGCAGGGCGACTTGGCCGGGGCGACGTCGTCGGCGTCGAGCAAGCTCATTCATGGCGGCCTGCGCTATCTCGAATATTACAAATTCCGCTTCGTGCGGGAGGCGTTGAAAGAGCGGGAAGTTTTGCTTGCCATCTCGCCGCATATCGTCTGGCCCGCGCGCTTCATCCTACCGTATGAAAACGGGCTGCGCCCGGCTTTCATCATCGAGGCGGGCCTCCTTCTTTATGATTGGCTCGCCCCCCGCAAACGGCTGCGCCGCTCGCGCCGGATCGCTCTGCGCGGAACTTCGGAAGGGGCACCACTTAAGCAACATTTCACGACGGGCTTTGTGTATTCCGATTGCCGCGTGGACGACGCAAGGCTTGTGGTGCTGAACGCTGTCGATGCCCGGGAGCGCGGCGCCACCATCCTCACTAGGACGCGTTGCGTCGTCGCCCGGCGCGAGGACACTCTCTGGCATGTGTCATTGCTCGACGCCCATACCGCAACGATGACGACTGTGGCGGCGCGTGCGCTCGTCAATGCGGCGGGACCCTGGGCCGCCGATGTTTTCAGCGATGCGTCGGGATATGAGCCAGGCAAAAAGCTCCGCCTTGTGCAGGGCAGCCATATCATCGTGCGCCGGCTCTACGCGGGAGACCGATGCTATGTTTTGCAAAGCGAAGATCGGCGCATCATTTTCGTCATGCCCTATGAGACGGAGTATTCGCTCATCGGCACGACGGAAGTTTCCTTTAGCGGCGATCCTTCGAAGGCGCGCATCAGCGCGGACGAAATCGCCTATCTTTGTGCCTGCGTGTCGCGTTATTTCCGTATGCCATTGAGCCCCAGCGATGTCGTGGCGAGCTATACTGGTGTGCGGCCCCTTTATGATGACGGCGCGAAAAATGCTTCCGCCGCCACCCGCGATTATGTTCTCAATCTCGACGCGCCGCCAAAAGGGGCGCCGCTGATTTCGGTTTTCGGTGGCAAGATCACCACCTACCGCCGCTTGGCCGAGGACGCCATGGGCAAACTCTCGCCCTATCTGAAGCCGCCGCAAGACAATTGCTGGACGGCGGCGGCGCCGCTACCGGGCGGCGATATGGAAGACGGGAACTTCGACCGGTTTTTGCGCGCGTTGCGATGCAAATATCCTTGGCTCAAGGCGGAGATCGCCACCCGACTCGCCCATGCCTATGGCACGCGGGCGGGAGTCATTCTCGGCGCCGCGAAAAGCACCGCTGATCTTGGCATCGATTTCGGCGCGGGACTTTCTCAGGCCGAAATCGATTATCTGATTGCTCAGGAATTCGCCCTGACGCCCGAAGATATTTTGTGGCGGCGGTCAAAACTTTACTTGCAACTGTCGAACGATCAAATCGCGGCGGTGAGAGCTTATGTGGAAGCTCACACCCGGACGAGCGAGCATCCCAATGCCTAGCCAAACCATCCTCGCGATCGACCAGGGCACGACCTCGACACGGAGCCTGCTGTTCGACTCGGAAGGACGGTTGCTCGCCACGGCCCAACGCGAGTTCCCGCAATCCTATCCGCAGCCGGGTTTTGTCGAGCATGACCCCGCAACGATCTGGCGGGACGTTCTCGAAACGGCGCGCGAGGTCATCGAAAAATCCCCCGCGCCCGTGGCCGGGATTGGCATCGCCAACCAGCGCGAAACAACCGTCGTCTGGGACCGCACGGACGGCGCGCCCATTTATCCGGCCATCGTGTGGCAAGACCGGCGCACCGCTGGGCTATGCGAGCGCTTGCGGCTGGAAGGCGCTGAGGCGCTGGTTCGGGAGCGCACCGGTCTGCTTCTCGATCCTTATTTTTCGGCAACCAAACTTGCCTGGATTCTCGATCATGTCGCGGGTGCGCGGGCGCGGGCGGCGCGCGGCGAACTCGCTTTCGGCACCATCGACAGTTTTCTGCTTTGGCATCTGACGGGCGGGAAGGTCCATGCGACGGATGCGGCCAATGCCTCGCGAACCTTGCTGTTCGATATCCACCGCCAATGCTGGGACAAAGATCTTCTGAGATTGTTCGATATTCCAGAGGCACTCCTGCCCGACGTTCACGACAACAATTTTGTTTATGGGACCACGACGCCCAGTCTTTTCGGAAGTTCGATTCCAGTCGCAGGCATGGCGGGCGATCAGCATGCCGCGCTGATTGGACAGGCGTGCTTTGAGCCCGGCATGGCGAAAGCGACCTATGGCACCGGCTGTTTTGTCTTGCTCAACACCGGCCGCGAGGCATTGCCGCCAGCCAAGGGGATGCTCACCACACTGGCGTACCGGACGGGCGGCCGGCCCGTTTACGCCGTCGAAGGGTCGATTTTTGTCGCGGGAGCGGCGATGAAATGGCTGCGCGACCGGCTCGGGCTTTTTGCGGCTGTCGCGCAGACAGGCGCCATTGCGGCGGAGCTTGGCGGCAATGAGGGGGTCTATCTCGTGCCGGCGTTCGCAGGCCTTGGCGCACCGCATTGGGATCCCGGTGCGAGGGGGCTGATTTGCGGCCTCACTTTGGATTCCGGCCCGGCGCATCTCGTGCGCGCCGCACTGGAATCCGCCGCCTACCAAACGCTCGATCTGCTGCGCACGATACCGGGCGATGGCGGAGCGCCTCGCGCGCTGCGCATCGATGGCGGCATGGCGGCGAATGATTGGTTTTGCCAATTTCTCGCGGATATCATTGGGGCACCCGTCGAACGTCCACGGATGCTCGAGGCGACAGCGCAAGGGGCCGCCTTTCTGGCCGGGCTGACGCTCGGCGTTTTTGCTGATTTCGCCGCCGTCGCCGCGGCATGGGTTCCTGGCGGCCGGTTTGAACCGCGCATGGACGCAGCGACGAGGGACCAGTTGATAGCGGGATGGGGGGAGGCCGTTGCGCGGACGCTGACGAGGGACACGCTCGCCATCGGTTGAAGCCGCGCCACATATAAATCATGCGCCGGATGGATCGGATGACGCCCTGGAGAATTTCTCTTGGGGGCCGCCAAGATGGAGCAAGCGCATGAGGTCCGAAGCATCGACGCAAGAAGGCGTGTCGCGCCGCGCGTGCCTGACGCAGGCCGCCGCCGCCATGGGCTATACGCTTGCGGCTGGCCCCGTTCGCGCCGCCGCCATCAAGACGGGCACGGAAGGGCTCTCCGCTGGCATGGCGGCGGTGAAGGTGCCGGGCGGTGAAATGCCCCTCTATTTCGCGCGGCCGGGGGCGGCAACGAAACCGCCGGTCATTCTCGTCGCCATGGAGGTCTTCGGCCTGCATGAACATATTAAGGATGTGACGCGGCGACTCGCCAAGCTCGGCGCCTTCGCGGTGGCGCCGGATACGTATTTCCGCCTCGGCGATCTCGCAAAAATTTCCGAACCGGCGCAAGTCATGCCACTCACCGCCAGAAAACCCGATCAAGAACTGTTTGCCGATCTCGACGCGACGGTTGCCTGGGCGAAATCGCAAGGCGGCGATACGGACCGGCTTGGCATCATCGGCTTTTGCCGGGGCGGCCGGACCGTGTGGCTTTACGCCACCCACAATGCCGGGCTCAAGGCGGGTGTCGCGTTTTATGGCAGCCTCACGGACGCGCCAAGCGCGGCGATGCCGAAAAATGCTTTCGAGCTTGCAGACGAAGTGACGGCGCCGGTGCTGGGCCTTTATGGCGAAGAGTATACCGGGATTACGCCAGATCAGGTCGAGGCCATGAAAAAGAAGCTGGAAGCCGCCGGGAAAACCGCGAAATTCAAAGTTTACCCAGGCGCGGGCCATGGCTTCTTTGCCGACTACCGGCAAAGCTATCGCGCCGATGCGGCGCAAGATGCGTGGCGGCAGATGCAGGACTGGTTCGTGAAATACGGCGTCTTGGACTGACGGATCGGCGAGGTGTCACCATATTATCCAAGATGGAACCCGTAACAGGACAACGGCGATGGGAGTTGTTGAACGAACAGTTCTTCCCAAAGGTGCAAATCCCGATTGGACCATTCCGCAAGGGTTTGCGCGATACAGCGAGGCCGAACATCGGACCTGGACGACGCTTTATGAGCGGCAGGCCGAGATATTGCCGGGGCGCGCCTGCGATGCTTTCCTGCATGGCCTCGAGGCGCTTGACTTGCACGGCCAGGGTATTCCCGATTTCGCGCAATTGAACGAAAAGCTTTTTGAACTCACCGGATGGCGGGTCGTGGCGGTGCCAGGTCTTGTCCCCGATGCGGTATTTTTCGAACATCTCGCCAACCGACGGTTTCCGGCCGGCAATTTCATTCGCGGCGCCGATGAACTCGATTATCTGCAGGAGCCGGACATCTTTCATGATGTCTTCGGCCATGTGCCGATGCTGACCGATCCGGTCTTTGCCGATTACATGCAAGCCTATGGAAAAGGTGGGCTTCGCGCGCTCTCGCTGGGCAGTCTTGCCAATCTTGCCAGGCTCTATTGGTACACGGTCGAGTTCGGGCTGTTGGAAACGTCCGAAGGTTTGCGCATTTATGGCGCGGGGATCGTCTCGTCGCGAACCGAAACGATCTTCGCGCTGGCCTCCGAGTCGCCGAACCGGCTCGGCTTCGATCTGGAGCGGGTGATGCGCACGCTCTACCGGATCGACGACTTCCAGCAGGTCTATTTCGTCATTCCCTCGCTTCAACATTTGCTCGATGTGACCATAGGGACGGATTTCGGTCCCCTCTACACCAAAATTTCGTATATGCCCGACATTCCGATTGCGGCGATCGAACCAGGCGATAAGGTTTTTACGCGAGGGACTCAGGACTACGCGAGGAGCGGCGGCCGTCTGCACGGCGCGGCGTAGCCTCTGGCCGGAAAAGGACAATTCATGCGCGATAAAATTGTGGTCGTTACCGGCGGGTCTGGTGTGCTTGGCTATGCGGTCGCGGAAGCCGCGCTCGCGGCCGGAGCCTATGTGGCTCTCCCCGGCCGGGAAGAGACGAGCAAGCTTGCTAAACAAGACCGGCTGCTGGTGCTCGGCGGCGTCGATCTCACGGATTTTGCGGCGGTCACGAAGGCGTTCGAAGCGGTGGTGGCACGCTTCGGCAAGATCGATGGGCTCGCCAATATCGCGGGCGGCTTCCGCTGGCAGACCCTGGCCGAAGGCGACCTTTCCGGCTGGACAGACCAATTCAAAATGAATCTCTTGACCGCTGTGACGGCAACCAAGGCGGCACTGCCCTATCTGCGCGCCTCGCAGGGCGCCATCGTCAATGTGGGATCGGCGCCGGCCAAGAAGGCTGGATCCGGGATGGGCGCCTATGCCGCCTCCAAGGCCGGTGTACTGCGGCTGACCGAAAGCCTCGCCGAGGAGGAGAAACTCGCGGGCGTTCGCGTCAACGCGGTGCTGCCGACGATTATAGACACCCCCCGTAACCGCGCGGATATGCCCAAGGCCGATTTTTCCCGCTGGGTGAAGCCGGAAGACATTGCCAAAACCATATTGTTCCTGTTGTCTGGTGATGCCAAAGCGATCACCGGCGCCGAGATTTTGATTGCCGGGCGGACGTGATCATCCGCGCGCTTTGGCGGCGGTGAGCGGCAGCCGGTGGGTGTCCTTGAGCGTCGTCAAAACGATCGAGGATTTGACATGCGAGACGCTCGCATGCGGCAGGATCAAATCATTGATGATCCGCGACAGGCTTTTTAAGTCCGGCACCAGCACTTTCAGCAAATAATCAGAATCCCCGGTCAGCGCATAGGCCTCTTGGATTTCCTCGACCGTCTTGACGAAGTCGCTGAACTTTTTCGCATTCTCCTTGGAATGCGGAGACATGCTGACTTGGACGAGAGCGAGGAGATCAATGCCGAGGCGGCCGGCGTTGAGCCGCGCGGCATAGCCTTCGATGATCCCGGTTTCCTCGAGCCTTATCCGGCGGCGGGAACATTGCGAGGCGGAAAGCCCGACCTTTTCGGCAAGCTCGGCATTGGTGAGACGGCCATCGGCCTCGAGCGCGGCAAGCAGCTTGAGATCGAATTGGTCGAGTGCATCCATCTCTTGTGAATTCGGCATTTCCTACACGATCCGTGCATCCTTACCCGGAAACCGGCCCATTATACACGCCCATCTCGCGGTTTTCGCGCTATTTTTATGATGCTCGCAGCAGCAGAGGATAGAGCCGATGGGTCCGTTTCCGCACGACGCGCCGCCTGCCAAGATCAGTGCCGAAAACCCAGCCGGCACGGATGGGTTTGAGTTCGTGGAATTCGCCGCCGCCGATCCCGGTGCGCTCAAGACGCTGTTTGAGAAGATGGGTTTCGAGCGTGTCGCGCGCCACAAGACCCGCGCCATCGATCTCTACCGGCAGGGGAGCGTCAATTACATCCTCAACGCGGACCCCAGCAGTTTTGGCGGAAGATTTGTCGAGCGTCATGGCCCTTGTGCGCCAGCGATGGCCTGGCGCGTCGTCGATGCCAAGCACGCCTACACCCATGCGCTGGAACGCGGCGCGCAGCCCTACAACGGCGAGACGGGGGCCAAGACCATCGATGCGCCCGCAATCCTGGGGATCGGCGGCAGCCTGATTTATTTCATCGATACCTATGGCGCCAAGGGCTCGCCCTATGATGCCGAATTCGATTGGATTGGCGAGTGCGATCCGGCGCCGGTTGGGTGCGGCCTCTTTTACATCGATCATCTGACCAACAATGTGTTTCGCGGCGCGATGGACCGCTGGTATCAATTTTACCAAAATCTCTTCAACTTCCGTCAAATTCGCTATTTCGACATCTCCGGAAAATTTACTGGCCTGACGTCGCGGGCGCTGACGAGCCCTTGCGGAAAAATCCGGATTCCGTTGAATGAATCCGCCGACGACAAAAGCCAGATCGAGGAATTTCTGCACCAATATAAGGGCGAGGGCATTCAGCATATCGCGTGCGGCAGTAAGGACATTTATGCCAGCGTGAAGCGGTTGGCGGGGCGGGGCCTTGCTTTCATGCCGCCGCCTCCCGAAACCTATTACAAACGGATCGCCACGCGGCTTCCTGGTCATGGCGAGCCGGTGGAGGCTTTGCGGGAGAGCGGGCTTTTGATCGACGGCGAAGTCGTTGAAGGCGGCAAGCCGAAGCTTCTGTTGCAGATCTTCTCGAAGACGGTGATCGGCCCGATTTTTTTCGAGTTCATCGAACGCAAAGGTGATGAGGGCTTTGGCGAAGGTAATTTCAAGGCGCTGTTCGAGTCGATCGAAGCCGACCAGATCGAACGCGGCGTGCTGCATGCCTGAAAGTTCGTGCGCGGCAAGAAAAATTTGTGGGCGTCCTCGAAAAAATTGATCAAGCGCCTTGAAGTAGACGGAGGTTTAAAACGTGCTACCCTCTTTGTCTCATGAGGGCATGCCAAGCTGGCAATTTTTGATGCGCCGCAGTATACCAAGGGAGGCGAAAAATGCACGAATCGGAGAACTCTAACGCACTGTCGCATGCGCCGAGAGGACCCATTTTTCGAAGCCTGCTCGGCGGTGTCGTCGCCTCAATTCTTTTTATGACTTCGCCAGAGTCTTCCGGGGCGGCGCTCGCGCAGACGCCTGCCAGGAAACCCAATATTCTTGTTATCATGGGCGATGACGTCGGCTGGTTCAACATTGGTGCCTATCATCGAGGTATCATGTCCGGCAAGACGCCGAATCTCGACAAACTCGCCGATGAAGGCATGCTGTTTACCGACTATTACGCCGAGGCGAGCTGCACGGCAGGCCGGGCGAATTTCATCACCGGCGAACTGCCCATCCGCACGGGTCTCACCACGGTTGGTCAGGCGGGGGCTGATATCGGCTTACCGGACGAGGCCGTGACGCTTGCCACTGTGCTGAAGGCGCAAGGCTATGCGACCGGCCAGTTTGGCAAGAATCACCTCGGCGACCTCAACAAATTTTTGCCGACCGTGCATGGCTTCGATGAGTTCTTTGGCTACCTTTATCACCTCGACGCCATGTCGGATCCCTATTGGTACGATTATCCGCAAGATTGGATCGACAAGACGGGCCCTCGCAATTTGGTGCATAGCTTTGCGACCGACACCGCCGATCCGGCCGAGCAGCCGCGCTGGGGCAAGATCGGCAAGCAAAAAATCATCGATGAAGGACCGCTGGCACCGTTTCCGAATATGAAGGATATGCAGGGCTGGCAGCAAGGCCGAAAAGCGAAATATGATATGGAGACCTTTGACGATGTGCTCGTCAAGTCGTCGAGCGCCTTCATGGACAAAGCGAAAAAGGCTGGAAAACCTTTTTTCGTCTGGCACAATACGACGCGCATGCATGTCTTCACCTACCTTCCGCCGAAATATCAGGCGATGATGAATGCGAAGAACAATTACGGTCTCGAAGAAGCCGGCATGGCGCAGATGGACGACAGCGTCGGCCAATTGCTGAAGCATGTCCAGGATATGGGCGAGGCTGACAATACCATCGTCATCTTCACCACCGACAATGGGGCCGAAGTGTTCACCTGGCCGGACGGTGGGATGACGCCGTTCAGGGCCACGAAGGGCACCATTTATGAAGGCGGCTTCCGTGTTCCGTGCATTATCCGTTGGCCGGGCAAGGTCAAGCCAAGGTCTGTCGAAAATGGAATCTTCTCCGGACTCGATTGGTTGCCGACACTCGCCGCCACCGCCGGCAAGCCCGACATCAAGGACGAGCTTTTGCAGGGCGTAGAGCTGGAGGGCCGGACCTATAAAAACCATCTCGACGGCTACAATCAGTTGGACGTTCTGTTGGGCAAAGGGCCATCCGCACGCCACGAGCTTTTTTACTTCGGCGGCCCGCATCTTGGCGCGCTGCGGCTCGACGACTTCAAATTCCAATTCTTTCAGCAGCCCTATGGGTGGCCGGGAGAAAAGGTCACGACGGACATGCCGACGATCATCAACATTCGCCAAGATCCCTTCGAGCGGACGCCGTCGATCCACGGCGAAAACTTGAACAATCTCGGCGGCGGTTACATGAACGACTTCATGGCGCGCGAATTCTGGCGCTTCGTTCTCGTGCAGAAATATGTGGGGGAACTCGCACAGACGGCCATCGATTTTCCGCCGATGCAGGCGCCGGCGAGCTTCAACATCCAAGCCGTCAAGGAAAAGGTCGAGGAGGCCATCAGGGCCCGCGAAGGGCAATAGGTCGAGCTATTACGGCGGCGGGCGGTCCAAGAGGGCGCTCGCCTTGAGTTTGGGGTGCGACCGCGCCTTTTGAGGGCTAACGTGACCCTCTCGCCCAGAGATACTTCGCATAGATCGCGGTGACGATCAGCGTAAGCATGAGCGCGGCGAGCAAAGCCACCGCGAGCACTCCTGCAGCGGGCGTCGCATAGGCGCGAAAAATATATTGCGGGGTCTGGTCCGTGAAGGGGCTGAAATGCGCGAGCCAGCCTAATGCCGCGCCTAAGCCCGCAGTGACCGCCCAGAACAGCGGTCCAATCTTGTTCCGTAGATAGAAACAAAGCCCAAGACCAAGAAACACATCTTTTGCAAAGAGGAGTAGAACGGGCAAGAGGTGCCAGCGAATGTCGCCCCTAAAAATATGATCGATGTCGTGGCCCAAGCTCAACACGATCAGGAGAACCACGAGAATGATGAGTTTCCTATCAGCCACATTATCCTCCTCGATGGGTGACGCCCTATATATGGGGAGGCGATCCAAAGAGTTTCACCCATGACACAATACATGCCTGGCTTCGGCAATGATTTCGAGACCGAGGCGTTGCCGGGCGCCTTACCGCAAGGGCAAAACTCGCCGCAGCGCTGTCCCTATGGGCTTTATGCCGAGCAATTGTCAGGTACGCCCTTCACCGCGCCGCGCGGCGCCAATGAGCGCTCCTGGCTCTACCGCATGCGCCCTTCGGTCCGGCATGCGAGCCACTTTACCAGCATCGATGTTCCCTATTGGAAAACCGCGCCGCATATCGCCGCGCACCGCCTGGCGCTGGGCCAATTGCGTTGGGACCCTTTGCCCATTCCAGACGCGCCGCTGACTTTCGTCAGCGGCATGCGGACCATCACGACGGCGGGCGATGTCCGCACCCAGACCGGCATGGCGGCGCATGTCTTTTTCGTCACGGAAAACATGGACGATGATTATTTTTTCAATGCCGACGGCGAACTCTTGATCGTTCCGCAAACGGGCGGCCTCGACATTGCGACAGAGCTTGGCCAACTCATCGTCACGCCTGGCGATATCGCGGTGATCCCGCGCGGCATGAAATTCAAGGCCGGGTTGCAAGATGGTCCCGCGCGCGGCTATGTGTGCGAGAATTATGGCGCGAAGTTCACCTTGCCGGGGCGCGGGCCGATCGGCGCCAATTGTCTCGCCAATCCACGGGATTTCAAAACGCCGGTGGCGCGTTACGAAGATAAGGAAACGGCGTGCCGCCTGACCGTCAAATGGTGCGGCGGCTTCCATGTCGCCGAGATTGGGCATTCGCCGCTCGATGTCGTCGCTTGGCATGGCAATTACGCGCCTTACAAATATGATTTGCGCACCTTCTCTCCGGTTGGTGCGATTTTGTTCGATCACCCGGACCCGTCCATTTACACGGTGCTGACCGCGCCGTCCGGGGAGGCGGGCACCGCAAATGTCGATTTCGTGATTTTTCCCGAACGCTGGCTCGTCGCCGAACATTCGTTCCGGCCGCCGTGGTTTCACATGAACATTATGAGCGAGTTCATGGGGCTGATTTTCGGCCAATATGATGCCAAGGCGAAAGGCTTTGCGCCGGGCGGGATTTCGCTCCACAATTGCATGCTGCCGCATGGTCCGGACACACAAGCCTTCGACCGGGCGAGCACCGTTGAGCTGAAACCCGAAAGGCTTGAAAACACCCTCGCCTTCATGTTCGAGACGCGCTATCCCCAACAGGTGACGGAATATGCGGCCAAGCTCCCGGAACTTCAAAGCGATTATGCCGATTGCTGGAGCGGTTTGGAAAAGCATTTTGATCCAAATCGCCGGTGACGAGGCGGCGTCCTCATGAAACTCGCGACACTTGCCAACGGCACCCGCGACGGGCGGCTTGCCGTGGTTTCTCGCGACCTCGCCTACGCCACGGATGCGGGCGGAATCGCCAAGACTCTTCAGGAGGCGCTCGATGATTGGACGCGCCTCGCCCCTAGGCTCGAAACACTCGCGATCTCACTTGAAGCAGGTTCGGTGCCGCGCGAGCGGTTCCGCGAGCATGAGGCGCTTTCGCCGCTTCCCCGCGCGTTTCAATGGATCGACGGCTCCGCCTATTTGAGTCACGTGGAACTGGTGCGCAAGGCACGCGGCGCCGCGATGCCGCCGGAATTTTTCACCGATCCCTTGCTGTATCAAGGCGGATCGGATGCTTTTTTGGCGCCCCGCGCCCCCATCCGTATGCCGGACGAAAATTTCGGAATTGATTTTGAAGGCGAAGTCGCGGTCATCGTCAAGGATGTTCCGATGGGCGCGGACAGAACCGAGGCCGCCGCGTCCATTGTCCTCGTTGTTATCGTCAACGATGTCTCGTTGCGCAACCTCATTCCGGCAGAACTCGCCAAGGGTTTTGGATTCTTCCAGTCGAAACCTTCGTCGGCTTTTTCGCCGGTCGCTGTCACGCCCGATGAACTCGGCATCGCGTGGGATGGCGGACGCCTGCATCTTCCCTTGCTCGTCAGCCGCAACGGCGTGCTTTTCGGCCGGCCGGATGCGGGCGCCGGAATGAATTTTGATTTTCCAGCCCTCATTGCCCATGCGGCAAGGACCAGGCCTTTGGGTGCGGGCACCATCATTGGATCCGGCACCGTTTCCAACAGTGAGGCGGATGGAAGCCCGGCCCGCCCGGTCAGTGCTGGAGGCGACGGATATTCCTGCCTTGCCGAAGCGCGGATGGTCGAGGCCATGACGGGCGGTGCGCCCGCGACTGAATTTTTACGCTTCGGCGATACGGTCCGCATCGAGATAAAAAATGCCGGCGGCCACTCCGTCTTTGGCGCCATCGAACAGACGGTGGAAGCTTATGGAAGACCCGTTGCCTGAGCCGTGCCTTTTCGGCTATTGGCGATCGAGCGCCGCCTACCGGGTGCGTATCGCGCTCAATCTAAAGAGGATCACCACGCGGCAGATCCCGGTGCACCTGCAAGCAGCTGAGCAGAAGGGCGCGGATTATCGTATGCTCAATCCGGCGGGCCTCGTTCCGCTGTGGCGCGAGCCGGATGGGTTCACTCTCGCCCAGTCGCTTGCCATCATCGAATATCTGAATGAAAAATTTCCCGATCCGCCGCTTTTGCCGGAGGATGTGCGCCTGAAGGCGATCTGCCGCGAGATCGTCTATACGATCGCTTGCGACATTCATCCGGTCGGCAATCTCAGAGTGCTGGAAAAGCTCACCGCGGATTATGGCGCTGACGCCGGCGCCAGAGCCGCCTGGAACCAGCACTGGATCGCGGCAGGCTTCGCCGCCATCGAAGCGCGGCTTGCCAAGGCGGCCGGCCGGCATGCGATCGGAGACAGGATCAGCTTGGCCGACATTTGTCTTGTGCCCCAGGTTTATAACGCGCGCCGAATGGGGTTCGATTTGACACTTTATCCTTGCATCGTCTCGGCCGACGCGGCGGCACGCAATTTGCCTGCTTTCATGGCGGCGGCGCCCGAGGCCCAGGCTGATGCGCCTTAATCTGCTTCCTGTGAAGCTGCGACGCAGCGGAACACATTCTGGCGTTGTTGCAAACGTTGGCTTTGCGCCGATGCCCTGCTAAACAAGGGAGGTTACAGTCCTAGGAGAGCTGAATTGATGAAAATCATCGCCGCGAATCACGGTGCCTGGTTTGTTGGGGTTCGAGGATGACTTGGCCGGCCGTCGTTGCGTTGGCTTTAATGTTTCTTGGATTGCTGCAGCGCAGTCCGTATTTTTTGCTTTACCTCTTTTTTGGGTTAGGTCCATTTGCGTCACTCTCCTTGCTTGGCGATGCGGGCGGGGCGAATATCTTGCCCCAAGCGGCTTGCGGAGTCCTGCTCGTTTGCAAATTGCTCCTTGCCAAGGGTCAGATCCCTCGCGCATTCGATGCGGCAATCGATCCCGCCAAACTTGGGTTCCTTTTTGCTTTTCTTCTTTATGGCCTATTTTCTGCCTATGTGATGCCCCGGCTCTTCGCCAATATGATGGAAATCGTCGAGATGAACCCGGAATATCTCGGGACGAGCCTGTTGCATCCGGCGATGGCAAACTTCAATCAATCCGTTTATATGACTCTGTCGGTTGGCACTGCCCTCGCTTTCGCTATCTATGGCGAACGGGCGAATTTCCGGCAGCATTACATCCAGGCCTTATGGGTTGCGGGGGTCGTTCTGATCGCCACAGGACTTGTCGATATGACTTTTGCGGCGGCCGGTCTTGACTCCTTATTGGAACCATTCCGTAACGCCTATTCCATTCTCAGCAAAGCCGAAGTGTTGGGTTCGAAGCGGGTGGTGGGCCTGACGCCGGAAGCCTCATCCTATGGGACAATGTGCGTTGGGGCGGCGGCGAACCTTGTTTTCTTGCGGCCGTGTTACGAGCGCGCAGTGTTGCGCAACTATCTTGTGCCCCTGACAAGTCTGGGTCTTCTGGGAATGGCGGTTCTCTCGACGTCTTCGGCGGCTTATGTCGGCCTCGTGGTGTTCTCCTTGCTGTTCGCTGCGAACTGGATGCGGCGCGCTTTGTCAGCCGATGTGCCGGGGCGAGAAGGGCTCAAATGGGAGGCTTTTATTGCCGTTTGCGCCGGGCTCGCCGTTCTTGCCATCCTAGCGCTTGTTCCCAGTATGATGGACCCAGTCTACGCGATGATTGACGAGATCATCTTCAAAAAAAGCCAGACTGATTCCTATGTTGAGCGGACCATGTGGTCGAGACTCGCGCTGAACGCCTTTTTCTCGACATATGGGCTCGGGGTTGGCATAGGGTCGGTGCGGACATCGAATTGGTTTGTTGCCATATTGAGCAGCACGGGTGTGATTGGAGCGGGGTTTCTAGGCTGGTTCATTTTGCGCCTATACATCCTGCCTTGCCGGTCTGCCGATGCGCGAACGCGCGAGATGGCATGGGGGTTGAAGTTCGGCTTGCTTCCTTCCTATGCGATGGGGGCGCTTGTGGGGACGACCCCTGACATCGGCGTGATTAATGGCGCGGCGTTGGGAATGCTTACAAGTCTCATTTCGATCAATCCTGCTGCGAAATTGCGCTTTAGGGGCAATATCGGCGGCCATCTCCGGGCCCGGAACAACTAACCGGCCGTGGCATTTGATCCTGCCGCTCACATAGCGGTTTTGCGGCCATGATGGCTTAAAGGGCAAGATAGGAGGTCCAGTCCTGGTTTACCTCGTAGGTCCTAAAAGCCAGGGGTTGAGCCGACTGCTCCGGGGGACGAAATTCGTGAATATGATCACAGACGCAAGCATGGGGCGGCCCTTGGGTCTGGTCCAGGGCATGCGCCTAACCTGCAATCGTGCGGCACTGCTTGCGATATTGGCCGCTGGGCCAATAACGTTACAGCCGGTGTTGGCGCTTGACATGGAGGTTCAGCGGCACCCGTCACTTACCATCCCGTTACCGCCCCCACGTCCGGCGGGCATTGGGAGTCCCGCAACGGTTCAATCCCCGTCAGCGCTGCCAGACCCAGCCGTCCCGGGTATGGCACCGGTGCCGTCACCATACCCGCCGCCGCAGCCGCGAAATTTGCCTCCGGCCTCCCGTGCCCGGATGCATGAATGTGCGCTGGCATGGCAAAAGATGAAGGAATCAGGAGCTGCCACCGACAAAATCTGGTATGAGTTTGCCCAGGACTGTCTCGTGAAGTGAACCCAAATGCTTTGCTCGGCAAGAAGCCCAGGTTCGTTTCCAAGTTCAATATGACTATCTTGTCAAATGGCGCATGACAAAACCCACAAAGGGCAATCCGGGGAAAGACAACCGGCGGCGCCAGGAAAACCCCTCGCGCGATAATTACGCCCGAGAGCCGCAGCCGGCCGTCTCATTCTCCCCGTCGGCCGTTAGGAGGACTCCGGGGGGCTAGGCGGAGGGGCTGGCGGCTTGCGGGCAGCAGGTTTGCGTACCACCTTTTTACCACCCGACTTCTTTGTTGCGGCTTTCCGGGAGGATTTTTTTGCCGCCGACTTCTTGGTGGCGGACTTCTTTATGGCGGCCTTCTTTACCGGCTTTTTCTTCGCCACGGCCTTGCGCACCGCTTTCTTGGGAGCGCTTTTTTTCACGCTCCCTTTTTTCGCGGCGCTCTTCTTGGCGGCGGATTTCTTCACTGACTTTTTGGTGGTAGCCTTCACCATGTTCAAAGTTCCCTCTGCTGTTTTAGCCGGCTGATTCAAAATGCCGACTTGAGGCTTGCATAGGGTAGCGTTGTTCATCGGCCTTGCAAGAGGTGTTGCTTCGCAAGCAACGCAATCAAGCTCGAATAACGCTTCAACATCGCGTCCAAGAAATGCTTCCGGATGTGCTTTAAGCGGATCAAAAAGCCGCTATTCGATTGCTATGATCACTGCATGCGGGAGATCTGACAGGCCGCACACATGGCAATGAAGAAGATCTGATGCGGTCCTGTTTGCGGACAGTGCGAGACTCCTTTGAATTACATCCGCAGATTCAAAAACCTATTATTTTTAAAGGCTCTATTCTATTTCTGAGTTCTCCGCATAGCGGCCCTATCGAGAGATGCCACGAAGATTAGTGCAACGTCCAATCATGCGGCTGCGAGGTTCATTTTCGATTGAGGAGAGCAATTTTGAAGCATCGATTTGCGTTCCTCAGCGCAGTCTCCATGTGAAGCATGGAGCGAGGATTGAACGCACGGAATGGGGGCAAAAAAAAATTTGTTGGATGAAAAAAAATCCGGTGCGAAATGGCGTGGCGAGCACGAAAATTGGCACGCATCGCGCGAATCACCCGAATCATTTGCTGATTCGACACATCGATTCAGAGCCCGAGCTTCGCCTTCAAGATGTCGTTGACGGTTTGCGGATTGGCCTTGCCGCCGGTCTCTCTCATCACCTGACCGACAAACCATCCAAGCATTGAAGGCTTTGCCTTCGCTTGTTCAGCCTTGGCGCCATTGGCGGCGATGATCGCGTCGATGGCCGCCGCGATCGCGCCTTGATCCGTGACTTGTTTTAGGCTGCGGGCTTCGACGATCGCGCGGGGTTCTCCGTCCTTATCCTCGTTGATGAGGATCGCCAGCACATCCTTGGCGATCTTGCCCGAGATCGCGCCCTCGCTGATAAGATCGACAATTCCGGCAACTTGACTCGGTTTGATATGGGTCAGCGGAATCGGCAGCCCTTGCGAATTTGCAAAGGCGGCGACGTCACCATTGATCCAATTGGCAACCAGTTTTGGATCGCGTTTCGTTCCGCCATGCTTGACCGCTGCTTCGAAATAATCCGTCGTGTCCTTGTCGGCGACGAGGACCCCGGCATCATAGGGCGGCAAACCGTAGTCCCGAACGAAACGTGCCTTCTTCTCATCGGGAAGTTCTGGCAGATAGCCGGCCAGGGCGTCGACATAGGCCTGATCAAATTCGAGCGGCAGCAGATCGGGATCGGGGAAATAGCGGTAGTCATGTGCTTCTTCCTTGGAGCGCATCGAGCGGGTCTCGCCGCGCCCAGGATCGAACAGCCGGGTTTCTTGATCGATGCGGCCGCCGTCCTCGATGATCGCGATCTGGCGGCGCGCTTCGGCCTCGATCGCTTGCCCGATGAAGCGGATCGAGTTGACGTTCTTGATTTCGCAACGCGTGCCGAGCGGCTCGCCGGGGCGGCGCACCGACACATTGACATCCGCCCGCAGCGACCCCTGGTCCATGTTGCCGTCGCAGGTGCCAAGATAGCGCAGGATCGTGCGAAGCTTGGTCACATAAGCCCTGGCTTCGTCGGCCGAGCGCAAGTCAGGTTTCGACACGATTTCCATCAGCGCGACGCCCGAACGATTGAGATCGACGAAGGAGTCCGTCGCGGATTGATCATGCAGTGACTTGCCGGCGTCCTGTTCGAGATGCAATCGCTCGATCCCGACTTCAATCTGCTCATCGGCCGAGACATCGACCGTGACCGTGCCCTCGCCGACGATGGGACTTTTATATTGCGAAATCTGATAGCCCTGCGGCAGATCGGGATAGAAATAATTCTTCCTGTCGAACACCGAGCGCAGGTTGATCTTGGCTTTAAGGCCTAGCCCTGTGCGTACGGCCTGCGCCACGCATTCCTCATTAATGACGGGGAGCATGCCTGGCATCGCGGCGTCAACGAGGGAGACATTGGCGTTCGGATCCTTGCCGAACTCGGTCGAGGCGCCCGAGAAAAGTTTTGATTTCGAGGTCACTTGGGCGTGAACTTCCATTCCGATCACAACCTCGAAACTGCCGGTCGCGCCCTTGATCAGTTTTCCGGGATTCTCGCGCGGGGTCATCATATTCCTCTCAAAGCTTACAAGCCGTACAATCACTGTATCATACCGCCGCTCAGAGGCGCATGTCCCGAAAAAAGCCGCTGGGCGTATAATGGCGGCATCATGCCGGCGAGCTGCGCGCCCCCAGACAAATGAAAACGCCGCCACGGACGGAACCGTAGCGGCGTTTCTGCTTGCCCACGGAGCCGCCAAACTTAACGTCTGGCGGCCGTGGCAGCGTTACTCAGTATCTGGCGACGACGGGCGAGGACGGCCAGGCGAATTTATAGGTCAGACCCAGGCGGCCGGTCTGCATTGTCTCTCTCGATGTGTGGTTGGGAATGGCGATCGAAAGGCCGGGCGCAAAGACACCCGGGAAGCCCGCGAAGCCAGCGTCGGCGAAACCCAACCTGCCGAAATCATAGTAGCGGTATTCGGCGCGCGCCGTCCAATTGCCCCAGAAGTTATATTCAAGGCCGCCGCCGACGTCGAAGCCGTAGCGATTGGCGGCGAAGAAGCGGTTCACCGGGAAGCCCAAGAGACCAGCAACAGAATTCGCGCCTTGGAAGTTGATCGCATTGCGGATGTCGCCATAGGCAAAACCGCCAATCGCATAGACAAGCAGGCGGTCAAAGGCGACGCCGATGCGGGCATCGGCCGAACCGAACTCGCGGACGGAGGTCGACAGATAATTCAATGGGAACGCCGAGGCGCTTCCGGTGACGCCGGCGAAATTATATTCGCCCTGCACACCGACAACGAGCGGCCCCATCAGCTGATAATTGAACCCGACATGAAGGCCGCCAAAGACCCCAGTGCTCGAATAGCCGTCAGAAAAATTTAATGTGTCAAACAGGCTAACGGAAGTCCTGCCAGCGGCGCCGCCGACCTGCGCGCCAAGTTCAAAGCCGGTCCACACGAAAGGTGGCGGCGGCAGCGGCGCCGGGACAGGCGCCAGGTCCGCCGCATTCGCCGCCGTACTGGCCAAAAGGACGCCGGCAGCCGCACCGGCCAGATACTGTATGAAGTCCCGCTTCATGGAATCGCTCCCTCTATCGTTTCGCTTTCAGCCATTCTTTATCGTCGTCAACTTTTACCATCCGGCGAGAACCGGACAAGACCGTGGGAGCCACAACAGCCCTCTAATGGTGCCAAGGATGCTGCAATTTTGTGGCCTGTGGCATTTATGCTGCACATGTTTGCCGACAATTGGTTTTCCAACGCCGGTAATAGAGACCGGTAATAGAGAAGTGGTGAGATAGGGCGGTTTCCCGATCAAACCCCTCTTCGCCCCGCCGCCCCAGAGCGCCCTTGTCCGTGTCCGATTTTCAAGCGGCCACTTGACTTGCGTTTGTTGCGATGCCACTCCGCTGCGCTCACGGAAATGCGGCCCAAATAAAGTGGGATGGGATGTTCAAGGCTTTCGTTTTTCCCGGACAGGGGTCTCAGGCCATCGGCATGGGCAAGGCCTTGGCAGAGACGTTCCCGCAGGCGCGTGCGGTTCTGGCCGAAATCGACGAGGCCCTCGGGCAGAACTTGTCCTTGCTTATGTTCGAGGGGCCGCAGGACGAGCTGACCTTGACCGCGAACGCGCAACCGGCGTTGCTTGCCGCTAGTCTTGCCGCCGTTCGCGTGCTGGAGGCCGAGGCGGGGCTCGATCTTTCGCGAGACGCGAGCTTTGTCGCGGGGCATTCGCTGGGCGAATATTCCGCGCTCGCGGCGGCTGGATCTTTGGGCGTGGGCGAGGCCGCCAAACTGCTTCGCGTGCGCGGGCTTGCCATGCAAGCGGCCGTCCCGGTTGGCACCGGCGCGATGGCGGCGTTGCTCGGGGTCGAGTGCGAGGCCGCCGAGGCCATCGCCAAACAGGCGGCGAAAGATACCGGGGAAGGCGCGATTTGTGAGGTTGCCAATGACAATGGCGGCGGCCAGGTCGTGGTGTCAGGAACCACTGCCGCGGTGCACCGCGCAATCGAGATCGCCAAGGAGCAAGGCGCGCGCCGCTCGGTGCTTTTGCCGGTTTCGGCGCCCTTTCACTGCGCCCTGATGAAGCCTGCCGCTCTCGCCATGGAGGCGGCGTTAAGCCGGGCTACCATCAAACGGCCTTGCGTTCCTCTGATCTCGAATGTGCTGGCGGCGCCTGTCACCGAACCCGACGAGATCCGCAAGCTCCTGGTTGCGCAAGTTACCGGGGCCGTGCGATGGCGTGAAAGTATGGTCTTCATGGCGGAAAAAGGAATTTCGGTGTTCGTTGAATGCGGCGCCGGGAAAGTTTTGTCGGGACTTGTCAAAAGAATCGCGGGCGCGGCGCGCGGTGTTTCAATCGGCATCCCGGCCGACATCGAGATTTACCGCGCCCTTGCTTAGCCCCTGGCGGCGCATATTCGGAGTTTGCGTGTCTCATGTTTGATCTTACCGGCAAGACAGCCCTAGTCACGGGCGCGAGCGGCGGCCTCGGACGGGAGATCGCCCGGGCCTTGCATCTTCGCGGCGCCGTCGTCGGGCTGTCGGGGACCCGCCGCGACGCGCTCGATGCACTCGCCGCCGAACTCGAAACCAACGTTCATGTGTTCCCCTGCGATTTGGCCCACAAAGCCGCGACGGAGGCGCTCATCCCCGCCGCCGAGGCGGCGATGGGCAGCGTCGATATTCTTGTTAATAATGCCGGCGTGACGAGGGACAATCTCTTTATGCGCATGAAGGATGAGGAATGGGAGGATGTCCTGAGCGTCAATCTCACGGCTGCCTTTCGTCTCTCCCGCGCGTGTCTGAAGGGAATGCTCCGCAAGCGTCATGGGCGGATCATCGGGATCAGCTCGATCGTCGGAGTGACCGGCAATGCCGGCCAGGGCAATTATGCGGCCGCGAAAGCGGGAATGATCGGTATGTATAAGAGTCTGGCCGCCGAGGTCGCGAGCCGTAACGTGACGGTCAATTGCATCGCACCAGGCTTTATCGAGAGCCCGATGACCGATGCCTTGAATGAGAAACAAAAACAGGCGATCCTCGCGACAGTGCCGATGGGACGCCTCGGAACCGGTGCCGAAATCGCGGCGGCGGTGGTCTATCTTGCCAGCCCGCAAGCTGCCTATGTTACTGGCCAGACTCTCCACATCAATGGAGGAATGGCAATGATTTAAATAGGATACAGGAACATTCCGGGGCCGTGCGCGGGCTCTCGCCAACCGGATTGAAGTATGTTACCAACCCCGTTATGCGAGGGGTGCGGCACATTGCTGGCGCCTGCATCGTGTTGAAGTCGGCTAGGCCGCAAATCAAAAGCTAAAGTTTTTAAGGGACGAGGATCAAACAACCATGAGCGATGTCGCCGAGCGCGTGAAAAAAATTGTGGTCGAGCACCTCGGCGTCGATGCCGACAAAGTTGTCGATGGCGCCAACTTCATGGAAGACCTTGGCGCGGATTCCCTCGACACGGTCGAGCTCGTCATGGCTTTCGAGGAAGAATTCGGCGTCGAGATTCCAGATGATGCCGCCGAAACGATCGTGACCGTGGGCGATGCCATAAAATTTCTTGATAAGGCATCCGCCGCCTGAACCTCTGGTGCCGGACAGTGTCCGGTCACCAAACCGGCTTAATTGGAACGAAGTGTGCCGCTATTCCATTGAAGCTGGTAGAGGGGTTGCCGGCAGAAAAATAAGAATAGCCGCAGGGTCGGATTAATGCGCAGGGTGGTCGTTACGGGTCTTGGCATGGTTTCGCCGCTTGGCTGCGGGATCGAGGCAAGCTGGAGCCGCTTGCTTGCTGGGCAAAGTGGTGCCCGTCCGATCGAGGGATTCGATGTTTCCGACCTCCCTTGTAAGATCGCAATGCCGATCCCGCGCGGTTCCGGCGACGATGGGAGCTTTAATCCAGATCAATGGATGGAGCCAAAAGAGCAGCGCAAGATTGACGACTTCATCCTTTATGCGGTGGCCGCGGCGACGCAGGCGCTGGCGGATGCGAACTGGAAGCCCGCCACCTATGAAGAGCAGATCAAAACCGGCGTTCTGATCGGCGCCGGGATCGGGGGACTTGGCGGCATCGCTGAGACCGCGATCGTGTTGAAGGAAAAGGGTCCGCGCCGCGTTTCCCCTTTCTTTATTCCGGGCCGTCTCATCAATCTCGCCGGCGGCTATGTTTCGATTCAGCATGGGTTGAAAGGCCCCAACCATGCGGTCGTGACCGCATGCTCGTCGGGAACCCATGCAATCGGCGACGCGGCGCGCCTGGTGGCACTGGAAGATGCTGAGGTCATGGTTGCGGGAGGCGCCGAATCGGCAATCAACCGCATCGGCATCGCCGGATTTTCCGCGTGCCGCGCCCTTTCGACCGGGTTCAACGACCGGCCGAAGCAGGCCTCGCGCCCTTATGACAAGGATCGTGATGGGTTCGTGATGGGCGAGGGCGCCGGCTGTGTTGTTCTTGAATCCTATGAGCATGCCAAGGCGCGCGGCGCCAAGATTTACGCCGAGATCGTCGGCTACGGGATGTCGGGCGACGCCTTTCATATCACGGCGCCGGAGGAGACTGGCGACGGGGCTTCCCGGGCCATGGCGGCGGCGGTCAAGCGAGCAGGGATCACCCCAGGTGATATTGATTATATCAATGCGCATGGGACATCGACACCGCTCGGCGATGAAATCGAGATCCGCGCGGTCGAACGGCTTGTCGGCAACTCTGGACATATGCTCTCCATGTCCTCGACGAAATCGGCGATCGGACATCTTCTCGGCGCCGCCGGCGCCGTAGAAGCGATCTTTTCGATTTTGGCGATCCGCGATCAAATCGTTCCGCCGACACTCAATCTCGACAATTCGTCGGTTGCCACCGAAATCGATCTCGTCCCGCACAAGGCACGCAATCGAAAGGTCGATATCGCGATGTCGAACTCGTTTGGCTTTGGCGGCACCAATGCATGCGTGATTTTCAAGCGTCCGGATTAAGCGGGACGGAAGACCCTGCCATCGAGACCAGCGCAGGGCTGAGCGAGAAAATTCATGGTAGAGGAACCCGATTTCGCCATATTTTCCAGGCCGGATAGGACCTGTTCCTTGTGGTTGGCGGGCCAGTCCGTTTCGCGACAATCTATGAGGGTTCGCGGCGGGAAAAACGGTATACCACCACGTCATTTTGATAGATGAAATGATCGCATCAGATGCGTTTTTGGGTGGCGAAAACATTTGCCTGGCAGGTTGGTAGACTAAATTGATGGGCGATACGCCACAAATCCCGGACATGCCTTCAAAACCGAATGGAAACGATGTGCCGGAGCCGGACAAAAAGTCTTTTCGGGGTGAGATGCGCCCGGACGGACGCACGCAGGGCAAGCGCGTGATGCCGCAAAGCCCCAACGAGGCGTTGCAGCCCCACGCGGCGCCGCCGCCTCCGCTCCCCCCGAGCCGGAGACGGCCGACGCTTTCGGCGTTCAGCGGATTCTTGTCGTTTCTGCTGGTTGCGGCGCTCGCCTTTATGTTCGGCCTCGTTTGGAGTCAGCAGCGGCTGCGCGCGCCTGGCCCGCTCGCGGGGAGCAAAGTGCTCTACATCGCACCCGGCACCGAAGTGCCCGAGATCATCGCCCAGCTTGACCATGAAGGAGTTATCGACAACCCATTCCTGCTCAACATGGAGCTCTTGCTTGAGGGCAATCGCTCGAAGGTCAAGGCCGGCGAGTATCTCTTCAAACAGAACATCAGCTTGCGCGAAGTGATCGATGAACTGGTCAGCGGCAAACAGGTGCTGCACGCGATTACGATCCCCGAAGGGCTGACCAGCGAGCAGATCGTCGAACGGCTCCACGAAAGCGACGTGCTCATCGGCGATGTTGCGGAAGTGCCGAAAGAAGGCAGCCTGCTGCCGGAAACCTATAAGGTGGCGCGCGGGGCCGTGCGGGCGGACGTCCTCAAGAAGATGCAGGATGATCAAAAGCGCGCCGTCGATCAGATTTGGTCGCGCCGCTCCGGCGGGCTTCCGTTGCGTTCTCCTTATGAACTCATCATTTTGGCTTCGGTCGTCGAAAAGGAAACCGGCAAGGCGGACGAACGTCCGCGGGTGGCGAGCGTTTTCCTGAACCGCCTGAAAAAAGGCATGCGGCTGCAGTCCGATCCGACGATCGTCTACGGCCTGACCGGCGGCAAGGGGCCGCTTGGGCGGGGATTGACGCGCGCCGAACTCGACAAGCCGACACCATATAATACGTATGTCAACGACGGCCTGCCGCCGGGGCCGATTGCCAATCCGGGACGCGCGGCGCTTGAGGCCGTTGCCAACCCGTCCCGCACCCAAGATCTTTATTTTGTCGCTGATGGCACCGGTGGCCATGTGTTTTCCGAAACCCTCGATCAGCACAATCGCAACGTGCAGCGCTGGCGCCAAATGGAAAAGGACATCAAGGACAAGCAGGAGCAAACTGCGCCGGACGCGGAGCAGCCAACGCTGCCCGCCGACTCTGCGCCCGCCGAGTCTTTGCCGGCTGAGCCTGCGGTGCCGCCGTCCGTGACGCCCGATGTGCCAGCGCCAACCAAACCGAAATCAGGCCGCAAGAGCGAGCGCGAAGTGCCGTCTTCCGTTTATGGATCAATGGCACCGCGCCGCGCCGCATCGCAAAGCACGGCGGCCTCGGCGATCGCGGGCGCGACGCGGACGACAGTTTCTGGGGCACCAGGCACCAAGCCTCGCTCCAGCACGGATATCAGTGCCTTCACTTTCGGTCCAGGGCTCGATGAACTTGGCATTTCTATAGGGGGTGTCCGCACTCCGGCGTCGGAGACGCTCGATGGTCCGGTCGGGCAAGAGGATGCGGCGGAGGCGGCGAGCGCCAAGATCGTCTCTGTGTCCGATAGGCCCGAGCCGAGCCGCGCAGCACCCGTGGCCAGCGAGACAGGAAGCGCCGATTCGCAAGGTCAAGGCGAAGCGGCCGCCGTGCCTCCGGCACCGGAAGAGCAGAAGGATGCGAAGGTTCCGCGCCGCCGGGCGTTCGATGTGTCGCGAGGGACGCCTCTCGATCCCCTCCGCAACAAAACCTATGATTTGAATTACGCCAAAACCGTTCCGGCGATCAAATAGCCACCTTCCATTGGGGCATGCTCTTGGCGAGCGGCTTGAACTCTTACCTAAGTTCGAGCGCAAAGGCCGGTGCGGAGGCCGCGCGTTGCGAAAGCGCTTCTTCAGGCGGCGTCGCCGCAAACCCGAGACTTGTGGCAATCGCTGGATGGGTGATCTGGCCGCGATGCACATTGAGCCCGCCCCGCAGGCCGGGCGTCTTCATAATGGCGCCGAGCCCTTCTGCGGCGAGGGCAAGGCCGTAAGGTAGCGTCGCATTGTTGAGCGCCTGAGCCGAAGTCATCGGCACCGCGCCGGGAATATTAGCGACGCAATAATGCACCACGCCATCTTTGAGAAATGTTGGATGGGCGTGCGTAGTCGGATGCGAGGTTTCGAAACAGCCGCCCTGGTCGATCGAGATGTCCACGAGAACCGCACCTTTCTTCATTTCGCGCAACATTTGCTTCGTGACGAGTTTCGGCGCCGCGGCCCCTGGGATGAGCACGGCGCCGATGATAGCATCGGCAGCACAAACCGCCTCCTCGATTGCCGCCACCGTGGCGAACCTTGTCTTTGCGCGCCCCTGAAACAATTCGTCGAGCAGACGCAGGCGCGGTAGCGAGCGGTCGAGGATCGTGACATCAGCGCCGAGCCCAACCGCCATCCGCGCAGCTTGGGTTCCGGCGACGCCGCCACCGAGCACGGCGACTTTGGCTGGCGGCACGCCCGGAACGCCACCGAGCAAAATGCCGCGGCCGCCATTGTGACTTTGAAGCGCCGCACCCGCCGCCTCGATCGAGAGCCGCCCGGCGACTTCGCTCATGGGCGCGAGAAGGGGCAAGCCCTGGCCATCCGGCCCGGTTACGGTTTCATAGGCGATGGCGGTGCAGCCTGAGCCGAGTAAACCCTTCGCTTGCGCAAGGTCGGCCGCGAGGTGGAGAAACGCGAAAAGGATCTGTCCCTCGCGCAGTCGCGTCCATTCGCTCTCTTGCGGCTCCTTCACCTTGATAATCATTTCCGAGTCGCTGAAAATTTCGGCGCTCGTGCCTGTGATCGTGGCACCGGCGGCGATATAGGCTTGATCGGAGGCATTGATCCCGGAACCGGCGCCAGTTTGCACGCTGACGTCATGTCCGGCCGCCACGAATTCCCGGACCGCTTCTGGCGTCAAGCCGACGCGGTATTCGCTCTCTTTGATTTCCGCCGGGACACCAATCCGCATTCGAAATTGCCTTCCCAAAACGCCAGCTATGTTCCCGGCATGTTCGCGATCATGGGTTTGGACGATGATTCTGCATGGTAAAACCGAATGTGGTACGCTCCATGCTGGAAAGCAACGACGTTGCCGGCGGATAAAAATCCTTTCACAGGAACGAACTGTTCAGTCACGCTACCGTCATCAAAGATGGCGAAGTTCCAGGAATTTCCGATTGAGGAGGCACTTTTGAAGGCGCAGGTCGAAAGACAGAGTTTGGCTCGGGGGAAGCGCCCGGCGGAGCCAGGGCGCGGCGTGAAAAGCAGTTCTGCCGCCGCGAAGTTGGAAACGCCCGCCGCCGCGCCGGTACAAAAACTGGATCATGTTGAAATTGCGTTCGAAATATCCAGTGGAGCCGAAGAGATCATCGCCGACAACGCCCCCGCGGCCTCGATTGCAATCATGGATACGCCAACAGAAGCCGGTAGCCCGGCAGCGGTGGGCATCGCGCAATCGCCGCACCGGTTTATCAATCGCGAATTGTCGTGGCTGGAATTCAACCGGCGGGTCCTGCTTGAAGCTTCGAATCATCATCACCCGCTTCTCGAGCAGCTACGCTTTCTCTCGATTTCGGCCGACAATCTCGACGAGTTTTTCATGGTTCGCGTCGCTGGCCTTCGCGGTCAGTTGCGGGCTGGAATTGCAACTCCGTCCGAAGACGGGCTGTCACCGCCTGAACAGCTCGCCAAGCTGCGAGAACGCGTGAGCCTGTTGGCGGCGGAACAGCAACGGCGCTGGCGCGAATTGCGGAAGGAACTGCACGATGTGGGAATAAGTCTTCTTGATCCGCCAGATCTAACGAAGGATGAAATTGCATGGCTGCGGGAGCATTTTCAAACCCATATTTTTCCGGTCCTCACACCGCTTGCCGTTGACCCGGCCCACCCGTTTCCGTTCATTCCCAATTTCGGCTTTACGATTGCCCTCGAATTGTTCGGACCGAGCGACCAAAAGACCCGCAAAGCCCTGATTCGGCTCCCAGCCAAGATCGAACGTTTCATCCGTCTTCCTGATGAACTGGGTGAAAAAGGGCAGCGATTCGTTGCGCTCGAAACCGTGATCGGAATGTTCACACAAAGCCTGTTTCCCGGTTACCACGTCCGCGGGCATGGTCTTTTCCGGATCATCCGCGACAGCGACCTCGAAGTCGAGGAAGAGGCCGAGGATCTGGTGCGTTTGTTCGAGACCGCGTTGAAGCGCCGCCGGCGGGGGTCGGTGATCAGGGCCGAGTTCGACAGTCTCATCCCCGAGGAGCTACGCCGGTTCGTCGCCAAGGAACTCGACGTTGTCGGAGAGGAAATTTTTATTCTCGACGGCATGCTTGCCCTGAATGACCTTTCCGAACTGGTCAGTCTCGACCGGCCAGAGTTAAAGTTCAAGCCCTACAACCCGCGCTTTCCCGAGCGCGTCCGCGACAATGGCGGCGACTGTTTTCTCGCCATCAAACAAAAGGATCTTGTCGTCCATCACCCTTATGAATCCTTCGATGTTGTGGTCCAATTCTTGAACCAGGCAGCGGCCGATCCCAATGTCGTCGCGATCAAGCAGACGCTTTACCGTACCTCCTCCGACAGCCCCATCGTGCGGGCCCTCATCGAGGCTGCGGAAGCGGGCAAGTCAGTGACCGCCCTTGTCGAACTCAAGGCGCGATTCGACGAGGCCGCAAATATTCGCTGGGCACGCGATCTCGAACGCGCCGGCGCGCAAGTCGTGTTCGGCTTTATCGAATTGAAGACGCATGCCAAACTGTCCATGGTCGTGCGCCGAGAAGCCGGCTCGCTTATGACCTATTGCCATGTCGGCACAGGGAATTATCATCCAGTAACTGCCAAGATTTACACCGACATTTCCTTCTTCACCGCCGATCCCGCCATCGGGCGCGATGTCTCGCGGATCTTCAACTATATCACCGGCTATGCGGAGCCGGCCGGGCTCGAACGCATGGCGGTGTCGCCGATTTCGCTGAAGCCGCGTCTCCTCGAACATATCGCGCAGGAGATCGCCTTCGTCAAAGCCGGCAAGCCGGGCGCGATCTGGGCAAAATGCAATGCGCTTGTCGACCCGGAGATCATCGATGCCCTCTATGCTGCGAGCAATGCGGGAGTGAACATCGACCTCATCGTGCGCGGCATCTGCTGCCTCCGGCCGGGGGTCGAGGGCTTGTCGGAAAACATCAGGGTCAAGTCGATCGTCGGCCGGTTTCTTGAACATGCCAGGGTCTACTGTTTTGGCGGCGGCCACGATCTGCCGCATCCCAAGGCCCATGTTTATATTTCCTCGGCCGACCTTATGCCGCGCAATCTGGACCGCCGGGTCGAGGCCATGCTGCCGATTCTCAATCCGACCGTGCATGAGCAGATTCTCGGTCAGATCATGGTCGCCAATTTGCTCGACAATCAGCAAAGCTACCGGGTCTTGCCGGATGGCTCGAGCGGGCGCATAAAGGCGCCCGAAAACGAAGAGCCGTTCAATGCGCACAGCTACTTCATGACCAACCCCAGTCTGTCCGGCCGTGGAAAATCCCTCAAGCAATCGAGTCCGAAAGCCCTCCTTGAGCGCTTCGACGCCCGTTAAAAATCCGATGCTGCAGAAGAGTTTCAGGAGTGATTCGCTGATAGGCGCCACGGCGCCGGTCGCGATCGTCGATGTCGGATCGAATTCGGTCCGTCTCGTCGTCTATGAAGGTTTGAACCGGGCCCCCCGGCCGATCTTCAACGAGAAATCACTTTGCGCGCTCGGCAAGGGCGTTGCGACCACCGGCAAGCTGCCCAAGGGCGGGGTCGAAAAGGCGCTCGCAGCCTTGCGCCGTTTCCGGGTCTTAAGCGAGATCATGGGTGTCAAGGAACTGCATGTCCTTGCAACCGCCGCCGCCCGCGACGCCTCGAATGGCGCCGAATTTCTCGCTGCCGCCGAGGCGGCGATCGGGGCGCCGGTCACGCTGTTGTCGGGGGGGCGGGAGGCAGAACTCTCGGCCCATGGGGTCATCTCCGGGATCATGAAACCGGATGGCGTCGTTGGCGATCTCGGCGGCGGCTCACTCGAATTGATTGATGTCAAAGGGGCGCATGCGGGCAGGGGCACGAGCCTGCCGCTCGGCGGCCTCACCTTGATGGACGCGTCGGGGCGCTCGCCGCGCGCCGCAGTGAAAATCGTTCGTGAGGCCCTGGCTTCATCGGGGGTCGCAAAGCGGTTGACGGGGCGCACATTTTACGCGGTTGGCGGGACGTTCCGGGCTCTTGCCAGGCTGCATATGAGCCAGCGCAATTATCCGTTGAGAGTGACTCACGGCTATGTCATTCCGGCGCGCGACGCCGCCGATTTTGCCGGTCTCATCGAACGGGCGAATACGGAGACTCTGATTTCGATCGATGCGGTCAGTGCCTCGCGGCGGCCGCTGATCGCCTATGGGGCCGTTGTCCTGGATGAAATCATCCGGCGCGCGAGGCCCCTCGAAGTCATGATCTCGGTGACCGGGGTGCGGGAAGGATTTCTTTACGAGATGCTCGATGCGGCGCATCGCCGGGAAGACCCGCTGCTCGTCGCGGCGGCGCAATTCAACAGGCTTCTCGCCCGCGCCCCAGGCCACGGCGAGGAACTTCGTGACTGGACCGATATTTTTATGAAGTCTTTGCATGCCGATGAAACTCCGGAGGAACGCCGGCTGCGCCATGCCGCTTGTCTGCTGGCCGATGTGAATTGGCGCGCGCACCCAGATCATCGCCACGAGGAGAGTGTCAACATTGTCGAGAACGCGGCCTTCCTTGGCGTCGATCATCCTGGCCGCTGCTATCTCGCCCTGGCGGCATCCTATCGCTATCTGGGGGCCGATGCAGACGTCAACCCGCAGCTTCGTGCGCTGGTTTCGCCGCGGCTCCTCGAAAAAGCGCGCGTTCTCGCCGCCGCGACGCGCGCGGCTCTGGTCATTTCAGGCGCCATGTCGGGTGTCTTACCTTCAACGCCGCTGGCCTGCGTGAAGACCAAAGTGATTCTCACCCTGCCGCGAAGTCTCGCCGATCTCGTCAGCGAGAGGCTGCAAAACCGGTTGAATCAATTGGCGCGCCTCATTGGCCGTGAGCCGGTGATCACCATCGCGGGTTAATCAATCGGGCGCACGGGCGGCATACTCCTCATTCTGTACGATTGGTTTGGGTCAAAAAGACATCCTGCCGCCAGGGGAGCCGTTTGAAACGGCTGCCCGCGTTGCCGATAGTACAAGCTAACTTGATCTAAAGCTTTGATGAATTATATTACTCCTCGCCCGTTAGTGGCTGCAATTTTAATGCATTAAAAAGGGAGGCAAGAAATGTTGAAGAAAGCACCCGTGATTTTGTCCGTTGTGGGAGCGGCCGCTATGGCCGTCCTTTCCATGACAGGAATGGCCCAAGCCAAGAAAGCAGGGGATTGGACCTGCAGTGATTTCCTTCAGGTCCCGAACAAATCAAAGCCCTATGTCGTTTACTGGCTGACAGGTCTCAACAAGGCGGACAAAAAGGAATTTCTTGACGTCGGCGCCAAGGATTTCAATGCGCCGATCTCGAAAGTGGTTGAAGCCTGCCACAAGGAACCGGCGCAAAATCTCTGGCAGGCGATCGCGGACCATTTCTATTGGAAGGCGATGCAGATTCCATAGTTTAAATTTATGAAAACTGATTGTGATTGATCCGATACGGATCATATGTCTTGCGATGCACGTTAGGAAGCGCCGTTTTCCGGCGGCGCTTCATCCCTCCACTCGAGCGGCATCACCTTGCCCCCTTCGACGGTCAGGGCAAGGCGCCCATGTTTTAGTTCGAGCGCCTGAGCACCAAACAATTCTCGCCGCCAGCCAGTCAAAGCGGCGACCTTGGCGTGGTCGTCGGCGGCAATGGCTTCGAGATCCTCGACCGACGCGATCATTTTGGCGGCAACTCCGTGACTTTCGCTCACATGACGCAGGAGGACTCGCAAAAGTTCGACCGTGGCGCCATTGCAGCCGTTGCGCCGTTCGCGGTCAAGTTTTGGGAGGGTCTTGGGGTCGCGGGCGAGGCCGCGTTCGATCGCCGCCACAATATCGGCGCCCGCGCGCGAGCGTTCCATGCCGCGCGGAAAGGCGCGCAGATTTCCGAGCGCCTCGAGTGTTTTCGGTGCCGCGAGCACAAGTTCGATCATGATGTCGTCCTTCAATATCCGCGAGCGCGGCACATCCCGCGCCTGCGCCTCGCTCTCGCGCCAGGCGGCGACCTCCATCAGCACCGCAAGATCGCGCGGTTTGCGGACCCGGTTGCGGAAGCGTTCCCAGGCGTTTTCAGGGTGCTGTTCGTAAATTGACGGGGACGTCAAAATTGCCATTTCATCGTCCAGCCAGCCAAGTCTGCCGGTTTCATCCAGTTTTGTGCGCAAGAATCGATAAATATCGCGCAGATAGGTCACGTCAGCGATCGCATATTCGGCCTGGGACGGCAAAAGCGGACGCCGCGACCAGTCCGTGAAGCGAGAGGATTTGTCGAGCGTGACCTTTGTGACGGTCTTGACCAGATCCCCATAGGAGACCTGATCGCCGAAACCGCAGACCATGGCGGCGACCTGCGTATCGAATAGGGGCGCCGGGATCAATTTCGCAAGATTCCAAATAATTTCAAGATCTTGGCGTGCCGCGTGAAAAACCTTGGTGAGCCCGGTGTCGGCCATCAGCTCGAAGAAAGGTGTAAGATCCAGCCCTTCCGCCATGGCGTCGATCGCGACGGCTTCCTCGTCCGAGGCGATTTGCACGACACAAAGGCGCGGCCAGAACGTCGTTTCCCGCAAAAATTCCGTATCGACGGTGACGAAAGTGTGGGTGGCGAGGCGGCTGCAGACGGCGGTCAGCTCATTTGTCGTGGAGATCAGGGTCATATTTGCTCAATAATGCAAAGGCGCTTTGACTTCTAGGGATTGCGTCGAGGCGACGGCGATGCTCTGTCTTGACAGACGGCGCCGCACATGCGGTTCTCCGCCCGCTTGGCGGATTGCGCAAGCCCGCCCCACATCCTCTTCACTCTTGACCGTGACCCTAACATGCACCGCTACCGTTCCCATAGCTGCGGCGCCCTGCGCGAATCGCATGCTGGCGAAAACATCCGTCTCTCCGGCTGGTGCCACCGCATCCGCGATCATGGGGGTGTCCTGTTCATCGATCTTCGCGATCATTATGGCATAACCCAATGCGTCGTCGATCCAGATTCGCCAGCTTTTGGGCGGGCCGAAAAAATTCGCTCTGAATGGGTGATCCGGGTCGATGGGGCGGTTCGCCAGCGCCCGGCTGGGACAGAAAATCCAGAAATGCCAACCGGACTGATCGAAGTCTATGTGACGGATATCGAGGTTTTGGGCCCCGCGGCCGAATTGCCATTGCCGGTTTTTGGCGAGCAAAACTATCCCGAGGACATGCGGCTGCGCTATCGCTTTCTCGATCTGCGGCGCGAAAAGCTCCACAATAACATTATGTTGCGCGGCCAAATCATCGATTCCTTGCGCGCCCGTATGAAGGCGGAAGGCTTTTTCGAGTTCCAGACGCCGATTTTGACAGCGTCGAGCCCGGAGGGCGCGCGTGACTTTCTGGTGCCGTCCCGCCTGCATCCGGGGAAATTTTACGCCCTGCCGCAGGCGCCGCAGCAATTCAAGCAGCTCATCATGGTGGCGGGCTTCGACCGCTATTTCCAGATCGCGCCCTGTTTCCGCGACGAGGATGCACGGGCCGACCGCAGTCCGGGCGAATTTTATCAACTCGATATCGAGATGAGTTTTGTCACCCAGGAGGACGTGTTCGCGGCGGTCGAGCCGGTGTTGCGCGGGGTGTTTGAGGAATTTGGCGGCGGCCGGCCGGTGACGCAAAAATTCCCGATGATTCCCTTTGCCGAGGCGATGCTGAAATATGGGTCCGACAAACCCGATCTTCGCATTGATAAGCGCATGGATATAGTTGATTTAACCGATATTTTTATGCGCGATGACGTGAACTTCAATGCATTCAAGAATGTCATCAAATCCGGTGGCATTGTACGTGGAATTCCTGCGCCGATTGCTGAGGATCAGCCTCGTTCGTTCTTTGACAAACAGAATGAATGGGCGAGGTCTGAAGGTGCGCCGGGTCTTGGATATGTGAAATTCAACCGACTTCAACATATGTCTTCCGCGGAACTCGCGGAACATGGCGATGCTGTTCGTCAGCTCTATGAAAGATCCTTCCAACTAAATGATGGACGTCGCGTATACGGTGATGGGCCCATCGCAAAATTTCTTTCTGCTGAAGCACTTAAGGAAATGGCAACAAGGGCGAATTTGTCGCCCGGCGATGCCTTGTTTTTTGCCGCTGGCCCTGAAAACGGGGCTGCCGCCCTCGCTGGAAAGGCGCGAATCCGTATGGCGCGGGAGTTGGATATGCTTGACGCAAATCAGTTTGCGTTCGCATGGATCGTCGATTTCCCGATGTATGAATGGAACGAAGACGACAAGAAAATCGACTTCTCGCACAATCCGTTTTCGATGCCGAATTTCGATCCCGAGGCTTTTGTCGCGCTCGATCCGGCCGATGAAAAAACAATTCTGGGCATCAAGGCGTTTCAATACGACATCGTTTGCAATGGCACCGAGCTCTCATCCGGCGCCATCCGCAACCATCGCCCGGACATCATGAAGAAAGCCTTTGCGCTCGCCGGCTATGGCGAGGATGTGTTGGAAGAAAAATTCGGCGGCATGTATCGCGCGTTCCAATATGGCGCGCCGCCGCATGGCGGGATCGCGCCCGGTATCGATCGCATCGTCATGCTGCTTGCGGGCGAGGAGAATTTGCGCGAGATCGTGCTGTTCCCAATGAACCAACGCGCCGAGGATCTGCTCATGGGCGCGCCCTCCGCCGTCACCACGAAGCAATTGCGGGAACTGCACATCAGGCTCAATCTGCCCGAGGCGAAAACTTAAAAGCCAGCGGGTTGTCCGGCTGAACATTGGAGTCGAGGAATGGAGTCGCAGATAAATGTTGTGATGCTGCTTTATCCCAACATGACTCAACTCGATTTGACCGGGCCTTATGAAGTGCTGGTCCAGTTCAAGGAACTCTCTCTGCATCTGGTGGCGAAAAACCGTGAATCAGTCATCGATTCAGGTGGCTTGCGGTTGACGCCGACGGCAAGTTTCGCGGAGTGCCCCAAGGCGGGGATTTTGTTTGTCCCAGGCGGGCCTGGGCAAATCGCGCTTATGGAAGATGCGGAGGTTCATGCGTTTCTGCGGCGTCAAGCCGAGGGCGCCACCTATGTCACCTCCGTGTGCACGGGCTCTCTTGTTCTGGCGGCGGCCGGGTTGCTGACGGGCTATAGCGCGACCTGCCATTGGCTATCGCTCTATCAGCTAGGTTTTTTTGGCGTTGTGCCGGTCAAGGAACGGGTTGTCATCGACCGCAACCGCATCACAGGCGCGGGGGTGACGTCGGGAATCGATTTTGCGTTGACCTTGGTGGCGCAATTGTTTGGCGAAGAGCGTGCGAAACGCGCTCAGCTCGCCATGGAATATGATCCAAAGCCGCCCTTTGTGGGCGGATCGCCCGCAAACGCGGCTCCGGAACTTGTGGAAAGCCTCCGCGCGGCAACCGCGACTTTTCAGAAAGAGCGTGAAATTGTTGCACGCCGGGCCGCCGCCGCCTTGATCAAGGGCTGAGACCGGCTCGCACGGTGTTAGGCCATGATCCAGTCTCGCGGATCATGGCCTGAAGAAGCGCGCAGTTATTGCGGCGAATGGGCGTCGGCTTTCGCGGGCTGGCGCGATCTCGTCTTTGCCGGCGCCGAGCCATAGCGGACAGGACTTGGCTTGCCGGCGTTTCCTCGCGGCGCCTGCCGGGACAAAAACAGCGGTACCCCTGACCCGTCGGTTTTCGACTCGGCGTGTCTTGGCTCCGCATGTCGCGTTTCGGCACGTCTTGTGTCGGCATGCCTTGCGTCGGCGTGTCTTGAGTCAGCGTGTCTTGGCGCGGATCTCGGACCTCTATGCGCGGCCTCAGCCTTTGCGCCACCCGCGCGCTCCCTGGCAACATGGCCATTGTGATCCGGGCGCCGGTTCTGCGCCGCCGATGTTGCCGGGGCCGCGACCGTGCGGGATGCGGCCAGAGGTCCACCACGCCGGTCAACCGTGGGCAATTTGAGACGGGTCAGTCTTTCGATGCCGCGCAAAAGAGCCTGCTCGGCACCATCGCAGAGTGAAATCGCGGTGCCTTCGGCGCCGGCCCGCGCGGTGCGGCCGATCCTATGGACATAGGCCTCCGCCACTTCGGGAAGCTCGAAATTGACGACATGGGTGACCCCGTCGATGTCGATGCCGCGCGCGGCGATGTCGGTTGCGACCATGACACGGGCACGGCCGGCGCGAAATGCCTCGAGCGAGCGCTCCCGTTGGCCTTGGCTTTTGTTGCCGTGGATCGCGCATGCCGCGATACCATTGCCGTCAAGATGCTGGGCGACTCTGTCGGCGCCGCGTTTGGTCCGCGTGAAGACGATCGTCCGGGTCATCTCGGCATTGGCGAAAAGCTCGACCAGCAGATCGCGCTTGCGGCCTGTTTCAATCAGCAAGATCTTGTGATTGATGCGGTCGGCGGTTTTCGCGGCGGGGGTGACGGAAACCTCAACCGGATCGTTGAGTAAGCCGCTGGCGAGCGCGGCGATCTCGGCGGGCATGGTTGCCGAGAAGAACAGGTTCTGCCGTTGTTTCGGAAGCAGGCCCGCGATCCGCCTTATGGCTTTCACGAAACCAAGATCGAGCATGCGGTCGGCTTCGTCGAGAACGAAAATTTCGGTCTCGCCCAGGCGCGCGGCGCGGCTATCGAGATGATCTTCGAGACGGCCAGGGGTCGCCACCAGAATGTCGAGGCCGCGCGCCAGCGCCTTGATCTGGGCGCCATGCGGCACGCCGCCGAAGATGACGGCGGTGTTGAGACGAAGGCCGCCGCCGAGCGAGCGGAAACTGTCGGCGATCTGGCTCGCCAATTCGCGCGTTGGGCTTAACACCAGCACCCGGCAGCCATTGCGCGGCGCGGGACGCGGATTTTGCGCAAGATAGTGAAGTATGGGAAGGGCGAAGGCGGCTGTCTTGCCGGTGCCTGTTTGCGCGATGCCGACAAGATCGCGGCCCGCCAGGATGGGGGGGATGGCTTGCGACTGGATCGGGGTGGGTTGAGTGTAGCCTTGTTTGGCCAGGGCAGCGAGAAGCGGCGCGGCGAGGCCGAGCCGGGAAAAATCAGTCAATGTGAGTCTTTCTTAAATCGGGAGCATGCGCCCAAAGAACAGGATCTTGCGCCCTTAAGGCCGCGACATGTGCCGGAAATCCGGGTCTGCGACCGAGGAGTTTAAAGGCGACGCCCCGCGTGGCTGGGCGGTCGAGGGAAAATTTCAGAGCACCCGGAAGGAAGACACGATGTCCATCACGCGTCCGAAGCGTCAAATCCACAGTGAAGCGGATAAAGGTTCATGGCGGTTTTCGTGCTGGAAGTCAACCGTAAAGCTTGGCAAGAGCGTGCCGCGGCCTCAATGACTCTGGCCACGGCGAGCCCATGATCTCAGCGGAAAAGATGCCGCCAATGTCGATCGGCTCGCGGATGATTGCATAAAAATTGCGCGTTGCGAGGCAGCGAAAAGCAACGGTCTTCAGTCATATTTCTGGGCGTCGAGCGGATACCGGCGTGGAAACACGGAGATATGCGAAGGTCAAAATGAAGCAGCCAGAATTATCTTGCCACTCAAGGGATGCCAGCCTCGCAAGAAAAGCGGTGGAGCGCCGGGAAGCGCGCCAGCGTGTTCTCAAGCGAGCGAGCATCGCCTTCAACGGCCGCAAGGCCGTCATCGATTGTACGGTCCGCAACCTGTCATCCTACGGTGCCTGTCTCAAGGTGGAAAGCCCCGTCGGTATTCCGGATTCATTCGATCTTGTGCTCGGACATCAGCCGGTCCGCAGTTGCCGTGTCGCATGGCGGAAAGCGACGCAAATCGGCGTGGAATTTGTCTAGCTGAATTTTCTACTGGGGCGATGAAATCCGCCAAC
Organism: Methylocapsa sp. D3K7; assembly: GCF_029855125.1. GTDB lineage: Bacteria > Pseudomonadota > Alphaproteobacteria > Rhizobiales > Beijerinckiaceae > Methylocapsa. The sequence goes on from NZ_CP123229.1 coordinate 3,021,983, forward strand.
AAGATAAAAATTTCGGCTTACCAAGGCTCAAAATGCAACGGGCTTCCGGCATATCTCTCCAATGAAACAGGTTGAAGAGGCGGGAATGTCAACGCGGGCGAATGAGCGATCCTGCTCTTTGGACGGGAATCTTGCAGAAGTTGCTCGGCAGGCTGTGCGGGGCCCGTGGCAATCGCTTGAAACCGAGTCCCTGCGTTGGAGGTGGCAAGCAGCGGCGAGCAAGTCAAATCGCCTCCCGCCGTTCGAGGAATTGTCGTTCGATGGCCTCGGCGGTTTGGCTGACAATGTCCCCCTCTTGCAAATGGAGGACTCCCGGGCCTTCACGATTCTGAGGGCGGGTCAGGTTTTTGAAAGTTGGATCGATCGTCCAGCGCGCAACCTCAAAGTGGCCGAACTTTCGATTGACCGGGCCCGCGCATTGGAAGAGCTGCTTGGCAATGCCACCGGCGAGAGCCATCCGGTGCAAACTGCCGCCTATGGGGTCGTCAACGGTTCGGTGTGTCTTTACGATCTTGTCGCCCTGCCGCTCGCCAACCGCTGGGGGCCGCCGCTGTTTCTCGTTTATATGCAGGAACGCGAACGGAAGTTCAGCCTCGTCGAGGCGATGTTCCAGGTGGCAAGCCGCCATCGACCATTACGGGTTTGAGCGGGACTCGTTCCTGCAATTGTCGCTGCTCGATATTTTGCCGCTAGAGGACAGAGACACTGTCCAAAACGCAATCCGCAACAAACCCGAATTGGGTGGCGGCCCCGATCACCTTTGGCAACATGTCAAGGCGGATGGGACGCTGATCGATGTTCTCACCTATTGGCGATCCACGGCATTCCGTGATCGTCCCGCGCAGCTGATCGCCATCATGGACGTGACGGAAAAGCAGCAGGCGGAATCGCGGATTGCCTACATGGCGCAGCATGATGCGCTGACCGGGCTGCCAAACCGGATCTTGTTTCATGAGCGCCTTGACGAAGCCTTGGCGTGTTTGCGCAGGAACAACGAAAAGCTTGCGATTCTTTATCTTGATCTCGATCAGTTCAAGAATGTCAACGACACTTTGGGGCACCCAGCCGGGGATTTGCTTTTGATGGCGGCGGCGGACCGTTTGCGGGTGTGCTTGCGCGAGTCGGACATTGCCGCGCGATTCGGCGGCGATGAGTTCGCGGTTTTGCAAAGGGGATTGTCCGGACCGGAGGAAGCGAGCGCCTTGGCCGACCGCATCGTGAAGCTGATGTGCGAGCCCTACGAAATCGAGGGCCAGCGAATCGTGATCGGCGCCAGCGCGGGCATTGCGCTCGCGCCGGACGACGGAGAAAGCGCCGATCTCTTGCTGAAGAACGCCGATATGGCACTCTACCGGGCCAAAGAGGACGGCCGCCGGACCTTCCGCTTTTTCGAAGTCGGAATGGACGCCCGTATGCGCGCCCGCCGGGTGCTTGAACTCGACTTGCGCAATGCCCTCGCCGCCAGCGAGTTCGAGCTTTACTATCAGCCTCTCGTCAACCTCGAAACGGGGGTCATCTCGGGCTTCGAGGCGTTGCTGCGCTGGGTCCATCCCGAGCGTGGGCTCGTCGTCCCGGCGGAATTCATTCCGCTGGCCGAGGAGATCGGCCTGATCGTGCCACTTGGCGAATGGGTGCTGCGGCAGGCTTGTACCGAGGCGCTGAAATGGCCCGGCGATTTGATGGTCGCGGTGAATCTTTCGCCGGTGCAGTTCAAAAATGGCGACTTGACCGAAATCGTTTTCGCCGCGCTTTCCAGTGCGGGATTGCCCGCGGCCCGCCTTGAACTCGAAGTCACGGAGTCAATTTTGCTGGAGGAAAGCAAAATCAACCTCGCTACCTTGCATAAATTGCGCGCCCTTGGAGCAAGCATTTCCATGGATGACTTCGGCACCGGCTATTCTGGGTTGAGTTATCTGCGCGCCTTTTCCTTCGACAAAATCAAGATCGACCGTTCGTTTATCGCCGAACTCGGCGAGAGTGACGACTGCATGGCGATCGTCCGGGCGATCGCGAGACTCGGATCGAGCCTTGGAATCCGCACGACGGCTGAGGGCGTCGAAACGGAACAGCAACGTGAAATGTTGCGCGACGAAGGGTGCACAGAAATGCAGGGCTATTTGTTGAGCCGGCCGATGCCCGCGTGCGACATTGCCAGATTCCTTACGTTGCACAACGATGGCGAGCAAGAGGGGTTGCCCGAAAGGCCGGAGCTTGCGGAGTGCCCGCGAGACCCAGTAGCGGCGGCATAAGTGCGAGCGCGGCGGCTGCGCATCCGCCGCCTCGTAAGTTTCATGCCGTTCAAGCAAAACGCATCCTTCTTATTCATGGGAAGTTCAGGCTTAAAGATCCACTATGATTGCGCAATGATCGGGCGCCACGCCCTAACGCAAAGCGGTGCCTAGGCGCAACGTCAGGAGTATTCGCAATGTCATCAAAAATGAGGAAGGCGGCTGCCGGCGCACTCGCAGCCCTGATGTTTGGAGCTGGCGTTGCAGCCGCCGCCACGCCGGCCGCGGCGCAGGGCTGGCGCGGCGGCGGCTACCGCTGGCACACAGGATATTGGCATCCCGGTTACGGATGGGCGGGCGGCTACGGCTGGGGTGAGCCCCTCGCGGTGGGCGCCGTCGCGGGCTACACCCTGGGTGCCCTCACTGGTGCAGCTTATGCGTATGGTCCGGCCTATTACGGCGGCGGCTGCTACCTGCAGAACCGGCCCGTTTACGACAGCTGGGGCAATTTTGCCGGTTATGCCCCTGTCCAGGTCTGCTATTAGGGCCAAATCTGTGATAAGGCTTTAAAACTGGATCATGATTTACGAATTTTAACCATTTGGTAAAAAGCCCCGCCCAAAGTGGCGGGGTCTTAACTTTTTTTAAATTTTGAGCTGAACCGGTGCAACCTTTCCGCCCATCCTGCGTTTAAAATTGGAATGTGCTGTGCAGCACGCGCCCATCGTTAAAAATATGTTCCTATCGGATCGTCAATTCACCGGTGGGAAGGAACGGAAGAAGCCATGATCCAGTCTCGCAAAGCAATCGGAAACCAAGCTCTGAAATACGCTATGGCGGGAGTCGCGGTTACTTGCCTTGGCGCGGCCGTGTTCGCGGCACCGTTGACGATTACGCCAAAATCAAAGATTTTTGGTGACTCCTCACGGGCGGCCCAGACGAAGACAGTCTATGCGCCTCTAGGCGCAGGGCCAGCTTTTCAGCTTGGCCGAGCTGGTGCTGGGGAAGATGAGGATTGTGTCAGAGTGACGCGGATGGTCGGCCCCGACGGCCGGGTCTATGTCACGCGCGGCTTGATCTGCCAGGAATAGGGCTTCCCGCAAAATCGGCCTTGGCCCTTTGGCATTGAATTTCTTTAAAGTGCTCGCCCGCGATATCCAGCAGGCGGGCATTTTTATTGGCGTCATAGGGAAGTCTGCACGTTTTCGACCGCTTGGTTGCCGGCTTTCCGCTGGCTCCCCGCTGGAACCGCTCTGTTAGCGACAGTTGCGGCATTCCGGCCCGACATTCCCTTACTCGCACGGAAATTCAGGTTTTGATTTTCCGCTTTGGCTACGCATCGTCGCCATGCGCAGCTTCATTAATATTGATGGTTCTCATGTTAGAAAAGTCGATGGCAACCGGCTTTTTTTCTCTCGCGACCATCACCTGGAGAGTTTTTATAACGTGTTCAAGCCTGCGATAGACTTCTTTGTACTCGTCCGTTGTCGTCGTCAACGCGAGCGGTTTCAAACAATATTCTATAATTTCGCGGGGCCGATCCAATTTGTTCATTTCTCGCTCCTCCACCGATTCTCTATCGCTGTAATATAGGTCCGTAATGAAAATGACCAAAAGAAAACTACGCAGGCCGTGCCCGCAGGTGTAGGGGGCCGGATTTGAGTCCCCATAGAAATCGCCTGCCCCGTTTGGCCCACGAAATTGTGTTTTTCCGCCACAATCCTAACCGAGTAATAACGTCCGGACCGTCCAGCCGCAGATTGAGCTGCTTCCTCCTGCCCGGCATAGCTTTCGCCCGATTTTGGGCAATCGCTTGATGACGGTGCCGAACAACGACAGGCTGATGAACGACCGGCAACTCGATAATCCTCCGCGAGACGGCGACATTCAAGCTCGGGAAGGCGGCGAAAGTGCCGGCCCGGATGCCCCAAGCGGCGAATCGGGGTCAGTTCCTAGCCAGGCAACGGCCGCTGACACACAGGCCAAGCGGCAGCCCTTCGTCTTGTATGGCGGAACTGCTGTTCTCGCGCTGCTGGCGGGCGCCGGCATCTATTATTGGCTTTCTACCCGCAACATTGTATCGACCGACGATGCCTTCATAGACGGGCGTGCCGTGAATATCGCGCCGCAGGTCTCTGGCCAGATCGTGTCCCTCGACGTGACCGACAACCAATTTGTCCATAAGGGCCAGCCGCTCGTCCATATCGATCCGCGGCAATATGAGAACGACCGGACGATCGCCGTAGGCGTGCTGGACACCGCGAGAGCGCAACTTGCCGGCCAGACATTCGGCGCCGAAATCGCACGCAAAAATTTCCCTGCTCTGCTAAAGCAGGCACAGGCTCAGCTCGCCTCGGCGCAAGCGGGAGAGATCAGGGCGCAAGCCGACTATCAGCGCCAGCGGAGCCTGCCAAAACAGGCGACGACGCAGCAGGAAGTCGATGCCGCCACGGCGGCTTTGCGGCAGGCGCAAGCGCAAGTCGCGCTCGCCGAGGCGCAAGTGTTGGAAGCCGAGCCCGTTCCGCAACGAATCGGCGAGGCCGACGCGCAAGTGGGGCAGCTCAAGGGCCAGACGGAACAAGCGCAAGGGCGGCTCGACCAAGCCGATTTGAACCTCTCCTGGACCGTGGTGAAGGCGCCTCAAGATGGCTGGATCACCAAACGCAATGTCGAAATGGGCAATTACATCACCCCCGGCCAGCAGATTTTTTCGATTGTCTCGCCCGAGGTTTGGGTGACAGCGAATTTCAAGGAAACCCAGCTTGCTTGGATACGTCCAGGACAAAAAGCGGCGATCGAGGTGGACGCCTATCCGCAGCTTCATCTGACCGGGCATGTGGACAGCGTGCAGCTTGGGTCGGGGTCGAAATTCACCGCTTTTCCGCCGGAGAACGCAACCGGCAATTTCGTCAAGATCGTGCAGCGCGTACCGGTCAAAATCACCATTGACAGCGGCCTTGATCCAAAGCTCCCGCTGCCGCTGGGCATTTCGGTCGTGCCGACGGTGACGGTTCGATGAACGAGAACGACACTCCGGCGGCGCGGCGGTGGCAACCCTCGCACAACCGCTGGGCCATCGCGGTCGTTGTGACCTTTGCAGCCTTCATGGAAATTCTCGATACGACGATCGTCAACGTCGCCTTGCCGCATATCGCGGGCGGTCTCTCGACGAGCTTTGACGAAGCAACGTGGACGCTCACCTCATATCTGGTCGCCAATGGCATCGTCCTGACAATATCAGGATGGCTCAGCACGGTGTTCGGCCGCAAGCGCTACTTTCTGATCTGCCTTGGCATGTTCACGGTCTGCTCGTTTTTTTGCGGCACCGCGACGAGCCTGACACAACTCGTCATTTTCCGGCTTGCGCAGGGTTTTTTCGGCGGCGGACTGCAGCCGACACAGCAAGCGATCATTCTCGATACGTTTCCGCCCGAACAACGTGCCGCGGCATTTGGCGTCACCGCGCTCGCGACGATTGTTGCGCCGGTGCTTGGGCCGACGTTGGGGGGGTATCTGACAGACACCTTTAATTGGCGCTGGGTGTTCTTGATCAATATTCCGGTGGGAACCGCCGCGGTATTTTTTGCCTCGATTCTGGTCGAGGATCCACCTTGGCTCAAGCGCCGGTCGGGGCACATCGATTATATCGGTCTGTCGCTGATCACGCTCGGTCTCGGCTGTTTTCAAATCATGCTGGACCGGGGCGAAAACGAAGATTGGTTCGGCTCGAACTTCATTCAGCTCATGGCCGTCTTGGGGGGGCTTGGCATTCTCAGCGCCATCGGCTGGCTCTTGATCGCCAAAAAGCCAGTCGTCAATCTCGATGTCTTCAAGGACAAGAATTTCGCAATGGGTTGCGTTCTTATTGGAGCGACAGGCGGGACTCTGTATGCAGGCGCCGTGGTCATCCCGCAATTTGCGCAAACCGTCGTTGGCTATACCGCGACATGGGCTGGGCTTGTCCTGTCGCCTGGCGGTCTTGTCGTCATCTTTCTTATCCCGATCGTCGGCCGGTTGATGAAAATCGTTCCAATTCGCTACGTCATCGCGGCTGGGTTCTTTATCATGGGGGTGGCGTTCATCTTTTCGAGCATGCTCGTTGCCTATATCGATTTCAGGACGCTCGTCCTCATGCGCGCTTTGCAGACGGCGGGCCTCGCCTTTCTTTTCGTGCCGATCAGCACGGTCGCTTTTTCGACATTGCCGCGCGAGCTGAATGGCGATGCGACAGCCCTTTATGCGATGTTCCGCAATGTTTTCGGTTCGATTGGAATTTCTCTCGCCAGCGCCATGATTATTGAGAGGACTCAGGTTCATCAGTCCTATCTCGCGCAATGGGCTTCTCCGTTTCATCAGCCGTTCAACGATCTGATCGCGCGATATGAAAAGACTCTGACGGCGATGGGATACGCAGCGGGCGCGGCCCATGATGCGGCTGTAGGAAGAGTCTATCAGGTTTACCGGACGCAGGCCGAGGTGCTCGGCTATTCCGACGTATTCCGCTACACGGCGATTGTCGCATTCGCGGTCGTGCCAGTCTGCTTTTTTCTTTCCCGGACGAAAGGGGGCAGCCGTGGCGCATCGCACTAAATATGGCGGGATCGACCATGGCTGATCGAAGCGGCCTCATCGCGGTGCTGCTGGTCTGTCTTGCCCTCTGCGGCTGTATCTCGGCTGGACCAGATTTCGAGCCGCCCGACCCGCAGCTGCCGGCCGTTTCTTTTCTCGGCAAGCCAGAGCCCTTAGCTCTTGCCGGTGGGATTCCGCCCGGCGGTTTTGCGGCGGCCGAAACGCAATGGTGGTCGGTGTTCCATGATCCCGTTCTGACCTCGCTCGTGGAGCGCGCCGCGGCCGCCAACCTCGATGTGCAAACGGCGACCCTCCGCTTGGCCGAAAGCCGCTTCCAGCTTGGCGTGACCGCCTCCGCAGAGTTCCCGTTGATCAATGGCAATGCCTCCTACCAGCGCGAGTTGTTCAGCCAGAACGGGGTTTTGAGCTTGGTCAAACCCCTCGCGACCTCTTCCAGTCCTTTAGCGGCGCCGTTCAAAGTACCGCCTATCAGCATCTGGCAAACCGGCTTCGATGCGTCCTGGGAAATCGATATCTGGGGCCGCGTCCGCCGGCAAGTCGAAGCTGCCAGCGCACAGGTCGAAGCCTCCGAAAATGACCGCCGCAATATCCTCGTATCTGTTTTGGCCGAACTGGCGCGGGACTACATCGACCTGCGGGGTGTTCAGACGCAAATCAGAATCGCGAAAGCAAATCTCGCAAGCTCCAACGAAATTCTACAGGTGACGAAGACCCGCGCACAAAAGGGCCTAACGACCGGGTTGGATGTCGAAAATGCAGCGGCGCAGGTGGAAGCGGTGCGCGCAACCCTGCCTTCTCTCGAAGACCAAGAATCGGCGCGGCTTAATGCCTTGAGCCTGCTCCTCGACGAGCCGCCAGGCTCGCTGCGTGCCGAACTTGCAAGGGCAAAGCCGATACCGCCAGCGCCCCCGCGCGTGCCGCTTGGCATTCCCTCCGAGCTTGCCCGCCGCCGTCCCGACATCCTCCAGGCGGAGGCGCAACTGCATGCAGCAACGGCCACGATCGGCGTTGCCGTGGCGGATTTTTATCCTCGCGTCACCTTCAATGGCAATGTCGAGATGAACGCCCTCGATCTGAAAAATCTCTGGAAGGGAAGTTCGCTACAATATGTGTTCGGCCCGAGTATCTCACTGCCAATTTTCGAGGGCGGCCGTCTCAAATCGACCCTGGAGTTTCGCGAGGCACAGCAGCAAGAGGCGGCAATCACCTATCATAAGACGGTCCTCCAAGCCTGGCACGAAGTGGTCAACGCCTTGGTCGCCTATCGGACCGAACAACAGCACCGCGCCCATCTTAAGGCGCAGACGGAGCATTCTCGCCAGGCCCTCGCGCTCTCGAAGATACGTTACGAGAATGGCGTCGCCGAGTTCATCACGACGCTCGACGCCGAGCGAACATTGCTGCAGGCGGAGCTGCAGTATGCGCAAAGCACCGCTGCCGTATCGGCGAATCTCGTGCAGCTCTACAAGGCGTTGGGCGGCGGCTGGGAGGGAGTCTTTCCGGAGGAGCCGTTGACGAGCGTTGCAGCCTTGCCTCCCGCGCCTTAAGCAGCGGTCGAGGCTCGCTTTTTTCAAGCGAAGCGCCACCAAAGATGTAGCCGTAATTGCACCGCTGAAGAAGGAACCAAACTTTCAGCCTGACGTTCCCTGGCCTCCAATATCATGTCAAGGAGATAGCCATGTTGAAAAGACTTTGTTTGTCTGCTTCGGTACTTGTGCTCGCAAGCGGCGTTGCCGTGGCTCAGACTTCGATGCGTCCCGCGCCCTCGCCTACAGGGCCGGCCGCAACGTATCCATCGGTTTCGACAATGCGGTTGCTCGCGTCTGACATCTATAAGGCCAATGTTTATGACGAATCCGAGAATAAGATCGGCGATGTCACGGATCTCGCTATGAATGGCAGCGGTAATATTAGGGCAGCTATCATTGGGGTTGGCGGTTTTCTTGGCGTGGGGCAGAAGGACGTCAGTATCCCGTTCAAGGATCTGAAAATCTCCTCGCGTGGTGGCAAGGACTGGCTGACCCTTAATCGGACCAAGGAAGCCTTGCGGTCCATGCCTGCCTACGAGCCCATGGGCCGTTCGGCGGCAACTTCGTCTTCGTCGCTTTCGACGGGGAACTGGCTTGCCTCCGACATTTATAAGGCAGATGTCTATGATAATGCCGAAAACAAGCTCGGCGCTATCACGGATTTGGTTCTGAATAATAACGGCGACATCACAACTGCTGTCATCGGCGTCGGAGGCGTCCTCGGTGCCGGTCAGAAGGATGTTGCGGTGCCTTTCAAAGAGCTGAAGGTTACCTCGCGGGACGGCAAAGATTGGCTTGTGCTCGATCGGACCAAGGACGATCTTAAGAGCGCGCCTGCCTGGGATAAGAAATCTGAAACAAGAATGTGAGATTGATCATTCCAGAGTTGCGCGTGCATTCGCGTGATCATGGCAACGCTATTGATGATTAACCGGTGATTACCGGGTCCGGCTCTCATGTTGATGGTGCGCACCGCAACACCGCATGACGGCCGGATCCGGCGACTTTTCGCGGGCGCCGGTGATTAAGAAACGGTGCACAAAGATGCGACGCGTGTCGCACCCGGGCGCACACAATTTCATGCGGGCGGCCTAAGATGGGCGACCAAGGAACGAGCTTTATGGCAAAGAAATAGACTGGCCTGGAACGAAAGCCTTGAACGCGGGTTTAGAAGCGGAGCAACCCTTAGCCGCGCGACGCACCTCACAGTGGGTCTCGACATTGGCAGCGGGTTTTAGGGAAGGAGACTTCGTATGAATACTCTTATTGGCGCGCTCATTACCTTCGTCGTCGTCATACTGATATTGTATCTCGTCAATATCCTGCCGATTGATGGAAGGGCCAAACAGATCGTGCAGATCATTGTGATCCTCATAGGTATTATTTCACTTCTCAAATATCTCGCCGTCTTTTAACCGATTATGCAAGCCGGAGAAAGCTGCGGGGCACCGTGAAGGCTTTCACCGGCTCCTGCCGAGGGCTCGGCAACGTGTCCGTTTGGACGCCCGCGAACAGATCAAAACGCATCATTCCGTCCTGCTTGTCATTTTTGAAAAATGTTTTCAATGGGCGAACGCGCGCCCGTTGCGTCGACGTGTTTTTTCGAAAGCTACGACACTGCGGCGTTGGAACTATCTCGATAGGGATGAGTTACGGTGGCCAGCTGTAAGTGGCTCTTAATCTCCGGCGCTGCTTACGGCGAGATCTGATTTGCACGTCAACACCCGACGCGGAATTGCCACGGTGGTGGTTGGGGGATTGTGCCACCTTCCGTGAAAATCTCTTGGAACAATGCGTCTGTTCAAGCCGTTCGGATGGCTAACCTCTTAGGAGAATGAACATGGATAATCGGAAAATCATCAGCACATTGAATACACTGCTTGAAACCACCCAGGACGGGATACGAGGATTCGTCGCTTGCGCGGATGGTGTCACAAACCAGCATTTGAAGATGGTGTTTGAGACGGCTGCCCGCCGGTGCGAGGAAGGCGCGGAGGAATTGAAGACCACGATACGTAGTCTTGGCGGGGAGCCTGCGACGTCTGGCTCAGTCAGCGGGTCACTCCATCGTGCTTGGACCAATATCGTTTCATCTCTCACCGGAATGGATGAACATGCGGTCTTGGAGGAATGCGAGCGTGGTGAGGATGCCGCCAAAAGTGCTTACGAAAGGGCTCTCGATGAAGGCCTCCCCCCAGACGTGGAAGTCATCGTCAGGCGCCAGTATCAAGGAGTAAAGGAAAATCACGATCGTATTCGGGATCTTCGCAATCAAGCCGCCCATGCAAGCTCGTAAAGCAAATAACGATACCGGCCGGAAGCCACTGGAACGTTGCCCAGCGGCTTCCGCTGAAGCGGAGAATTCCCATGAATAGAGAGGGCGGAGACCGCCAGACGGACGAGCGAATCACGTTGACGACGACGCAAGCGAGACAGGGTGCTACACCTCATGTCACACGCTATGTATTGAGTTGAGGATTGGCGTTGGTCATTTTGGCGTTTGCGGTGATCTATTTCCTTCACCGATAGTCTCATCCAAATGATCGGACGAAAAGCTCCCGATCTTCATTTCACCAGCATGACTTTGGCATCGCCTTGTCTGCGTAACAAATTGAGGGTGACATCATGGCCGTGCCGCTGCAATTTGAGGTCGATGCATGAATTGCCAATAACCAATTGGTTCAGCGTAACAGAATCAAGGAAAGCGGGTAGGACAGGGTCACGAAAGGATATTGAATTAAGATCATGCCGCAGGTCCATGCCAAGACAAGCGCCAAGAAAAGCAAAGGGCGCGGCCGAAGCCCAGGCTTGCGGCGCGCAAGCCGCGGGATAGGCGGTCGGCCCGCGGTGTGGTTTGCGGATAAAGCCGCAAAACAATTCCGGTAAACGGCGCAAATCCTGATATGCGGCAGCTTCCATCATCGCTGCAAAGACACGTGCCGCCTGCGACACAAAACCATACCGGGCGAGGCCAAGCGCGATCATCGCATTGTCATGCGGCCAAATCGAACCGTTGTGGTAGGAAATCGGATTGAACCGCGCTGCGTCGCTCGCGACCGTTCGAATTCCCCAGCCACTGAAAGAATTTCGTCCCAGCAATGTCGTGGCAACGCGCCTGGCGCGTTCCGGCGACGCGATCCCGGTGAAAAGCGCATGGCCGGCGTTCGATGTTTGGACCTTGCATGGCTTCTTGCCACCATCGAGCGCCAGCGCGTAAGTGCTGAGCTCCTCGCACCAAAAATCTGCTTCGAAATTCTTCTGCAGAATTTGCGCTTCGCCGCGCAATTTGATTTCCAATTCTGGCTCGCCCATGCGGGAAGCGAGACTTGCAGCATGCGTCTTTGCGGCAAACACATAGCCTTGAACTTCGCTCAGCGCGATCGGGCCGTTTGCCAAGGTTCCATCGGCATGGAAAATCGAATCGTAGGAATCCTTCCAGCCCTGATTGACAAGGCCAGTGCCGGTTTGGCGCGAATATTCAACAAAGCCGTCCCCATCGGCGTCGCCAAATGTGTCGATCCATTGCAAAGCCGCCTTGATATTTGGCCATATCGCTTTAATCGTTCCGATGTCGCCGGTCCGGTCGAAATACATCCCTGCCAGCATGACAAAGAGCGGCGTTGCATCGACGGTGCCGTAGTAATGGCGAAATGGCACTTCTCCGAGCCGCGCCATTTCGCCATTCCGGGTTTCATGCAGAATTTTGCCAGGCTGCGCGTCGGAAAGCGGATTTAGGGTTGTTGCCTGAGTCTCGGCGAGAAAGCCAAGAACCCCCTTGGCGATGTTTGGGTCGAGCCACAAAAGCAGCATGGCGGTGATGATCCCGTCACGTCCAAAGACCGTGTTGTACCAGGGGATACCCGCGTAAGGGTAAAGCCCATGACGGGTTCGTGTGATCAGCATATAAAGGTCGGCGGTGGACCGGCGGCAAATCTCATTGAAGAGTTCGTTTGAACTTTCAACCGTCGCGATGCCGGCGGTCTTGTGCCGAATCGCCCGCCGCCGAGCCCGGTAGGCAGGTCCAAAGCGCTCCCTTTCCGGCTTGTTCCCATCCCCGCAAAGGACTGACACAAAGAGCGACTGGAGGCCATTGGGGGCAAGCTCAAAGGCAAATGTGGCGCGACCCGGTTCCAGACGGAAAGGTAGCGGCCAGAACCGCAATTCCGTCTTTCGCTTAAGATCATCAAGCCCCGTGTAGCAATACGCAACGCAATCCTCGGTTACCGTTGCGGTACAAGTTCCACGCTGGCTGCGTGACGTTCCACGCACCTCAAAGAGATCGTGAAAATCGGCGCCAAATCCAATCTCAATTTGGAAATGCCGGGTGCTATCGGCATAATTGCGAAAACCAATTCGCTCATAGCAGACAGCCTGCCAAAGAAACTTGGTTCGTTCGATCGCAATCGTGTCGCGCGGAAGCGAGATCGTTCCGCCGGAATGGACATCCGGGTTCGTCAGATTGACGGAGAGCGCGGCATTGTCATCTTGAACGACAGAGCCCAACAACAAAGGGCGCTGCCCTTCGATGCGGAGTCCGTACCAGGACAAAAAGCGCATATCGTTGAAATAAAGTCCTTCAGGACCGGCACCAATGACTCCGATGTCGCCATACTCATCGAAAACCGCAAAAGCATCGCCATGCTTCAGATTGCGCAGCCGCCGCTGCACGAGCGACCCTTCGATCTCGATGTAATGCTGCGGCAGCTCGATCTTCACATCCATGGATCATTTTCTTGGCGAGAGCTGGAGCTGGATGTGAAGGAACCCAGCGCATTAGCGCATGACAGGGCAGCTTGGCGGTTAAACTTATTGCCCGGGTAAGAGTGCGTCAACCGCCGCACTCTTACGGCCCGCCGCATCTTCCCAATTTGCCCGCAAGAGTTCGGATACCGCAGGAGATGTCATGGGAGGCCCCGCGAGCTTCGCAACCGCCGGAGCGCAGGCCAAAAGCGACCGGTAAGCAGCGAGATAGGCGGCCGCCATTTTCTCGGCGGTAAATCGCTGTTCAAAATCGGCGCGAACTTTGCGCCGATCCATCTGGCCGGCCTGTTGCGCAGCGGCCGCTGCTGCTTCGACGGACTCAACGATCCGGCCGTTGACCCCGTCAATGATAACTTCCGGCACCGACCCATTGGGCCAAGCGATCACTGGCGTGCCGGCAGCCATGGCTTCGATCATGACAAGGCCGAATGGCTCCGGCCAGTCGATCGGGAACAACAGCGCACGCGCATTCCCGAGAAACGCAGCTTTTTCGCTGTCACCTATTTCACCAATGAACTCAATGAGTGGATGATCGAGAAGCGGTTCAATCTCGGCTTTGAAATAAGTAAAATCGGCGGCGTCCACCTTAGCCGCGATCTTCAAGGGGAGCCCCGCGCGCTTGGCGATTTCGATCGCCAAGTCAGGCCGTTTTTCAGGTGAGATACGCCCGAGAAAAGCGAGATAGCCGCCACTTTCCGGATGGAACGCGCAGGGATCAGGCTCAAGACCATGCGGGATCGTGGCGAGCCAATTGACATTTGGAGGCATGGGGCGACGCTGCGCGTTTGAAATGGAGACCAGCGGCATCTCCGGATAGCATTTATAGAGAGGAAAGGCATCCGGCAGATCGAGGCGTCCATGCAGGGTCACGAGACATTTGTACGCAAGATCATGGAACAGTGCTTGCGGCAGAAGATCCACATGAAAATGAATAATATCGAACTCATCGGCGCGCCGCCTCACCTCGCGTAACATGGCAAGTGTACTTCCCAGATGATCTCTGATCCCAGCAAGTCTTAAACTCTGCGGCGCGCAGACAACGAGCTTCGCCGCCGTCTTGGACTCCGCGCTGGCAAATAAGGTGACCTGGTGCCCCTGCCTCAGAAGCGCTTCAGCCAGCCAAGATACAACGCGCTCCGTCCCCCCATAAAGCTTTGGGGGCACCGCCTCTGCGAGAGGAGCGACAAGGGCTATGCGCAGTGGAACATGTTTCTTCATCGGCATTCACAGGTTAGGAGCGAGACTCTTGATAGTTTCAGATTGCGTCGTGTCCGCCTGAGAGACTGTCAAAGCCCATTTTCCGTCCGCCAAAGGCGCGGTTTTTAAATGAATTCGGAAATGCCCGGAAAGTTCCCCAAGCAGAAGCGCATGAAGTCTCAACAAACCAATGATGTCTCGACTTAACAATTCCTACGAGCAGCATCGCAAGAGCCCTAATGATGCGGACGAAGGGATTATCGTAATCTTTTTGACGAAACGAACAAGAATTGCTGTTTGGGCGGAGGCTCGGAAGCTTATCCGTTTGATGCTGATTTTCATTTTTGTTCGCAACTCGGACGAAGGTAAGCTTCATGTACGTGCCACGAAGATCACCAAACTTCGGCGTCGCTCATGGGATTTTAGCTGTTCTTATGCGGGTATTCAGGTAATCGCGTTGATGCAGAAGGCCGCCGTGTGAATTGTGAATGATGGATGAACTCGGCATGGCAACCTTGACAGTGATAGACTTCTGTCCAGTCCTGACATAAACATTGCCGGACGGTTCGCGTTCCCCTGAGAAGCGGCAACGATGTCCCCACCCAGTTTGGCATCGGGAGGATGCTAGTTCAGAATCCAGGTGAGCGGGGGAGAAGGGATTGTGAAAACACCATACCAAATGCAACAGCCGCGATTGAAAACTTGGCCGCGTGCCGTTGCACGGGCAATCTGAACGGGAGGCCAGGCAAGTGAACCTATTCCGGCGCCTTTGTTCGATGAGCCCGCAGGCTCAGCGCGCCGCGGTCTTTATGGCGCCTATGATCCTGACCGCATGTCAGCCGGCAATCCTCGACCCACAAGGACCTGTTGGGATATCCCAGAAGATGGTCCTCATCGACTCGCTCGCCATCATGCTCGCGATCGTGATCCCGACGATCTCCGCAACGCTTGTCTTTGCCTGGTGGTTTCGAGGCTCGAACGCCAGTGCACGCTATCTGCCGGATTGGGTCTATTCCGGCCGAATCGAGCTTATAGTCTGGAGCATCCCGGTTCTCGTGATCATGCTCCTCGGTGGCGTTGCCTGGATCGCATCCCATGATCTTGATCCCGCGAAGCCGTTGGCATCGAAGACGCCGCCACTCGAGGTGCAGGCGATCTCGTTGGATTGGAAGTGGCTCTTCATCTATCCAACTCAAGGCGTCGCGAGCGTCAACCAATTGGTGGTTCCCGCCGGGGTGCCCATTCATTTCTCCCTGACATCGGCGAGTGTGATGAATGCCTTTTTCATCCCGCAACTCGGCAGCATGATTTACACGATGAACGGCATGACGACGCAGCTGAATCTGCAGGCGGATGCGCCCGGCACCTTCCGAGGTCTTTCGAGCCATTATAGCGGCGATGGTTTCGCGGACATGCATTTCGACGTGCTCGCGGTGCCTTCGGAGCGGTTTACCGCTTGGGTCGAAGCAACGCGCAACGAGGGTCCCGTCCTCGATCCGGAAAGCTATACGGACTTGGCGAGGCAGAGCCTGAACGTCCGTCCATTCACTTTCCGCGCCGCCGAGCCGGGTCTCTTTCAGAAGATCGTCACACAGAAACTGCCGCCAGGACCTGGCCCGCAAATCGGGCGGCCTGACCCGAGTGTCTCCCCGCGAACGGAGAAATAAAGATGTGGGGCAAGCTCAGCTGGGCGGCTATTCCGTTGGATCAGCCAATTCCGTTGATCGCATCGAGTGTGGTCGGCGTTGCGATCATCGGCGTCCTTGCCTTAGTGATTCTGAAGGGATGGTTTCCCTATCTCTGGCGGGAATGGATCACGAGTGTCGATCACAAGCGAATCGGCGTTATGTATGTCGTGCTTGCGATGGTGATGCTGCTGCGTGGTTTCACCGATGCAATCATGATGCGGTCGCAACAGGCCCTCGCATTCCGCTCCGAAGGCTATCTGCCGCCCGAGCATTACGATCAAATTTTCTCGGCTCATGGCACGCTGATGATCTTCTTCGTCGCGATGCCTTTCGTTATTGGGCTGATGAATTTCGTCGTGCCGCTTCAACTCGGGGTCCGCGACGTCGCCTTTCCCACTCTCAACTCGGTCGGCTTCTGGCTGACCGCCACCGGCGCCTTGCTCGTCAATATTTCGCTTCTTGTCGGGGAATTCGCGCGGACCGGATGGCTGCCCTATCCGCCGCTTTCCGAGTTGACGTATTCGCCCGGCGTCGGGGTCGATTACTATTTGTGGTCGCTCGAAATTTCGGGTGTGGGAACTTTGCTTGCGGGCATCAACCTTATCACCACGGTCTTAAAGCTTCATGCGCCCGGCATGACCTATATGCGCATGCCGATGTTCTGCTGGACGGCGCTCGCCTCCAATCTGCTCATCGTGGCGGCATTCCCCATCCTCACGGCGACGCTGACCATGCTGGTGCTCGACCGCTACCTCGGGTTCCACTTTTTCACCAATGAAGCCGGCGGCAACATGATGATGTTCATGAATCTCATTTGGGCCTGGGGGCATCCGGAGGTCTACATCCTCATTCTACCCGCCTTTGGCGTCTTCTCGGAAGTGGTCTCGACATTCTCAGGCAAGCCGTTGTTCGGCTACCGCTCGATGGTCGCCGCGACCATGGTCATCTGCATCCTGTCGTTCACCGTTTGGCTGCACCACTTTTTCACGATGGGTGCCGGACCCGACGTCAATGCGATCTTCGGTATTGCTTCGATGATCATCGCGGTGCCGACAGGCGTCAAGGTCTTCAATTGGCTCTTCACTATGTATGGCGGCCGAATCGTGTATTCGACACCGATCCTGTGGTCGCTCGGCTTTATGGTAACTTTCGTGATCGGCGGCATGACCGGGGTTTTGCTGGCGGTGCCGCCAGTGGACTTCGTGCTTCACAACAGCCTTTTTCTTGTTGCCCATTTCCATAATGTCATCATCGGCGGGGTGCTGTTCGGTTCGTTTGCCGGCTACACCTATTGGTTTCCGAAGGCGTTCGGCTTCCGGCTACATGAAGGGCTTGGCAAGGCAGCTTTTTGGTGCTGGACTGTCGGCTTCTACGTGGCCTTCATGCCGCTCTATGTCCTCGGTCTCATGGGAATGACCCGTCGCATGCAGCACTATGATGTCGCGGCTTGGCATCCGTGGTTGCTGATCGCCGCCGGCGGCGCGGCGATTATTCTCGTCGGGATAGCCCTGCAGATCGCGCAGCTCGTTGTCAGCATCCGGCGGCGCAACCAGCTTCGCGACGAGACCGGCGATCCTTGGAACGGACGTTCCCTTGAATGGGCGACGCCGTCGCCGCCACCGGCTTTCAACTTCGCGGTGCTCCCTGATATCCAAAGCCAAGATGCCTATTGGGGCGTGAAGCAGCGCGCTCTCCAGCAGGCGAGGCTCGGCGAGGAGCCAGCCTATGCGGATATCGAAATGCCCAGGAACAGCCCAACCGGTTTCGTCTGTGCGTTCTTCGCGACCTTCATGGGTTTCGCGTTGATCTGGCACATCTGGTGGATGGTGGGCTTGGCCGCGGTTGGCGCCTATGCGACTTTCGTAGTCTTTGCCTGGCGGGATACGGATGAGTACGTCATCCCAGCGGAAGCCGTGGCACGCATCGATCGCGCCAACAGAAGCGCGCGCGGCGCGGCGCTTGCCCGCCGCCAGGCGACGCCATGACCCCCTACGACGCGGCAGTCACTGGACGCGACGGCACAGGTCTTGGCCATAGCCGTGAATTGCCCAACCGGCAGCAGGGGCTGGGGCACGCAGCGGGCGGGCTGGCATCGAAGCGCATCGTCACCGCCTTCGGGTTCTGGATTTTCCTGCTGAGCGACATCGTCATGTTCTCAGCCTTCTTCGCCGCCTATGCGGTGCTGGTGGGCGATACGGCAGGCGGACCGAGCGGCCGTGAGCTGTTCAACCTCTCCAACGTCGCGCTCGAGACGGCATTCCTGCTTGCTTCGAGTTTCACCGTCGGCGTCGCAAGCATCGGCGCCCGGGCGCGGAGCCGATCCTGGTTCAATGGCGCGATGGCCGCGACCTTCATCCTTGGCGCCGCGTTTCTCACCATCGAGATCCGGGAGTTCGCGAGCATGATCGCGCGTGGCGCAGGGCCGACGCGGAGCGCCTTCCTCTCGGCTTTCTTTACCTTGGTCGGTTGCCACGGCGTTCATATCACCGCCGGCCTGCTGTGGCTGCTGACAATGATGGCGCAGGTGTTCGCCAAAGGCTATCGGGCGGATATTCTCCGGCGCATTCTCTGCTTCAGTCTGTTCTGGCACGCCCTGGACATTATTTGGGTGGCGATATTCTCCGTGGTGTATTTGATGGGGGCCGCGCTATGAGCCATATCGATCCGGCAGGCGACCTTCATCACACGGACATCGCGCCAGGCGATCAGCGCCTCGACGACGGGGGCGAGATCGCCGAGGGACTGAAGAGCTATCTGATTGGGCTTGGGCTCGCGACTCTGCTCACCATTGTGTCCTTCTTCATCTCGGGCACCACACTCGTCTGGGGGCCGAGCATTCCCGTCGCCCTCGTCGTTCTCGCTATTGCCCAGATGGGCGTTCACCTCGTCTTTTTTCTCCACATCACGACCGGTTCGGACAATGTCAACAATGTCATGGCGCTCGCCTTCGGCGTGCTGATCGTTCTGCTTCTCCTTTCCGGTTCGCTCTGGATCATGGCGCATCTGAACCACAACATGGCATTCATGGATGAGTCCATGCAGATGGGGACCGGAAGCGGTTTGAATGTCCGCACCGTCATCGCGAAGGGCGTCGTCGGTCCCAATGAAACCGTACCGGTCGGTGCGCGTGCCTCCGGTGTGATCCAAGTGCTCTCTTGCGATACCCATATGCAAGTTAAAGCGGGCCAGATCTGCGCGAAAATCGATCCGCGCCCCTATCAAACTGTCGTCGATCACAGCAAAGCCGATCTGCAAGCTGCGGAGGCGGGACTCGAAAAGGCCAAAGCCGGTCTTGCGAAGGCGAAAGAAGCCTTTGAGAGCCGGGAAGCAGGTGCGAAGCATCCGTCCCGGAAAACGCGAGACAAGGCGCGCAAAGCTTTTGAGAGGGCGCAGACCCAGGCAAACCGCGAAGCGGCCAAGATCATCGAACTCCAAGCCGCGCTCCAAGCCGCCGAGACAAACCTCAGCGATACCAATATCGTTTCTCCGAACGATGGAAAAGTCGTCTCACGCAATGTCAAAGAAGGTCAGCGGGTGACGGCGGGCTCACAGACGCCGCCGCTCTTTGTCATCGCTGAGGATCCCGCTCTCGTTCACATCGAGGCAATCATCGCCGCGAAGGATAGCGGTGAGGTCAAGCCCGGCGACAAAGCTGCGATCACTGTCGAAGCTTTTCCGAATCAGAAGTTCCAAGGCCAAGTGATGCACGTACGGCCGGCGGCGCACGCAAATGAGAACGGCGCGGCCTTTGAGGTAGAGATCACGGTGCCCAACCCTGATCTTTTGCTCAAGCCTGGCATGGCGGCAACAGTCCGGATTATGACCGAATAATGCGGTCCAGAGTCTGTCCTAAGCTGCGCGACAAAATGGGCAATCAACGGCCTCACAGTGCAGGTGTCGCTAGGACCATGGCAGAGTTGCGGGAACTTTGGGGACCCTTCATCGGTTAAGCGTTGCGCTTTATGAGACATAAAGGTCCGCTATGGCTGATCTCGTGAAACCAGATCTTTCAAAGCATCGCATCCTTGTCGTCGAAGATGAAGCCTTGATCGCTTTCGAAGTCGGGGACATCATCAAAACAGCAGGTGGTACCGTGGCAGGCCCCTTCGCGACGGTAGACGAAGCTTTGCGCATAATCGAGAGTGAGAACATCTCAGCGGCAATCCTCGATATGGAGCTCTGGGAAGACACGTCGCTGTTCCTCGCCCGCCGGTTATCCGATAAAAACATCCCATTCCTGTTCTATACCGCCCATTCGGATAAGATCGATGTATGGGGCGCGGCGGAGATCGTCAAAAAACCTGCGACATCGGCGACCTTGGTAAGCGCACTTGCGGGGCTTATCAGCAAGAACTTCACACAACCGGCCACTCAGCTCTGAGACTGAGCTTTGGAAGGGTCCGAGTTTGCGAGATATGTTGCGGGCATTGCAAATTTCCAACTTAATCCTTCGGGGTCGAAGTCAAGGATCACCTCTGCATTGAGCGAATGCGCCACCATATGTTCGATCACGGCATGCCCGAATCCTTTGTGAGCCGGCGGTGCAACGAGGGGGCCGCCGCGCTCCTGCCAGTGGAGCCGCAACCGCGGCTTCTCCTCGCCGCCGCGTTCGTAATCCCAGGTCACCTTGACGTGACCTTCTGGCTGCGAGAGAGCGCCATATTTGACGGAATTGGTTGCGAGTTCGTGCAGTGCTAGACCAAGCGCCTGCGCCGCCGAGGGAGAGACGGAAACATTGGGGCCCTCGAGCCGCAGGCGCGAGTCACCAGCACCGGCGAATGGATCGACTTGCTGAAGGATAAGGTCGGCGAGCGGCGCACCTTCCCAGTTTTGCTGGATAAGCACATCATGTGAAGCGGCAATTCCGAGCAGGCGCTGCGAAAAACGGTCCCGGAAATCTGGCAGCGATACAGCCGAACGGGCGGTCTGCGAAGCGATGGCCTGGATGATGGCAAGCAAATTTTTGGAGCGGTGCGATAATTCGCGCATGAGGAAACGCTGATGTTCCTCGGCAGCTTTACGATCGGCAAGATCGAGGAAACCGCCGAGAGCCCCGATGACCTCCCCGCTCGGGCCATTCAGGGGAGCCGTGGCCGCGAGAACATGGAGCTGAGATCCGTTTTGGTGCCGGAAACGGAATTCGAACTCCGTTCTTTGGCCAATGAGATTGGCCGCTATCCGGGCGCGCGCTTCATCGGCGTCTTCGGGAAAGCAGAATTCAGTCATGGACACGCCAATCATATCGCCGGTCCGCACCCCCAAAAGCTCGGCCATGCGCGGGTTGATGAAAAGAGTTTTGCCCTCCCGATCGACGGCCCAGATTCCTTCCTGAGCGGTGGTCGTGATGGTGCGGAAACGCTCCTCGCTTGAGCGAAGCGCTTCCTCGGCTTGCTTTCGCGCGGTCATATCGCGCACGATCGAGATGAAATAGAGTGGAACTCCGGAAGCATCGCGCTGAATGGTCACGGTAAGCGCGATCCATATGATGCCGCCGTCCTTGCGGATATATCTCTTGTCCATCGAATAGCGCTGAATCTCTTCCGCCAAAAGTTTGCGCAGATTATCGAGATCGGTTGCAAGATCGCCGGGATGCGTGATGTCTTGGAAAGTTTTGCCAAGAAGCTCGTTGCGGGTATAGCCGGTGATTTCGCAGAGGCGGCCGTTGACTTCGAGCCAGGTGCCATCGAGCGCTACACGCGCCATTCCGACGGCGGCATTTTCGAATATGCCCCGGAACCTGGCTTCGCTCTCGCGCAGCGCATCTTCGGCCGCCTTGCGCGCGGTGATATCGCGGCCTGTCCCTTGGTACTCGTCTGGCCTTCCCTCCCGCCTGGGCAAAAGCTGATTGCTCCATTCCTGCCAGCGAATTGCGCCATCAGCGGCAAAGACCCGGTGCCGGTGGATGAGGACGGGAGCGCGCGGCGTCAGTCTGGCGATGGCATTGCGAATGAAAGCGCGTTCCACATCCGGGACGAGTTTATAGAGGGATGAACCGATGAGCTGGGATGGCGTGCCGCCGAAGACGCGGGCATAGGCCGCGTTGACAAAGGTCAAAGTGCCATCGGCGTGGAACCGGCTGATCATCTCGGTTTGGTCCTCGACGATCGACCGGTAGCAGGCCTCGCTCACCGCCAATTCCTGCTCCGCGCCGAGGCGTTGGACGGCCAGCTCGACACGCGCGGCCGCATTTTGGATCACCCGGCGAAGCTGGCGCGGCTCGAGGCAAGATTTCGTAAGATAATCCTGAGCCCCGCTTTTTATAGCAAGAGGTCCTTTCAGATCATCGGCGGCACTCACCAGCATGACAACCGCAATCCTCGGGGCGGTTGGATCGGGGACGAGTTGCTCCAGCACCGCCAGCCCCTCCTTGTCTTGCAGCTCAGTGGCGAGCAGGATGCAGCCGGGATTGTTGTGCTGGGCAGCCTCTATGCCTTCCGCCGCTGTCAATGCTTCACTGACCACGAACCCTGCGTCTCTCAGCGCCTTTTGCAGCGATAGCCGGTCTTCGCTGTTGCTCTCGATGAGGAGGATTTGAAGCGGAGTCATAGGTTCCTACGTCAATCGCACAGCCTGGGCAGTTTCTTGGAGCTTTCCATCCGCACGCAGCTGCCGATCCAATGGCGCGTTAAAAAGATACTGACAAAGTTGAGAAAAGATACTGGGCAGAGAGGAAGTCTTGTGCCACTGCCCTTTGTTCTCACTCCTAAGCTTAAGCTTAAGCACTACCGCGTCCGCCGCTGGTTCGATCCGCGGCCATGCGTCCGGATGGCCGAATCAAAGGCGCGCATTGCTTCAGATCAATGCAGCGCTCGGGAATTTCGCACCGTTTTACCATCGCCAGCCTCGCCGGAAAAGGTGAGCTGTCGAGAACGGTAAAATCAATCGGAGGATTCGCTATGTCCCGCAGACTCTTCGCCGCATTGTTCGGCTTCGGTCTTGCTGTCTCTTTGATTCCGCAGGTTTTAAGAGCGGAGGAAGATCACATCACCGAAGCCATTCTGCATACAAAACAAGCCCTGATCCATGGACGGAATGGGCACGCCGATCTCGTCAGCGAACACGCCAAAGTGGCGCTCTCCCACGCCAGGGCCGCTGACATCGCCAAAGGCAATCCCCATACCTCGGACGCCGTCAAGGAACTTGAACAAACAATTGGCGAGAGCAAAATGAACCATGCCGTCATGGCAACGGGTCACGCCGAAGCGGCGCTCACGCATTTGGAACAGGCCAAATAGGGCTCTCAAGGAACGGCGGTGTCCTTGGGTTCATGACGCTTGGGCGCCGCCGCTGGGCTGGCCGGGCCGGGTCCCAATCGTACCAAAACGTTTCACGTGAAACGTTTTGGTACGATTGGCAGAAATTTTCTACAAACTCTCCACACGTCGAGCGTCTCCTTGGACGTGTGCGATCACGGCAAGAACTGGTCCGGTTAGCGGTTCGTGGTGCCCGGATGAGATCCAGCGACTTGACGGAACTCACGCTTGGCGTGGATCGCGAGTCTGAAGAGGGTAGCTCTTTGAGTGCCCGTTCCATTGTATTTCCGGTATAAGCAATAATTGCATACGGGCAAATCAATTAAGACGACTGCGCGTACGGCCGTCCCGCAGATTGGATTTTAGCATTGCGCCTCCGGTTTGGTGCCCGATGCCACGATGATTGTCACCCCCGACAAAACCGGGCTGTTCTTGTCTCTCTCCTCGATCTTGCGATACCAGTCGATGTATCTTTTTGTTCGCTTTTTGATCCCGACTTCGTGGCATGTCTTTTCGATGTCGAAGACAATGTTCCCCGCCGTAATCCCGCTGGTTACCAACAGCTCTCCACTTATCGCGATGTTGGCCAGGCCTGCGGCCTTCATGAGGCGCCCGAGTTGACGTCCGATGTATTTGTTCCTGAGCCGGCTTGTCCATGCCGCAGCGACAGTCTCAACGGACTCGAGGTCTTCATCGTCGATCATGAAGCTTCCCCAGTCTGGTTCCGCACAAACGACGCGGCCGCCGGGACGAACGACTCTTGCCATTTCCTCAATGACACGGCTGGGATTCTCGACATGCTGAAGCACTCTGTCCGTTCGCGCCCCATCAAACCAATTGTTCCCGAAGCTCATGTCATGAGCGTCTTCTAGGACATATGAGACATTGCCAGGTTCCTCTCCGAGGCGGGCTTGCGCTTCGAGCAGAAGCTGCTGGCTATTGTCGAGGCCGACGACCTTGCCAAGCTTCCCAAGCTTGGCTCCTATCCTTTCCGTGTCAAAGCCAAGCCCACAGCCGACGTCGATAAAGCGTCCTCCCTGAGATAATAAAAGCCGCCGGTCGGCTTCCGACTTATATGACTGGAAAGAGGGTAGAGTGTCGATGAATGTCAGGCAGGCTTTAAACTTGGTAAAATCAGATTGCATGTCAACATTGCGAAATCCGTCGGCAAGGTAGCCCGTGTTCTCACCGTCCTCCATGCTCCGGCACCTCACGTTCTAGGTCTTGCCAGCCTCAATGCCGCGACCGGAGAAAGCCGGTTCGAAGGAGTGCGTCAATCCCTGCGCCGTAACATCATCAAATCAAACCCGCGGTGAATCCCAATCCATCCGGCGGGCATGGGTAACCCGCCTGTACGGCGGCTTCCGTGGGTCTCCCGACCATCGCAAACGTGGCTGCCGGCTTGGCGTCAGGCCGGTCCCTTCATTTTAAAAAAGGCGTTGGCGGCGCTGGCCGATGCTTGTTTGGCACGCCCGGCGTCCTCGAGCCGGTTGATTTCAGCCTGCAACATCGTGATGCGCTCAGCGATTTCGTGCAAGGAAAGGCTGTCGAGACTCTGCCCAATCTCGTGTGAAGTTGCCGCTTTTCGCGGCGGGACGCCAAAAACTTCATCGATATCTGCAGCCATGGCGAGTCATCCCGATTTGCCGCGAAAGCCACGAATTCCTGCTGCGGTCATAGCTATCAAGACTACCACCAATGCGATAAACTTTTAAGCAGAAGCGCGGTTTTGACAAGATGGGTCCTTGGCGTAGGCAACTCGCCCATAGGCTCCGCTTCTGATACACCTCGGACATTGCATTGCGCCCTTGATCGCGGAATTCCAAATGAAATTTGCCAGGCTTTTCTCTGCACTTGCCGTGATTCTCTCGCCTTTTAGTTTCCCTCAACAAGCGGCATCGCAGCCTAATCCATCAGAAATCGATTCTGCCAACCGGTTCTTCCAGCTCGGGAAGTTTGCTGAAGCTGGCAAAGTTTACGCGCGGATGGCGGCTCAAAATCCTAAGGACTATTCGGCAATTCTCCAGTTGGGCCGCATCGCGCTGCTCTCCAACCAGCTCGACGATGCGCGCAAATGGCTGGAAAAGGCCATAACAATGAGGCCTGCTGAAACCGATCCCAAGGTCATGCTGGCCGAGGTCTTTTATCGCCGGGACGATTTCCAAAGGGCGGCAGCCTCGCTGAGCGGCATTGACGTCAGCACCAATGCGCTTATTGCTTCGCAGTATCCAACTTTGAATGTCGCGAAGCTGGAGAGCTTCAAGGGCCAGACGCCCTATGAGGTGGCGACGGGCAAACTCTGCGGTTGAAGTTCTTAAAGACGGATCCGCTGCCATTGGTCAGCGTGCGTGTGAACGACGGGCGCGAGGTTATCTTCTTCATCGATACCGGAGGTTCGGAGGTTGCACTCGATACGGAGTTCGCCAAAGAGCTTGGCCTTCCGCAATTCGGGGAAGGGCAGGGCACTTTTTCCGGCGGTGAGCACGCTGCCGTTCAACAGTCGCGCATTGACTCATTCACCATTGGCGATTGGACGATCAAGAACCTGCCCGTTGTCTCGCTTGCCCTGCGCCAGCTCTCCGAAGGACTTGGGGTGAAGCGTATCGACGGATGCATTGGGACCAATCTTTTGTACCATTTCCTGGCGACCCTCGATTTTCCAAACGGTGAGCTTGTACTGCGCCGGAAAACCGCGAAAAACCTGAAGCAATTTGCCGCAGAGTCATCGGGCAAGAGTGTCGCGGTTCCCTTCTGGATTGCGAGCGACCACTTCATGGTGGGCTGGGGCCGTGTGGAGTCACTTCCGCCAGCGCTCCTTTTCGTTGACACAGGTCTCGCGGGTGCGGGAGCCAAATTGGCGGAGCCGGTGATCAAGGAGGCCGGGATTAAATTGGAGGAAGATAGAGCTTTCGAAGGGGCGGGGGCAGGCGGAAAGCTGAAAATCGTACCCTATACCGTGCGCCGCCTTTCCTTCGGAGATATAAGGGAAGACAATGTCGCGGGTCTCTACGATGGCCCGTTTCCGTGGGAAAACACTTTTGGCTTCCACCTCGCTGGCATGGTCGGCCATGATTTCTTCAAGCCCTACGCCGCGACCTTCGATTTTGAGAGGATGCGGATTTTTCTCCGCAAGAAGCTCTGATTCTCCGCTTGAAGGACGGTGGCCAGATCAGTCCTTCGACATCGGCGCCGGTCAGCGCTGTAAAAACAATATGCAAGGAAATGATCCGAGGCCAAGTTCATCGCCCGGGCCTGCGGTCACAGGAGAGCCCCAAGAGTCAGGAAGGCTTGGGCCCTCCCGATCTGGTTTCAGTGGGCGCGCAGGCGATGTGTGGGATAGGCCAGCCGGAACTGCAAATCGCCCCAAAAATCGGTCTCCGCATCGCCAGGCAGCGTAGTCTGGCGGATCTCCCACTCTGGATTTGCGGTGTGGAGCTGGGCCCAGCGATCGCCCTCATCCGCCTGAGTCACGGTGACACTGTCATGCGCCCGCTGCCTATCTGCCGTGCGGCGTTTGGCGAATTGAGAAAAATCTATGAGTTGCATAACCTTAACCCTTATCCCATCAAGCGGACTTTGCAATTGCCCGCCCCCGGTAAAAGAAATGGGTCTCCCAGCATTAACTTCAAGAACCGCAAAGCAAAAGGAAACTCTGATATATGGGACCTCTTTTTTATGGTTGTGAAGACACCGTTGGGATATCTGGTTCCGCGGCACCCCTCGTGGCGGCATTCGATCTGTGAGTGAAATAATGCGGCGACTCTTGGCCGGTTCGGCCATTGCGACATTGATCGCGACACATGCGCTGGCCGAAGGCACGATGGCGCAACCTCAGAGCCGGTTTCTCGAATCCTTGGGCACCGGTGGCAACATTTATAAAGGAACGCCAACGCGCGATTCGCTGGTTGCTTATCTTGGATTCAAGGCATTTCGCGATGGCTTGGTCAAGAATGCAGCCGGCGTCGCCAATGCGATTGCGCTCTATCAGGCAACGGGCGCCAAGACTGTCATGCTCGTGAATGCCGGGCCGCAATATGCGACGTTGGATCAGTATATCGGATTTGCCGAACAACTGAATGCTGCTGGTGCGCTCCTAGCAATCGAGGGGCCAAATGAGCCGGGGAACTTTAATACCGTCTATAAAGGCAATACGGGTGGCGCAAGGGGCGCGGACTGGCTGCCGGTGGCGCAGTTCCAGGCCGATCTTTATACGGCCGTGAAGGCCGACCCGCTGCTTGCCGGTATTCCGGTTTTTGCCCCGTCCGAAGTCGGGGCTGAGACCGGGAACTATGGCCTGCAGGTCAATCAGCTTGCGCCGGGGATTGGTGATCCTGACAAACTGGCTGCGGCCGGGTTCTCGCCGACCCAAGCGTTCGCGGACTATGCCAATGTCCACAATTATGTGTGCGGGGTTCATCCCGATCCAATTCCGCCCAACCGCGCATGGCTGACGGCATCCGTCACCGACAACGTGGCCGGCATCGATGGGTTTTACGGCAACAACATCATCACCTGGGCCAAAAAATATCGCGGATATGCGGTGGCGCAAGGACCAACTGTTCCGAAAGTGACGACCGAGACCGGCCTGCAAACGGCGGCGGCGGCTGCCGGGGGCTCCGTCACCGAGGATGCCCAGGGCAAACTCCTGATGTCCCTGATGCTGGACCAGTTCAAACTCGGCTGGGGCTATACAATCCAATACCAGCTCTACGATACAACCGGCACGACCTGGGGCTTGTTCCATGCCGACAAAACGCCAAAGCTCGGGGCGACGTATTTCCACAATCTGACGTCGATCCTGGCGAGTTCCGGCCCACCGTCGGCGATTGGGCAATTGCCCTATGGTTACCTTGGGACCCCCCCGGCGACGGTCCACGACTTGCTGCTGCAACGGGAGGATGGCCGATTGTTCCTCGCCGTGTGGGATGAAAACCCGCCGGGCACCGGATCGGATAGCGTCTCAATCGACCTTGGCAAGGAATTTCATACGGTGTCTGTCTATGACCCAACGATCGGCAGCCAACCGCAATCGATCTTTTCGAATGTGCGGATCGTGCCGCTTACCCTCACGGATCATGCCGTCATTCTGGAGTTGAATTGATCAAGGAGCGTCGCGTGCCCTTGGAGCACTTACCGGGATCAGGGGACATAGTGCGCATTGACAAGTTGACCCTGATTGGTCTGCAAGGCTTAACTATGGTTCAAGCTCGCATTTTGGTCGTCTCTTCTTCGAGTTGCCCTTGCCCCCGGTGAGGGCAATCTGCATCCATGCATTTATCCTGTGCGCCGAGGGCTCTGCGGAGCCTATACAGGCGATATTCCAAATCCAATGTCTCAAACCCCGCGGGGCGGCCGCTTTTCATTTGGTAGAAGCTTTTCGCCCGTGATGCGGCCTCCTGAAGCGCACGGACCGCGCAACAGACATTCGTGTCGTCACTCATTCAATATCTCCGCGATGATGTCGAGTCGGCGCCGAAGCGGGCTGCGGCTATGCCAATTTCCCTCATCTCTTCTGTGGGAAGGGAGGGACATCGGGAGCGGATGATTCAGGCAGAAGGGCGTCTGCTGCGCGAGAACAATGATAAAACCAATCAGCTGTGACTATTGCGTCACAGTCCATGTGCGAATGCGCACAATACAGAAGCGTTTTGTCATTTGAATATTTTCGTGGTTTTGCACCTAGCAATTTTTGCCAATGCCTGCAGGCGCCGTCAGTCCTCCAAATGCACCCGCGGATTTGGCTTACTCACGGCAACAAATCAGGGCCAGTCAGCGCGCACACATAGTTCCTCACCCTGGCAATGTCCGGAAGCTTCACGGAAGTGCCCCTCGTCAGCAACGAGCGTACTGTCACGTAGTGCGTAAACTATTGATTTTAATGGTGCCAGGGGCGGAATCGAACCACCGACACTGCGATTTTCAGTCGCGTGGTATGCAATTTAGAATCAATCGTTTCGCTAAAACGAATGTGTCTACATGCGGGATTAAGAACAATAGGTTAGCGGCGTTTTGTCTACACTCCGCTGATTGGTCTTCCCACCTGGAGGGCGCCGAGTTTCCGCGACAATTTCAAGGCGCGCCGGATCGTGCCACACGGCCCTTTCAGCCCGAAAACGCCTCCGCATAGATCGCCTCGATCCGTGCAACTTCATCCTCGGTCAGTCCGGCGAATTCCCGTTCCTGTGCGCGCTTCGAAAGCGTGCCGTCGTTCTGGCGGAGAAAGCGAAACAGGAGATCGACCGTGTTGTCCGGCATGTCAACGATGTCCTCAACCTGCCGTCTGAAGCTGTCATAGCCTTTTAAAAAACTGGTCTCGGCGGGAAGGTCCACTTCGATCGTCCGCTCGACGCATTCATAAAGAAACTCCGCATGTGGCGTCGCGTCGAAGAAACGGTAGTAGTCGCCCGTGTCATTCAGGACGCGGACATTCCCTTTGTCAGTTGGTTTCCACTCGATCAGGGGCAGCAGCCTCGCCGAATAGCTCTCCAGGATTTTGCGGTAATCATTGATCCTGTCCAGGATCACCGCCGAGACGGGGAACACCATGCCGGGCGGGTTGAAGCCGCGCTCGGCCAGGACATGGTGGATGAGATACCGATGGAGTCGTCCGTTGCCATCCTCGAATGGGTGAATGTAAACGAAGCCGAAGGCGAGCGCGGCTGCCGCGAGGACTGGATCGAGGTGGTGTGCAGCGGTCCGGTCGAAAGCAACCAATCCCTCTATCAGGGACGGCAAGTCTTCATGCCTGGCGCTGATATGGTCCGGCAGAGGCATACCGGTTTCACGGTCATGCTCCCCGACGAAGCCGCCCTCGTGACGCAGGCCCAAACGCACATAACGCGCGTCGCCAATCACGATGCGTTGTAGACGAAGCAATTCGTCGAGGTCGATCGGCCGGCGTCCAGCCTCGCCGATGGCCCGCCCCCAGCGCTGAATGCGATCCTGCGGCGGATGCTCGCCTTCGATGGCAAAGCTCGATTTCGAATCCTTCAGCAACAGGAATGCAGCGGTACGCGCGAGCAGATCGCGGGGCACATTCGCCACTGCGGCGCGCGCGCGTTCGGCCAGATCGCGCGCGGTGAAGGCACGGAGCGCCTCTGTGCGGAAGATCATCGGGCAGAAAGACGGTGTTCCCGGCAGGTTGTTTTTGACGCGATGGCGCGTCGACGTCGTGCCCGCCGCCGCCCATTGCTGGTCGGGATCGACGACGAGGGCATAGGCGCCTTTCTCGGCTGGAGCCAGGTCGAGCTCTGTTCCGAGCAGCCACTCATAGAGGAACCAGATGCGACGGGCATAGGAGCCGGTCGGCGTCGCCCTCACGATTGCCTCGACCGGTCCGGGGCCTGTGGCTCGAAAGAGCGATTTCAGGACGAGAAGATCGAGTCCTTCATATTTCAGAGCGAAGCTCAGATGCCCTTCGAGAGTCTCCGGGGGAGCGTGCCGGGGCGTATAGATATTCCATCCGTCCTGCTGGTAAAGCTTGTGCCGCTGGCCGATTGCCGAGAGCGTACGCGGCGTCGGGACTCTCAGCCGAAAGGCGTCGATCAGGGGGGCATACCCCACGGGCATTGCCAGTTCCGGGAGCCGTCGATCCTGAAAAACTGTAACAGGACCTGAAAAATCGTTCTTAAGGCCATTCCCCATGAAAAATGCATCCAACCCCTGAATTTTCATTCTTAAACTACTATATCATGAAAAATCGTAACATTCCATGAAAAACAGTAACTAAGCGGATATTTCCTGAAATTTGATACTATAATATTCACGCTCTGCAGAGCGACAAATCTCAGGGCAGAGGTTTTTCGCATACGTTCGTATTTCAACAAGATAGCGCCTAATATTTCCTTAATATAGTACATTTTATACTAAGGTATGAATGAATGGCAGCCAACATCATCTTTCAAAAAGGCCGCAGGTCCTGAAGAAAAGTTTGATATTGATCCAGCTATACTGGCGTGGTTCAAGGCCCGAGGCGCGGGCTGGCAAGAGGAGCTTAACGGCGTCCTTGAGTTCTATATCCACACTGTCGAGCATCCAGCCTCGGAACCCGAGCCGCCGACACCGGGCGGCCCTCTTTAATCAGAGGTTCTTCGCGGGCTGTAGACAGATTCCATAAGATTTTGAAAGTATATTAACTTCACGCTTGACGTCAATCATCACACGGCATCATCTTGGTCGCATGATTCAAAGCTATCGTGACGTTCTGGAGCATGAAAGGGTTGTGGCAGCCGAGCTGGTCGGCAGGCCCTATGCGTTCGTCGACAAGCCGCATCATTGGTCAAGCTGGGTCGCACCAAAGAATGCCGATGGATCATTGTGTATAGTGGACCAAGTCGATGGAGCGCGGGTCTGATGGACGTATTTTCCTTAGACGATCATCTCCTGGAGCAGTATACGAGTTTCGCACGTTCCTTTACTCGCATCCGTGCGATTGAAATCCAAAACAAGGTCGATGCGCTCTACGCGGGCCGCCGGTTCTGGCCAGAGCCGCTTATTCAATTGAACCCGCATTACGAGGGTGGCGGCTCGATCCAGGTTCTCGTGGGCCCCAAGGGGCTCGTCGCGGACTGTGCACGAATCTTCCGCGATCCCCGGTCTGCTCAGAACGACCCTGACAAGAGTCTTAAGCTGCGGCGCCATCAAGAGCAGGCGATTAGTCTGGCGCTCGACGGAAAGAGCTTCGTGGTTACCACGGGCACGGGATCTGGAAAGTCCCTTTGTTTCTTCATTCCTATCGTGGACGCGGTAGTTAAGGCGAAACGGAAGGGAGAGACTGCGCGCACACGCGCTGTCGTGGTCTACCCGATGAATGCTCTCGCGAACAGCCAGCTCGAAGAGTTGAAAAAGTTTCTCGTTGACCAGCACCATCCCGTGCCGGTCACTTTTGCTCGCTACACGGGACAGGAAAGCTCCGAAGAGCGGGAGCGGATACGGAACAATCCACCAGATATCCTGCTTACCAACTTCATGATGCTTGAGTTGCTCATGACTGTCCGGCGTCAGCACCTGTGAGACAGATTTAGCGGGTTGAATAACGGAGGATTTCTGGCTCATCGTAACCATCGAGGAGTGGAGATGAGCCAGAAATCCGGAACTGCCAAGTCGTCCTCCGAGCGGATCGTGAAGGACATTCGCCGAGCAACGCGCAAGCAATATTCGGCGGAGGAGAAGATCCGCATCGTGCTGGACGGCCTGCGCGGCGAGCATAGCATCGCGGAACTCTGCCGGCGCGAGGGCATCGCCGAGAGCCTGTATTACACCTGGTCGAAGGAGTTCCTGGAGGCTGGCAAGCGGCGCTTGGCGGGCGACACGGCGCGTGCGGCGACCAGCGGCGAGGTCAAGGACCTGCGCCGGGAAGCTCAGGCACTGAAGGAGGTCGTCGCCGAGCAGGCGCTGGAATTGCGCCTGCTCAAAAAAAGCATGATCGCGGATGGGGAAAGCGAGGAATGAGATATCCGGCTTCCGAGAAACTGGAGATCATCCGGCTGGTCGAGCAATCCCATCTGCCGGCGCGCCGGACGCTGGAGAAACTCGGCGTCTCTCGCGCCACCTTTTATCGATGGTGCGACCTTTGCCAGACTGGCGGGCCAGAGGCCCTGGAAGACCGATCTCCCAGGCCCGACCGCGTCTGGAACCGAATTCCTGACAATGTGCGGGGCCAGATCGTGCAACTGGCCCTGGACGAGCCGGAGCTGTCGCCACGGGAACTGGCGACACGCTTCACCGACACAAAAAGCTATTTTGTTTCGGAAGCTTCGGTTTATCGCCTGCTGAAGGAGCACGACCTAATCGCCAGTCCCGCCTACATCGTCATGAAGGCCGCCGATGAGTTCAAGGACAAGACGACGGCGCCCAACCAGCTCTGGCAGACCGACTTCACTTATCTCAAGGTGATTGGTTGGGGTTGGTTCTACCTCAGCACGATATTGGACGACTTCTCGCGCTACATCATCGCCTGGAAGCTCTGTACGACGATGAAGGTCGGGGACGTCACGGAAACACTCGACCTGGCGTTGCAAGCCGCGGGGCTTGATCACGCCAAGGTCGTCCATCGTCCGCGATTGCTCTCGGACAATGGCCCTTCCTACATCTCGGCCAATCTGGCCGAATGGCTGGACAAACGCAACATGGATCACGTGCGCGGCGCGCCCTGCCACCCGCAAACACAGGGCAAAATCGAGCGCTGGCATCAGACGCTCAAGAATCGCGTCTTGCTTGAGAACTATTATCTGCCCGGCGACCTGGAAGCCAGGATCGACACCTTCGTCGATCACTACAATCATCGCCGCTATCACGAGAGCCTGGACAATCTCACGCCGGCTGACGTCTACTTCGGCCGAGGACAAACCATTCTGCTGCAACGAGAAAGGATCAAACGAGCCACCATCCAAAATCGTCGCTTGCAACACCAATTGAACGCCGCATAAAATCAAACATCAGATGAGCCGCGTCCTCCATTAAATCACGCCGCCATCTGTCTCAAATTATCTGACGACGGACACCGGGACCAGGTGGTAATTTCCCTGTTTTTGACGGCCCTCGTGTGCACTATCACGTTCAAGGGAGGGGAATGGCTTTTTTCCCGGCTCGTCGCGCCGACACTTGGAATAACGTTTGAGAGCGGTGTTATAGCTTGGCGTAACGGACTTCGCTTTCACGAAATCGATCTTGTTCAACACCACGAAGTTAGCTTTATCGAAGATAGAAGGCACGCTTTCAAGGTCCGTGCCGGGGACACAAATAACCAACAGGATACGGTCGAGGTGATTATCAAAACTGGACGTAGCCTTGCCATTTGGCGGCGCGTCGCTACAATTTCAGCACCGGATGCCCATGAAGCCGCATCCCAGCTCGTTCATGTCATCCTTCTCGTGCGCGACGAGGCACGGAAAAAACACCAGGCCCAGCAATGGGGACGACCGTAGCAACGCTTTTATCCCGCCTCACCGCCTCGCTCATGGCCCAGTGTTTGCTCCGGCGTAGCACCGTCCTGGACCGACTCGTGGAAGGCCAGATCCTCGGCAGTCCACTCTTGGTCTAATCCCACTTTGTCTCCCTCCTTGTTACCGCTAGTCGGCGGAACGGATTCATGCTCCTCCAGCGCGGGAGCGTTCGCTCGGTCTTCTCGGCTGAGCGTTTTCCGTCGTTGGACCGACTCGTGGAATGCTAAATCTTCGGCGGTGCACTCTTGCTCCCCCACAGATTGCCGCTGAATTTGTGGAGTCGAGTCCTTCTGCGAACTGCGGAAGGACCGTTTGAGCGCGGCCCGAGCTTGCTCGGTCTTCCTATCAAGGGCCACGTCGCGGCGATTCTCAGGGATAGGGCCGCGCTCTTTAATTTGGTCGTGCGAGATTCCAAGTTCTTGAGCCTCTACCTTCTTATGGTTTTCGAACTCTCTTATTGTTTTAGCTGCTGTTTTTTTGGGAATCACGGTCGATTGCGATGGGTCTACACGATTATGCCAGCCATAAAGCCGTTCTCTGGCATTTGCCCAACAAACACGATTGTTCACACCCTCGAAAGAACGCGTATCAGAGCGGCCTTGAATATCGTCTATATAATCAGTGGCGCTCTTGAATCCTGCTTCCTGGGCACGCTTGTCAAGCGTCACGGATCGTCCTGGATCATTAGTGTTGGTTTGAATATGTGCGTACGCGTGATCAGCATATCTCATCGATCTTTTCCAACAAAAAAGGCATTCGCTTCCGGCGCATCCGTCAAAGCACTCCACCTCCGCCAAAGCTCGTCAAATTTCTCTTCGTTCATGACCAGCTCGTCGGTACCATTTTCTGTTGCCCACCAAGGCGTTGGAACGCCTGTATCCGTTGAGATGATAGAAAACAGGCAACCAATTAATGTCCAATCCTCAGCGTCGAATTCAATAATCAGCTTCTTTCGATTGGAATCTATTGCTTTCATTTTTGTTCTCCTGTTGAGAACAAATTATGACGTACCAATTCAAAATAAACAAGTTTTCTTGCTCTATGTGCACGGGAATTGCTCGGTTGGAAAAACGTCAGGCAAAAAAGTGTTACTTATTGTAATAGCAACAAAACTCCTATTCAAAGCTTAAAGTCAATTAGTATCGGAGAATTATTCTCCGTACTTCAAAGAGGTTGTCTATGTATTTCAACAAGTTATTTAGAACTTTTATACTAAAGCTGCTATAGATCTCGATGTTATTTATACTGCCTATGTATAATCGCACGTGCGGGCTACTGACTGGCTTATTTCGAATAGCCTAGCTGAATGCGGGACATTGGCTAGGTGAAAAAATCACGCGGCGCAGACTGGGATCTGACATCTCCTCATGCGCACCGTGCCATGCCGACCCAATTCCATACCCGCATCGTTATTCAATGCCGAACGCTTCAGGGACGTTGGTTTCACGACTGATTGCGGCGCTTCCCGTGTTGCTACCGTATGCCTGCCGCCGCTCCATCACCGGGCTTGATCCCGCACGCCAGCCTTGAGTGCCAAACCTATCGGAACGCGGCCCTGATGGCCGCAAGCGCTTCTTTGGTTCCCCCTGAAGGTCTCCCCCAAACAAGCGCGTTGCGCCCGGGCCTATGCGCTCCGCTCGCGGAAAGGCACGGCTGGCATGGGGTCAGCCCTAAATTGAAGGAGCAAGACAATGGCTTACGGCAAAAACAACGCGAAGAAAGCGCCGCAACACGAAATCAAACCACCGGCGCTAATCGCCTGGCACGTTTCAGAGCGGGGTGAAAAGAAGTTCTGGAACCGTATCGGCGCGGCATGGGAGCACGAGGACGGCGAAGGCCTCACCCTGCAACTCGATCTGCTCCCGGTCACAGGCGGCCGCATCGTTCTCCGCAAACCGAAGGAGGACGATCAGGCCTGAACGGAGGGGAGCCGGGTTCGCCCGGCTCCTTTCTCTTTCACTCGGCGCCTCCACATGGACTCGGGCGCGCAACCAGAGGCCGGGCTCTACAGGATCACTTCGAGTCCCTTGCGGCGGATCACGTTCAGCAGAACGAGCGCCGCGCCCGTTGGCCGTTTCGCGCCGCGTTCGAGTTGCGAGACATAGCCGACTGTCACGTTGAGGTGACGGGCGAACACCGCCTGGCTTAAATGCGCTTTCTCTCTCAAGGCGCGAATTTCTTCGCCTGTGATTGGCTCGGCTTTCGGCGCCTCGTTTTCTCCGAGATGCCGCATGGTGATTTTCGCGTAAGCCGCCTCATCGAGCAGCTCGCCACGTCGCATGTCCTGGGCTGTTTCCAGCAATGATTTCGTCAGCCCGCTAGGTTTCTTTTTTTCTCTGGTCAATTTTGCTTTAGTCATCGTCTACCTCCTGCACAAAACCGTCCGCTATTGCGCGATCGAGCTTTGCGTCATTCGCTGTGAGCCACCCCTCTGCAATGTCTCGCAGGGTCGCCAGTTCGTCGTCATCGATGTTCTCGCGCTCGCTTTTGGCGAAGCCGTAAAGGAATACCGCCCGGTTGCCTCGCCGATACGCGATCAGCACGCGGTAGCCGCCCGACCGGCCCTGTCCCTTTCTGGCGACCCTCTGTTTGATGACGTCACCACCCAGGTCTCCATCCACAAGGCCGCATTCCGCGCGCTCTATCGCTTCGCGCAAGCTGTCATCGCCGATCCGTTCCCGCCGCGCATAGCGCGCGAACCATTTCGTTTAAAAATTCGCAAACAACCCTCATAACAATATAAACTATAGTACTATGAACTATACTTTGCAAGGGTATTTTCTACGCACGAGTCATCTGAGCCGTAAGCCGCCGCACTCAGGCTTCCGGCCCTTCAGCCCTTGCGCCAGATGAACGGCGGCCAGTCCAGCGCGAACAACTTCACGGCCGGACAACCCCCGGCTGACAAGGGTCCTGGCTTGGATTTACGCCATCCCTGCACGCCAATGTATGTGCAGCTTGTGTAATACGCGCAGCGCCGGATGTCGTAGCCCTCGCATTCATATTCGTACAGCAGGTGCGGCGTGCCGACTACTGACGCCGCCATGCAGATTCCGAGCGCCACGACAGCCCCGCCGATCTTCATGGCTGATCCCTTTGTTTGGCCGCGCCGAGAATGTCGGATGCTTGGTTTCGATGCTGTCTTATCCGGCGCCACATCCTGAAAATCAGGATCGCGGCGGCCAGCGCGGCAAGCAGGTACGCGCCGATGATTCTGCCATGGTCCGCTTTCGGATCCGAGAGAACGAGATTCAAATGGTTGCACGCGACAACGGCAATCCAGACGTCTCTCCCCCAATGCAGGCGAGGCTTTTGTTCCGCCTGACGAAGCGCCGACTCGTCCTTCTTGAAAATTCCCCCGGTCATTTTCGCGGACCCTTTCCCGGCAGCAGCGTCCGACCGTGCCCGATCGCGAGCCGCGTGGACGATCCAGGCCGGGCCGCATCGAGGGCATCAAGCCGCGCCGTCTGGAATCGCGCGCCGCAGCTGACGCGGCAGGTGAAAGAACTGCCGGAGCTGCGGGCGCCGCAGACCAGCATTTTGCACCTGTCGCAGAGCGTCCAGCCCGAGTCGTCCGCGCACCAGGCGCAGGGTACGGTCGAGAAATCTACCTCTTCCGTCCGGACCCGGAGCGCGTCTGCCGGACGCAAGAGTCCCTGCAACCGCGCCATCGTCGTCGCCTGATGCGATTCAGTCTTGTCGACGCTCTCGCACCGAAAGCGCTGTGCCGAAGAGAAGCGGGCGAACGTCACGCGAAAGGCGCGGTCGTGCAAGGCGCAGGCAAAATCCACCACGAAACGCTCAGGGGCGCCCGTCGCCTCCCTCAGTTTTGCAAGCTGCTGCTCTCGGAGTAGCGCCAGTTCAGATTTATGGCTCATTTCTTCCACCCTTTTCGCTTGAGAACCAGAGCGCGCGCGGCTGTGACTTGCTGCGCCAGATAGTCGGAACCGCCCGTGTCGGGATGGACGCCTTGCATGATCCTTTTGAATCGCGCGTCCATCTCCTGCCGGGTGAAGGGTTCCGCGAGGCCGAACAGACTCAATGCGTCGGCGTAGTCGTCCCGCTCGACTTTGGGCTGCCCCGTCATCTGGCGGCGAAACTCATCCCACGGCATGATTTTGCGGAACTCCTTGCGCCAGATCTTTCGCTGTTCGCGCCACTCAATGCCGATCGCGATCCATTTTTCAGATTGGTCGAGCGCGATTTCAAAGGGCCACGCCGCCGCGAGTGCGAGCGCCTGGCCTGCAATATTGGAAAGCTCCATTAACAGGCTGGTGAGACGCGCCAGGAGTCCCCATGCCGCACGGACAAGACTCACTGAAAAGACAAACAAAAAATACAAGAGAACGGCGCTGCCAAACAGGTTGCACAGCATGCAGGGTTCCGCGCCATGCGACAGTGTGGACGTCATTGCGAACCTCCGTTTTCAAAAGGATCGGGCATGTAGCGGCCGCGCGGAAACAGCTTGTCGTAGGGCGTCCGGCGCAACAGAAACGCCTCGCCTGTCTCCGTGAACACGGCCATGTTGCCGCTGGCGCGGCTTGTCGCTTTGGCAAGCTCCTGCGCGTCCCGCAGATTGGCGGCGCCAGCCAGTTCCCACTCATAGCCTTCGGGGCCGCGCATCCTGCGCCAGAGAACCCGCTTGCCGAGACGCTCGGACAAATATCGTGCCGTGGTCTGGTCATTCATGGCAAAGGCCTGCCACATTCCGGCATTGCCCATGAAGGTTTCCCAGTTTTGCGGATACAGTTCCTGAACTTGGCCCAGATTCTGAATGATCGGCCACAGCTTGACGCCGAAGCCCGCCATCAGGCCTGCGGCCTTCGCCAGCTGCTGGAGACGCCCGAGCGCGTAAAATTCATCGAGCAGGAACAGCGTCGCGTACCTGCCCTTGCGCCCCTCGGCGGCCGCGTGCAGGGCCAGGTTGACGAACAGCCGAAGGAATCGTCCGTGGATGTCCAGATATTGCGGCGGCAGCACCAGATAGATCGTCGTCGCGCCGTCGTTTAGATCGTGCAGGCTGAAATCCGACGCGGCGAGGGTCCGGCGCATCCCCGCGCTGTCCAACCATTTCGTATGCGAAATGGCCGTGGCGATGACATCGCCTTTGGCATTCTTGCCGGCTTGCAGAACCAGCGACGCCGCCGCCTGCGCCAGCCCGCCCATGTCCTCCATGCCCCGGAAGGGAGGGTTCGCCCCCGGGTTGCTTTCGAGCGGAGGGCCGTCGGGATGGATCAGCAGATCACGCACCGTGCCGAGATGCTTATCTTTTTCCGGAATGTCCGGACTCATCACGACGTAATCGATCAGGCCGCTGATGATGACCCTGGCCGAAATGTCGAAAAAGTTATCCTTCGCTTTCGCATCGGGAACGACGAGCGCGTCCGCGATCAGCTCGACGCGCTCCGCATAATCGTCCGCGCCCGGATCGAGCCCGGCGAGCGGATTGAAGCGCGCCTTGCAGTCTTGAAGCAAAGGGTCGCGGATTTCCCCCAGCGGATCGAGAATCCGCACCGTCTGACCGAGCGGGTGCGTCAGGCCTCTCCCGCCCTTGCCGCGCGCCAGTGCGGTGACAAGGGCGTTCTGGCCCTTCGGGTCGATGACCAGAACCGAGCCCCGCCATGTGAGCAGATTCGGAATGATCACCGAGCGGCCCTTGCCCGCGCGGCTGGTCGCGATCGTGCAGACATGGCGGTCATCGCTGAAGCCAACGATCCATTTTGGATCGTACATCGACGCGCCGAGCAGCACCTGTCCCGGTCGCCACGGATTCGCCCACTCATCCAGCAGGCCGGAGAATTTGGACGTGCCGCCCAGCCCCACATGCCGCCCCGCCAGGAACCAGCGCAGCGGACGGGTGGCGCGGCCGAGAAAAATCTTGAACGGCCGCAGTCCGCCCCATGCGAGCAGGGCAGCCATGGCCACAGTCAGCGAGTTCCCGCCGGTCAACGCCTGCAACGCAATGCCGATCGATGCCGTTAGCACGACGAACGCCGCCCAATGGGCGGCCCAGCCGATGACCCGCCGCCCCGCCGCCGACTGCCACATGCCG
The DNA here is from genome assembly GCF_029855125.1 of Methylocapsa sp. D3K7. Taxonomy (GTDB): domain Bacteria; phylum Pseudomonadota; class Alphaproteobacteria; order Rhizobiales; family Beijerinckiaceae; genus Methylocapsa. The sequence goes on from NZ_CP123229.1 coordinate 3,062,224, forward strand.
GCGGTACGCTGGTTTGACATCGCGCCTTGCAGTCCGGTCGCCACGACCAGACCGCAGAGCATCAACCCGCCGAGAATCGCCGGACCGTTGGAAGAAAGCTGGCGGGCATAGTCCGCCGGCGCATGTTGAAACAGGAAGTGCGAAAACGGGTCCGAAAACCGAAACCAGACGAATCCGCAGGCGATGGCGACGATCAGACCCATGATCGTTACTCCATCGCTTCTGCGGTAACGGCGTCTGCGCCGACGGCTGCCGCGCTTTCCTGCGATAGCGGCGGCACATTCATCGAGCCATGCTTCGGGCAGTGCGGCGCCCCGCAATCCTTGATCCACCGCGCGGCGACGCGCACCGTGTAACCGCAACCCGCGCCAAGGCATTCGGCCTTCAGCATGCGCGTTCCTTGCTTCTTCGGCTTGTCCGCCACGACTTCACCGGCGAGCGTCACGCGGTCGAAGTTCAGCCGACCGTGTGGGAACGGACCCAGGGAAGAAGAGAGCTCGTTTAAACGCTCCTTGAGGATCGCGCCTGGCAGCGCGTGCCGCATCTGCCCTTCAAGCCCGATCTTGAGGGCCGCTTCCCGAAATTCCTTGCCGTGCTTCGCATCCGGCGGTAGCGCGGCATGCACCAGTTCATGCACGAGGATTCCGAGCACTTCGGCCGGGTCCGCGAAATCAGCCCGGATGATGATTTCATGATGGCCGTCATCGGACGCACTGGCGTGCCAGCACTCTCCGGCCACGCGCCCTTTTTTGCCGTGCGATGTGAACGCGACGGCGAATCTGATCTTCTCCGGAAGCGTGAGACCGAGCTTGGCAAACCAGGGCCGCAATTCAATGGTGGCGGCGCGTAAATAGCTTTCTCGAGTTGGGTGGTCGTTGATAGTGCGGGGCTTCTGCATCGGGGCGTTCTCTCTGACGTTCTCCCGTCAGAGATTGGATGCGGATGCCGGTTTGACATCGGACACGAATTGGCCATCGTGAGGGGCACGCGGCCAAACAGGAGAAATCCCGATCCGGGGAGGAATGCGTAAAATGCCTGACGTTGAACCCGAAGAGCTATTCGATACGAAGACGCGCGACCGCATCCGCCGGAAAATTCTGCGCTACAAGAATGAACATGGCCTCGGCGTTGGAAGGCTGGCGAAGAGAATCTCACTGGCCCTTCCGCTTGAGCCAGAAATACCGGTCAAGACGCTGCAACGATTCCTGGCCGGGATAATTCGCACGAACGACCTGCATGTGGGCTTTTTCGAAAAATTTTCTGATGGATTGCCTGACCCTGATCCGCTCGGGGAAGTTGGAAAAAGTATGGCCGCTCTTTATGGGAAGAGCGGCCGTCGTGATTTTAGCGGCGTTTACGCCACAATGCAGACGGGCGAAGGTTCAGAAGTGACAGTTTCTCAGGAGCCAGGATTTTGGCGCGTCAAGGAGGTCACCCGAACCGGTGGGCATTCCGTCTTTGACGGGGTAGCGGTTTGTTCAAGCGAAGGGGCATTTTTTGTTTTAAAAGATAGGCTTGCTGGCCTGCCACGCACCTACACCGTATGGCCTCAGGAAAATGACGAACTGCATGGTTGTGGCACGACGATCGGTTTCGTGAGTTTTTATCCTCGCACAGCTACGGCCCCACGCATCCGCTCATTCGAGATCAAGCTGAGAAAATAGACATGGCATTCATCTCCGATGAAGAATTTGTGAACCGCATTAACGACGCAGCGAGCAGCCTGAACCCTGATAGGGAACGAGAGTGTACATATCTGCTTCTCGATTTATCCTATAGGGGCCTGACTGATTATGTTCATAGGTTGCTTGAATACTGGTTCGACATCAATGCCCCAGACGAGGAAACCGGAATGACAGCGCTCCATATAGCTGTCGGACGGAACAATCTTGAATTGACTCGGCTCCTTGTGCAACGTGGCGCTTCGTTCATCCCTGACAAGCAAGGCCGGATGCCATCGACAATCGCTGCCGAATGTGAGGTTACCGAAGATCTCTGCGATTTCATTGCGGAAGCTGAAGCGGCGGCCGAGGCCCGTGCAGGAGGCGTTTAAACGACCTCTATCCGGTGCATTGCGCCGCTTTGACTACCCCCGTATGCACGCGCGATCCTGCTGCAAATCCTTGAAAATCACGTTGGCAGTTCTGCAAATATGCCCTTTTGTTTCGGCGTATTCGATTCAACGACATCTACGACCATACCTATACATCTGAAAATATTAGCAAACTCAAATTAAATGCCTCGTTGATTGAAAAGTACAGAAATATTCAATATTGTACAAAGCTACAGGACTGGTTGTTTCTAACCCATAGAGTGCTTCCATAACTGTTGAAATCGTGAGTTGTATGGCCATATACTAAGTATAGGGGATAGCGAGCAATGTTTTTGTAATACAAAAACGCTCGTCAGGGGGGCGCCCCCTGAATCCCCGCTGGTAAGCGGCCATGACACATGACTCGACAAACACCCCCCTTCCGCAAAGGCGGCAGGCCTCGGAAAACCGACTCCGAAAAACGCAAGCTGCTTATTTCGGCTCGCGTGCGTCAGGACGAGATGGCGATCATCGAGGGACGCGCGGCGGAAAACAATATCCCGCTTTCGGACTTCGTCCGGGAGCAGGCGTTGTCCGGCGCGATCCTGGTCCGCAAGTCGCGTACGTTAAGCGCGATCGATCGGCACGACCTCGCCCGGATCGGCTCAAACCTCAATCAGATTGCTCGTGCCTGCAACGCGACCGGCGACACATTCCGCGCACGCCACATCGAGTCCATCCTGGACGAGTTGCGCCGCCTGCTCAGGCGCATCGACGCGCCGGGGCAGGCCTTGGATGAACTGGGCGAAGGGTAGAAACACCAGAGGGCGCGGGACGTCGTTCAAGGGCGCTCTTGTGTATGTCCTGCACGACAAGGACGCCCAAACCTCCGAGCGCGTCGGTTTCGTGGAACTGCACAATCTGGCGACTGACGAGCCGCACCGCGCCTGGCGCGAAATGAAAGCCCTGTGCGATGCCGCCGATGAGTTGAAGAAACGCTCCGGCGTCAAGGCCACCGGGCGCAAGCTGACCAGGCCGGTTTACGCTTTTACCCTCAACTGGCATGAGGCCGACAACCCCGATCAGGCCCATATGCGCGAAACCGCCTTCGACGCCTTGCGCACCCTCGGCATGGAGCATTGCCAGTCGGTCATCGTCGAACATACCGACCGTCCCCACAAGCATGTCCATGTCATCGTCAATCTGGTCGATCCTGAAATCGGCCAGGCCGTGTCCCTTTCGAACGACGCCCACAAACTTGATCGTTGGGCCGATAATTACGAAGTTACCCAGGGCGTTATTCGCAGTCCCGACCGGCGGGCAAAGTTTCATGCGCTCGACAATGGCATCGAGCCGCCGAAGCGACCGACCCAGGCGAAGTCGCGCGAGGAGTGGGAAGCCACCCGGACGCTCAACGGCGAAAAAGCAAAACAGCGTGCCGCCGACATCAAAGCCGCCTATGCCGCTCATGTCGCCAATTTAAAGGCAGCGCAGGCCAGCGCGTTCAAAGCGCGCAACGCCGAGTCCGAGAAACTATGGAACAGCTATACAGCCGACCGCAAGGCCGTGAACGATCGCTACCAGCCGTTCATCGACGCCATCTGGAAAGGTAGGCGAACAAAACCGCCACATCCCTACACCGAGCAGGCGCTTCACGACCTTCAGGAAAGCGCCGAATGGAAGCAAATCGGGCGCACGCAGTTTGCCCAGCGCCGCCTCTTCAACGCCCGCGAGCATTCCCTTCTTGGCGCGATCGGCAACGCCGTGCGCCTTCACTATGCGGCCATGAGAGAGCGGGGCGGCCTTGCCAGCCTGTTCAAGCTGATGATCAGCCCCGCTGCCCGCCGGAAGCAGTTTGAGCGACAGCAAGAAACCGAGAAACAAGCCCTGCGGAAGCGACAGGCGCAGAGCCGCAACGAGAGAGCGGCAACCCTGAAAGCGGCGCGCCGGGTTGAACTGGCGAAACTCTCGCAGGAATTCCAGAAGGACCTGGACGCCATGAAGACCCGCCACGCCTCCGAGGTCGCCGCACAGAAGGCGGTTTGGCGGCAGCTCGCCGCTGAACGCGAGAAGGTCTGGTCGGATTATCGTAAGGAGTTCCCAATTCCGGAGCCCCAGCAAGACAAGGGCGACCAGCAGCAATCTCATCGTGACGAGTTCCGGGAGGCCGCCTCCGGAACTGCCAAACCGGAACGCGAGCGGAAGGCCGATAAGAACCCGGGAAACGGAGCCGACCGTGCGCCGACTGTCGAAAAATCACCCCGGCGGGACTGGCGCGCCAGGCGGTCGGCGGCCGAGCGCAAAGCCGATGGATCATACAAAAAGCGGGACAGAGGCAAGGATGACGGCGGTCGCAGCCGGCAGCGCGATCGGTACGACCACGATTGATCGCCTGCATACGCCTGTAGGTTGTCCAAAAAACAGGTTTATAATAAGATATTGGAAACATTTGGCGCCGGGATCACAGAAAGCAGCGTGACTGAGACGAACGGGGATGACACTGGAAAGCATGACCGCCGCGATGGCCGACTACCGAAAGGCAGCTCATCCGGAAAGCCGGGTTTTGTTAGTCACAGACCTCACTATCTCGATCTTGATCAAGCCCGACAGCTTCTTGCTGAGATGAATATTCACCTGACTCAACGCCAGATAAAGCGCTCGTCATACCAAAGGTCATAGCGACTGACCGACGTGAGCCCATTCTCGCATCCCGATGGATGTGATTGTTTCAGGCTGGGCTATGAGCTTTCGCCAGGCGGCGCAGGCTGCGTCGATGATGGCATCGTAATTTTCGAAGACGGTGTTTGAGAGCCAGTTCTGACGCAGATACTGCCAGATGTTCTCGACCGGGTTCAGTTCCGGCGCGCGCGAAGGCAGGAAGATCGGCGTGATGTTTTCGGGCACGTTGAGCTGGCTGGTGGTGTGCCATCCGGCCCTGTCGAGCAGCAGGACGGCATGCGCACCCTTGGCGACGTTGTGCGAGATTTCGTCGAGATGGAGCTGCATCATGCCGGTGTCCGCATAAGGCAACGCGAGGGCCGCCCCAACGCCGCGGGCGGGGCAGATCGCGCCAAACAGATAGGCGTTGTCGTAGCGCTGGTCGGCGGGCTGCCTTGGCCTCGTTCCACGCCTGGCCCACTGGCGGACGAGGCCATTCTTCTGGCCGATCCGGGCTTCGTCCTGGAACCAGACTTCGACCGGCGTCGTCTCTGGCAGTTTGTCGAGATGAGCCTTCAGCGCGCGCGGGAAGTTTTTTTGAACGCCTCGACGATCTGTTCGTCCTGGGCTGGATGGCGCGGCCTTGCGCTGATGTGCGAGAAGCCGAGCTTCTTCAAAAGCTTTCCAACGTAGCGCTCGTGGAAGTCGACGCCGAACCTCTCGGCGATGATGCGCCTGAGGTCCACCCGGCGCCAACGCACGACGCCATCCTTCTCACGATCCGGCCCGGCCTCGACGATTGTCGCGAACTCGGCCAACTGCGCGGCTGACAGGCGCGGCGCGGGGCCCTCTGTCCAGTTGTCGATGAGGCCCTCTGGCCCGGTGGCGTTGAAGCGATGGACCCAGTCGCGCAGCGTCTGCCGATCCATCCCGCCGATCTTGGCCGCCGCCCTCCGATCCATCCCGTCCCGCACTGCCGCCAGCGATAACAGCCGGCGACTCTGGTTGACGTTCTTTGAGCGCCGGGCCAACACCCGAAGCTCCTTGGCCAAATAGTCCTCTCGCAATTTCACCGCTGATGGCATGGCGCGAATCCTCCGCGCCAAGGGAATCAGAAAACCGCCGCCAAGGGAATCCACTCAATGAGTCATCCCGCGGGGCCATTAGTATCAGACATGAACGCGAATGGAAAACGCAAGCTACCCTGGTTCATCGATCCCATCGAGGGACGGCTCAAAATTGATAGGAACGCGCTGTTGAGCGCTTATTTCAATAGGCAGGTCGATGCGGAGCGCAATTGTGAGTTCTAGTGGCCGAAATCCGACGCTCGGTATCCGCCGCGACAAATGACGGCTTTCGACCCTACCAAGTCATCGGCGAATAGGGCCGCCAATCCCCAAGCCAGTCATTCGCCAGTGCGGGCTGATAGCGGCTCTGCGCCACATTCGGTCATTCGTGCCAAAGTTTCTTTGCTCCTAAAAGCCGCCATGCCGCCATTCGGTCATCTGGCCGGCGACGGCTGCACCGTCGCCTCGCGCGATACGGACAGCCCCGCGAGAAGCGGCGCGTATGCGGCGAGCCTGCGGGATACGAACTCCGTGAAGAGCCGGACACGCTTGGTCTTGCGTGTCTCCCCCTGTGTGAGAAGCCAGAGCGTTCCGTACATGTGGAGGTCGGTGCCCGGCACCCTCACCAGTAGGGGGTCGACATCTCCGACGAAACACGGCAGCGTCGTGATCCCGAGCCCTTGCCGTACAGCAACGATCTCCGCCGCGGCGTCCGTGGTCCTGAACGGAACTCCCGTGGTGCGAACCTCACCCTCGCTGGCCCACTCCGGAATGCCATGCATGCTTATGACGATCCACCGGATGGGATCAGGCGCGCCCGCACGCCACGCGGCGAGTCTATCGCGGGATATGTAGACGCCGCCGAACAGCTCCGGTCCCTTCAGGCCGTGAAGATTGAGCGGCAGGGTTTTGCGGTCGTAGACGACGCGGATCGCGACGTCGGCCTCGCGGTTGGTCAGATTTGCCAGCTCGCCGGACGACAAGATTTCCATCTCGATGTCCGGATGCAGACGCGCGAACTCGGCGAAGTCCGGGATGAGCAGGTGTGTCGCGAGGATTGGTGTCAACGTCACCCGCAGAAGCCCGCGCACGCTCTGGTCACGGCCGAAGACGCGCGTCTCAAGCTGGTGCGATGACGCTTCCATCTGGTTCGCGAGCTCGAGGACCTCCTCGCCCGCAGCCGTCAAGCGGTAGCCCGAAGGCAGCTTTTCGAACATCTGCGCCCCGAGGCGTTCCTCGAGCTGGGCGATGCGTCGCAGCACGGTCGCGTGGTTCACTCCGAGACGCTTGGCGGCGGCCCGCACTGAGCCTCCGCGCGCGGCGGCAAGAAAGTAGCGAACGTCATCCCAATCGATCATGGTGCAATCCGGCACCGCAGGGTGCGCCTTCCAAAGCCTAACTCATCGTACAGCCGTACGAGCGCTCATCGTAACACAGGTCGACGAGCGCGGCCCAATTCCGAACGGCGGAACCTTATCGTCGCGGCTGCCGTTAGTAGCTGTACCGGATCGATTTCGCACCACCGATGTGCGCGCTTCCGCACTCACCGCCTTACCCCGGCAGACCCATGTTGAAGGTCTCGGGCGCGTTCCCGAGTGACCAAGGCGGAAGCCTGGAAGGATGCACGACATGACCGGACTGAATGGAAAGACCGCTGTGATCACCGGCGCCACCGGCATCGGCCTCGCCTCGGCAAAGCGATTCATCGAGGAAGGCGCCTTCGTCTTCATCTTCGGCCGCCGGTAGGAATCTCGATGCGTTCCGCGATCGCTTGATGGAGCGTCCCTCGCTGAAAACCGCGATGACCCATGAGGGACTGATCTAGCGAGGGCGTTTTCGCGGGAATCGGGGGGATTTGTATCGCAACGGGGCATGAATGCCCTCCCGAAGATAATTAGAAAGCATGAAAGGAAAAGTCATGGGAAAGCTCGACAGTAAAGTTGCAGTCATCACGGGCGGATCGAGCGGTATTGGCTTGGCCACTGCTAAGCGCTTCGTGGAAGAAGGCGCGCATGTCGTGATTACTAGTCGACGAGAAAAAGAGCTGAAAGAGGCCGCAGCCCTTATCGGAAAAAACGTCACGACGGTCACGGGTGATATAACGCGCCTTGAGGATTTGGACCGGCTCTATGCCGTCGTGAAAGAGAAACACGGTCACATCGATGCACTTTTCGCAAATGCCGGCTGGGGTGAAGTCTCACCACTTGGAGCGGTTACCGAAGCTCATTTCGACAAAACCTTCGATTTAAATGCGAAGGGAACATTCTTCACCGTCCAGAAGGCTATTCCCCTCTTCAAAGATGGAGGTTCGATCATCCTGACCACTTCGGTCGCGAACGTAATGGGATTACCAACGTTTGCTGTCTATGCCGCGACTAAGGCGGCTGTGCGCAGTTTTGTGCGTAGCTGGGCCATGGAACTAAAAGACCGCAAAATCCGTGTGAATGGGGTAAGCCCCGGACCCATCGAAACTGCGGCACTTGAGAAAGCGGGCATCCCCCCTGAAATGATGGAACAAGCGATAGCAGGGTTCACCACGCAGGTTCCGCTCGGACGCAGAGGCAAGCCCGAGGAAATTGCGGCTGCCGTGGCGTTTCTTGCCTCCGAAGAAAGTTCATACATAACCGGCGTAGAACTCGCCGTCGATGGAGGCATGGCGCAGGTCTAATCAAGGCTCACCTTATCTTCCAGAATGTGTTCAAGAAGGAGCAGTAATCGATTTGCGACCGTGTGATTTGCCTCGAGACGGAATGGTTCCGAAATGTCCGATCTAATCGGACACTAACTCTAATATGCAAAGGAGAGACCACAATGAGCACCGAAAAAAATGTACAGGTTGTGAAAGATTTCTTGGCTGCCATGGGCAACTACAATGAGCGCGATGATGAGCCTGACCTGCTGGCGTTGGTTACCGAAGATATCCAGTGGATCATACCGGGCAAAGACTGGCCGCTGGCAGGCACGTATCGCGGACACAAGGAATTGGCAGCGTTGATTAAGAAGGCATCTCAAGAGGTGGACATGAAATTTACCACGCCCCCTGAATTCGTGGCACAGGGAGACCGGGTGATGGTCGTCGGCGTCGCTGAAGGAAAAATCTATGCGACGAATAAGCCGTTCTATGACGAATGGGTTTTCGACTTAACTATTCGCGATGGTAAAGTCGCGCGCTTCAAGGAATATATTGACACGCAAGCACTAGCACGCGCCGCGCAAAAGGGCGCGTCCGAGTTGGCTGCGTAGCACTAGACGCCGTACGCTTTTTCGAATGCGAGAAAGTTAAAGGAGAAATCAGATGTACGACCAATCCAAGCAATCCGAGTTGATCCGGTTCTCACGAGTCGAATTGGGCTCAACGGTCCTCGACGTTTACCCGAGCGGAGGCGATTGGACGCGGCTGTTCTCCGACATTGTGGGAGCTAAAGGGCGTGTCTTCAGCTTCGTGCCGACCGAAATCACCGATGTCATGAAAGATCAGTTTGGCAAAGTGCAGGCGCTGGCGAAGGAACCGGGCCGAGAGAATGTCGAAGCCGTCTCGGCCGACCTCGTTGCGATGCCGAAGGTCACGAAGCCAGCGGATCTTCTATGGCTGCATCTGTTTTACCACGATCTCCACACCAAGCTGATGGGGGCCAAGGGCGCGACGGCGGCCGACTTCAACCGAGCCGTCCACGAGCGACTGAAGCCCGGTGGGTTCTATGTCATTGTCGACCATGCCACCGCCGCCGGGGCGGGTACGAGTGACGCCCAATCGCTGCATCGGATTGACCCTGTATCCGTTCGCAAGGAGGTAGAGGCCGCAGGCTTCGTGCTGGACGAGGAAAGCACCATGCTCGCGAAGAAGGACGATCCGCATTCCGTCAAGGCGTTCGATTCATCGATCAAAGGCAAGACCGACCGCTTCGCCTATCGGTTCGTGAAGCCCTGACAGGCACTCAAGATGCATAATAATGAAAAAATTATCAGAGACCTCTATGCCGCCGGAGAGGGGCAAGCACTGGATACCGCGAAGTTTGTCTCCATGTTCTCTGACGAAGGATTTATGTTGGATATGGCTTCCGGCACGAAGTTCCGCGGGAAGGCCATTGGTGAATCCATTGCTGGCTTGGCAAGTGCATTCCCGGACGTCCACCGTGAGTTACTTAGCATCTACGTCGCGGAGAACGTCGTTGTGGTCGAAATCGCCATTCGGGGTACGCATAAAGGTGATCTGATTCTACCTACCGGAACACTACCTCCAACGGGCAAGACAATCGATGTCCCAGGGTGCGATGTTTATCACCTTGAAGGCGGGAAGATCGCATCCTTTCATTGCTACTATGTGCCTTCCTTAATGCAGCAGCAACTTGGCGAAAAAAATATGAGGTTATCATGACCACCAAACCCCGCATCGCCATCGTAATTGGCTCGACCCGGCCCGGTAGGTACGCCGACAAGGCCGCTGGCTGGATGCTGAAACAGACCCAGGCCCGTGACGACCTCGTGGCGGAGCTTGTCGACCTGCGCGACCATCCGATGCCCTTCTTCGATGAGAAGGGGCCGCCTATGTCGACGCCCAGCGAGAACGCCGAGGCATTGCGCTGGCAGAAGACACTCGCCCGATACGACGGCTTCGTTTTCGTGGTGGCCGAATACAACAGCTCGATCACGGGTGTGCTGAAGAATGCGCTCGACCAAGCCTATAAGGAGTGGGGACGGAAGCCGTTCACTGCCATTGGTTACGGCGGGGCCGGAGCGGCGCGCGCGATTGAGCATCTACGCCAAATCACGAGTGCGCTGCAAATGGTTTCGACCGCCCCCACCGTCAACATTGGCGGCGCCGATTTCATGTCGACCTCCCCGATGGGTGCAAACAAGCCCATCGAAGACATCGAGGCACACCTGCTTGCCTCCACGAAGTCGGCTTTGGATGAGCTCGTCTGGTGGGCCCATGCGACGATGGCGGCGAAAGCCGCTGAAGCTTCATATCGGCGCGACCCGAACGAGCTGGCGGCGTAGCGCTGGCCACCTGCGGCCATCGGGCCCAGGGTAGACGATGGATCCAGCCGTGGATTGCCCCTCGCACGCCGCCCGCTCGTCGAATGCCCAACCGTACAGGAGATCCCGATGTACGACCAATCCAAGCTATCCGAGTTGATCCGGTTCGCCCGCATCGATGCGGGCTCCACCGTGATCGACGTGTACCCAGGCGACGGAGACTGGACGCGCCTCTTCTCCGACGTCGTGGGACCCGAAGGACGGGTCTACAGCTTCGTGCCGGCCGAAGTCGCCCACTTCAAGACCGATCCGGTCGGCCGCATGCGGACGCTTGCGAAGGAGCCAGGGCGGGAGAACGTCGATGCCGTCTCAGCGGATCTCTTGGCGCTGCCGGAAGCCACGCAACCAGCAGATGTCCTGTGGCTGCACCTGTTCTACCACGATCTCCACACCGCGCTGACCCAGGCCAAAGGCGCTACGGCGACCGACTTCAATCGAGCCGTCTACAAGCGGCTGAAGCCCGGTGGGTCATACGTCATCGTCGACCACGCCGCCGCCGCAGGGGCGGGCACGAGCGACGCCCAGTCGCTGCATCGGATCGACCCTGCGTCCGTCCGCGAGGAGGTGGAGGCGGCGGGCTTCGTACTGGACGCGGAAAGCACCATGCTCGCGAACGAGGACGATCCGCACTCGATCAAGGTCTTCGATCCCTCGATCAAGGGCGAGACCGATCGCTTCGCCTACCGATTTTTGAAAATCTGACACTGACACATTCCCCAACGATGAGGTAGGCTCTCTTATGGGAGGCGGCTTTGACAAGCACGATGACCGCAAGCACGATGACCGATTGTGGGTCGGTTTCGGAACGACAGCTTACCGCAGAAGTTGGTTGAAACCGGATCGGCCGCTGTAGGCCAGACCTCGCCATTCGCCGGAATGTCCGATCTCGACACTTCCTCCCTGCAAGCGGATCGTCAGAAACCCACCCTTTGCTGCCCTTTTGGTCGAGTATTAAGTGTTGGGCTTTATCTACTAGCCACCGTCGAGCATCCGGGTTCGGACCCGGCCTTGGACCCACCCGGCCATTGCCTCAAGGGAGCACAAAACCTGAAAATTGTCTGTTTCCAGAAGCGGGGCGCAAATCAATATTAGAATGCGTATTGAACGTAGAAAATCTTGCTTAGCGCGGCGCGCCTAACGTATTGTTCGCTTATGGCAGATATTAGAAAAAGAAAAGGCACGAAGGGCGTAACGTATCAGATTCGATACCCAAGCAACGAAGCCAAATCCGGCTACACATACGCGTCCTTTGACACGTTGAAAGAAGCCCGCGCCTTCTCTCAAAATCTCGGTAGTCTGCCCAAGCGCCCTTCGGCTGGCGTTATTACTGTCTCCGAGGCGGTTACGCGTTGGCTCGATATTTGTGAAAAAATCGGCCGCGATGGTCGCGAGAAAGTCGAGCCGGAAACCTTCAAAGAGTACCGCCGTCGCGGACGCGTGATTCAGGAATATACTTGGACGAAGAATCTGCCTGAGCTTGAGCCGTCCGATGTCGTGCACTTCCGCAACTGGCTTTTACAAACAAAAAGTCGCGATTTGGCACGGCGTACGCTTTCGTCGTTTCACTCGATCATCATCGAAATGAAGCACCAGGGGTTCATCAAGGACGATCCGGTCGCACACATCACCATCAAAACCAGTGGCCGCTACGAAGATGAGGAGTCCGAAATCGAGATCCCGTCCGATAATGAAATCCGGGATATTTACGCCGCCGCCGACATCATGGGCGATAAAAACGATTACATGCAGAAATGCTGGCGGCGCTATCGGCCCATGATCTATCTCGCCGGCTTCTCAGGTATGCGTCCCTCGGAAATTCGTGGTCTGGCGTGGCCGCATATCACCGAGACGGCGGTGCATGTGAAGCAGCGTGCCGACAAGACGGGCATCATCGGTCCGGTGAAATCCAAAGCCGGTAAACGCACAATCTATCTGCCGCGCATCGTCACCGATATGGTGTTCGAATGGCAGGAGTACTGTCCGGACTCGAAGTACGATTTGGTTTTCCCGACGGATTCCGGCAGGCCTGTGGCCCTTAATAATTTCCGTGCTGGAGCCTGGCTGCCGTTAATGGAGGAAGCGGGACTGATGAGGACGGAGAAGATCGACGGCAAACGCGTCCGGCGTCCGATGTATTCGCCCTATGCGCTGCGGCACTATTTCGCCAGCAAACTGATCGAGAAGGGCAAGGATCTGAAGTTCATCCAGCACGCGATGGGGCATTCGAAGATCGAGGTTACGCTCAACGTCTATGGGCATCTGCTCAAAGGCCGCGATGAGGCGCACAAGGGCACGGCGGAAGAGTTGGCAGCGGAGATTCTCGGGAAACCTAAACGGGCATCATCGGAGGCCAGCGTGTAACCGTTGCCTTTTGCCGTCCGCACACTAGCCATTCGAGGTGGGTTTTCGCGTGTCTGGCAGAACTCCGATTAGTCATAAAATCTAACTTTCCCGTATGTGAGATACGCAAAAGTTAGAATATTCTTGAAATTTATGCCAAAATCTCCTAACTTATCCGTATGTGAGATACGCGAAAGTTAGAAAAATGGCCCTTCATCTCGTCGGCGAAACAATAGACAAGACCCGCAGCCATTACCAGGCCGAGACGGGGAAGCTCGTTCAGCTTATGCGGGGCATTTACGTGGATGCGGGTGATGATGCCGATGCCACGGTGCTCAGGCATGCCATCCGTATTGCAAAATACCTCTATCCTCGTGCCTATCTGTCGGGGGCCAGTGCGGTTCTTTTAGCGCCGACCCGTGACGGCCGGCTCTTTCTAAGCGGCCGACGTATTCAGCGCACCCGCATCCGGACGTTGGAAATCATCCAGAACGAAGCGCCGAAGCATCCGTCTATCGGTTCAGCCGTCATCGACGAGGGCATGGGTGAATTTCATATAAACGTTTCTTCCATTCGTCAGCGCTTCCTTGAAGGATTTCGTCTGCGCAGCGAGCATGCGGCCTCGATCGATGAGGACATGCGCGATGCTATCGCCCTCCGTCTGGTCGAAGAGTACGGCAGTCCTAAAGCGGCAGCGGATGCGCTTTGGGCGCTGGCCCGCGAGAATGAATGGTATCGCGAAGGGGAGCTTGCCGAGCGGTTTCTTCTCCATCGTCCCGCCGTAGCACCGGCAAAAAACCAGGCCGCGCTTGATCTGATCGTCGCGTGGCATGGCAAGCCGGTCGGTCACCTGCGTCACGACGGATTTGAATGGCGATGGAACCCGATTGAAGATGGCGGCCCGCCGCTCATCAGGCAGACCACGCCCGGCAAGTTACCGCCGTTCATTGTGTCCCTGTTGCCGGAGGGCTGGCTCGAAACTGTCCTCAAAGACAAGGACGAGCGCGCGCTGCTGCGGTCAGGCAGGCGCTACATGTCGAATATCACAATCGTGGAGCAGCAAAACGAGCTGGCCGCTCTACCCCCTGATGTCCTGCTGACTCGCCTGGAACAATTCACAACGGACGGGACGTTTACCGGCCGCTACGCCGGTCCGGGCCGCAGCGATATCGAAGAAAGCTTCGAGCGCAATCTGGCGCAGATCTACGAGAGCGCCGATACGCCACGGCTATCGGGCGTCCAGATTAAAGCGCCGATGTATCTTGATGCTGGCGGCGCCCTTTCGCCCAGTACCAGCAACCCGTTTACGCACATCCTGAAGCCTGCTGGAACCAGCGGATACGACGCTCTTCCCATGATCGAATGGCTGGATATGGCACTTGGCAGAGCGGCCGGTTTTGCGACACCTGCCACGGCGCTTGTCGCCATGCCAGACGGCATGCCACCGGCGTTGATTGTCGAACGGTTCGACATACGCGAAAGCCTCGACGACAGCCGCATGCTGGCGCTCGAAGATTTTTGCTCCGTGCTCGAACTTCCGACACAGGACAAATACAAAGGGACGATGGAGCGCGTTGCCCGTGCTATCAGGCCCCTCTCGACAGCACCCGAAGAAGACCTTCTGATCGTTCTCAAGCGCGCGCTTTTCGCCTGGTTGATCGCCGATGGTGACATGCACCTCAAGAATATGGCACTTCTCAAGATCGCAGAGCCGGGGGAGCAAAAGTTCCGGAGCGTTCGGATAGCGCCACTCTACGACGCCGTGACCACGCGTGTTTTTCCGCGCCTGAAGCACGATCATCTGGCGCTCAAACTCAACGGCAAGGACGACAGGCTCCGTCGTGCCGACTTTCGCGCGTTCGCTGCCACGGCCGGATTGAAAGCGGGGGATGCTGATGCGGCGATCGATCAAATGCTGGGGCAAATGAAAGAAGCGATAGACCGGATCGCGCTGCCCAAAGCGCTGGACTACGAAGCAGAACACGAGAAAATGGCGCTGCAGCTTTTCGACATCTGTCGCAGTCGGATAGAGTCGTTTGCATGAGTGACTCTGTGGCAAGTTTCCTCGGGTGCCACATACGGAGAAAAGGCACAAAAAGGCCCACACCTAGCTTATTCGAAATTAGGCTGCCTTCATTGCTTGTGGCGAGTTGTGGCGAATCTGGAGACAGACATCTGATTACGCAACAAAATAAACAGCCTTCCAAGCTGGCTATGAGGGTTCGATTCCCTTCACCCGCTCCATTTGAGAAATCAATGGGTTGCGACCTGATATTTTTCGGAATCAAGCAAAAAACAGCGATTTTTGCCACAAAAAACGCCCCGCCAAAACCCGCAGAAATCCGCGATTCTCCGAAGCGGTCCGTCTCGGCCTGTGGCGAGTTTGTGGCGAATTTGATTCTTCTGATCACTGTTGAAGCGGACGCTTGATTACACCTCGGTGTTCCAGTTCGATAACAAATCTTATTGTTTGAGTTACCTGAGTGGGGCAGCTACGCTGCAGCCTGATTCACCTTTTTGGCTCTCGTTCGAGAACATGACCTATGCTTTCCTATCTTACGGCAGAAATCGCATTTCTTCGCACACTCGGAAACCGGTGCCTTCTCCTCTTATTTCTCTGCGCCTTGACTAGGACCGGTCAAACAGCAGGGAATGGCTCCTTCTTAGGCATTTCGATTGCGGTAAGCCCGGGAGTGATCGTCATCGGGGGACCCGTTCTCGCGATTCTATTCCTCCTCTCAACGAAGTTGGAATCCGATAGCCTTGAAGTTGCGAGGTACGAGATCCTCGAAGAGATTCGCAGCAAAGGAATGCGAAGGAGTGGCGGGTTGCACTATCTCCTTTTTGCGTTCCCAACCCTTGCTGCGATCTTTTTTGTTGTTCAGTTTTGCACCGACTTAGTCCCGGCGTCGGTGCCTTGCATCGGATTTGATCACCTAAGGTTTCTCTACGACTTTTCACTGCAGGGCGGGTTCGCGTCCAAGATGTGTATTCAGGACGTGAAGGACAACATGCCGTGGATTTACCCTCCGCTTCAGTTTTACCTCTACTTCGCTGTAATCGTAGTCTGTGGCTGGCTCAGCTGGTCTTTGGTACGACAATGGTCAAAATATCGCTAGTGCACTGACGCTGACATAGGGTTCACTGTGACGTGGACGTGCGAGTCTGGGACCACGCCCCACACGCCGGTTCAGTGGTTTGGCGATTAGACGGTACACCAGATTGCGCCCCAGAGGCTCCTTTTGAAGTAGGCCGGCACGACTGCGCGGACCCATGACTTAAGGGCACCAGTTGTGTTTGCAGTAGTTCCGGACCGGCTTTTTGACAGTATTGACCACCGTCCCGGCCGCCTTTCCCGGATCGCTTCTCCCGAATGAACCAGGTGGGTCGTTGATCCACTCCTTCAGCTTTTCTTTGTTCACTTCGCGGGGAATCCTGTTCGCCATCTCCTTGGTAAACTTGCCGATGCTTACCATGAACTTCACAATCTCGTTGTTCGGTCCAATGCGAACGTCACCGAACGTGATTTCGGTCGAACCGTCATCCGCGCACGAACTTGGGCCCGGTTGCGCGATCGCCGCTCGGATCTTGTCCCGTTGCTGTGCCAGAACCGTCGCATCAACCGGGTGTTGGGATGGAGCCACTTCAAGCTCTGCGCCAACAAGCCAGCCCGATGTTGTCGCCTTCGCGTCCATAACCGCGATTTTCGCCCTCATATATCGCCATGCCGGTTCCACCGTCACCTTGCGCGTCTTCAGGTCCACCACGCGCGCACTGCCGTCGGTGTTCCAGCCGTCGATGGTCCGCGGCAAGTCGTCGAAGATTGGGGCCGGTGCCATGACCGAGAGATCAATGGGCTGGTGGCGTATAATGCCGATCGATGGAACCGTCATCCACCCGAAATCAGTCTTGGCCTTGCCATCTGTCTTCAGTTCGACGGTAAGCGAACCACACCTTCCTTTGGGTCTGGCGACCAACACCCGAGCGCCGTCCACGGCGTCCGCCGTAAACGCGATGGTCGCACCTAGCCCCGCTGAGGCATTCCCGACAAGACCGACCGAGGTGCCTACACCACCCCCGATCAGAGGGTCGACGTGTACGTGCACTTTCGCATCTGCATGAACATCGACGCGCGTTTCCACGTCGAGCCCGACATCGGCGATCCATTTTGGCGTGAGCCGATTCACGAGCGCGCTGCCTGTTACCGAATTGTTGTCCACGAATTCTGCAAACGCTCCCCCGTCGCCTAGGACATCGTCGCGCCATTTCTTTTCAGCAATGCGTCCCTCCACCTTGGTCGATCGGAACGAGACACTCCGCAGGTCTGGCGGCAAGGCAGCGACTCGATTTGCAGCGGAGAGCAGCAGTTCGGAGCCAATCCAGACGACTGCGTCGTCTGCTGGTAAACCGACCACTTCAAGTTTCGACTGGATTTCCTTGGTCTCGCGCACCAGAATCTCCTGCGAGCGTCCGGCAGGATCTTGAAGGCGAGAAATTCCGTCGATCGGTTTATCGGACGCCAGCAGCCATAGCCCACCCTTCAAAAAAAGGGGCGACACAGCCTTCAGCTCCTGGGCCAACTTGATCGGGTGTAGTGTCAGTGAGTAAGTCAGTTTGGAGCCGAGATCCTTGTTGATTGGGGCGGTCCCGGTCCGTTCGCCGCCGAGGTCCGCCGAAACGCCGTTTGGTACAGGCAGTTCGATCGGTGCGCTACCGATCAGTTCGGCGAGGAGCTCGCCTGCGATGAGGTCCGACGCTAGTTTGCCGCCCTTCAAGTCGAAGCCGTACCATCCGACCTCTGGTACGATTTCAATGGGGATCAACCCGAAACGGAGGATCGCAGTCCGCTTGTCTTTTTGACTGATGCCCGCGAAGACCAACTCGGCCACAACTTTCGCCTTCAGCGCCGCGTTTCGGCTTGGTGAAGTGGCGCTGAGCGCGATCTCGACTTCTAAAAAAGAGGGTTTGGACCGGATCGACAGGTCGCCAAAGGTTAAGGTGACATCGTCCTTCTCGGACGCGATCCGCATGCCCTTCAGGGTGGAAGCCGCCGCGAGCAGACCTCTGTCTGACAAGAATAGGCCCGCGCCCCAAGCGTCCGGAATGGCTCCGACGGAATAAACTTTTTCAGCTAGCTTGGCGCTTTGCCATTCGAGAGTGGCGCGGTCCCTCTCGTAAAGAATCTGCGACTTCCCATGCCAGATCCAGAGCCCGGCGGCCAACGCGGCGGCGCTTGCCACCATAAAAATCGCCAACATTGAAAACCAGCGCATTATTACCTCCCAGGGTGACTGAAATATCCGGCTGGAGCGGTCGTGCTGATGGCGCCTGACAATTGCGAATTAAGATAGCGTACTTTGAGGGCGGGCACGACAACCCCGCGAGAACGCTTGGTGCTGGCTATCTGGTCGCTTGGATTTGCATTTTTATCTATGGAAATCGGCATCTGTGAATTCTCGGTTTCGCCAATTTTGCTTTTCCAGCTCCCTAAATCTCGTTGACTAATGGGTTTTGGACTACGCAGCTCAGGCATTGGACCGCAAAAGCGCCAGCTTTGCCATATGCGCCTCGACGGCGTCGATCACGCTTTTCCCCAGCGGCAAGTGCCCTTTCTCGGACGCCCACAGATCGCGGAAACGCGCGACGGTTTCAACTGCTGTATCGCGCACCAGCTTTTCTGGCAGACGCGCCTTGGCGGCGAGGTAATCAAGTTCGTCCAGCGAGAATTCACTCATGCGCTTTGTGCGGGCGTATTTGATAGCCGCGTACTCGTCGGGAATGTACGGGATCGTTGACAGAAAGTCATAAGCCGGCGCAAGCGCAGGCGTGCGCCGGTCGGGGTAGATCAGTGACCAGTTTTTCACATGCATGTCGGCATTGCCGATCAGCGTATTGAAGACCAGCCGGCGGATAAATTCCGCGACGGCGTCATCATCGGTTTCAACACCGAGCACGGTTGCGATATTGCGTGCACTCGCTTTCTTGTATTTGTCGTCGGGCCAGATCCCGAACACTTGCGCAAAATCCTCGATATGCACCGGCCCTTCATCGGTCCGGTCGAAGCGCCGCACTGCGAGCGCGGGACCGCTGAGATTGCCGATGCCTTCCGGGAGGCCATCAATCGCATCGAGATCGAGCAGCTGGACCTCGGGGACATCCATGCCAAGGCGCGAGGCCAAAGTCATCATTGAGAACTCGTTCTCAGGTACGCCTGCGAAGCGATCGGAAGGAAGCTTGACGATCCACGAGCCGCCTACACCTTCGGCCGGAATAGTCAGGCCGCCATTCTTGCCTGTGTTTTTGACGGCCGAGAATTTGATCTGGACCCCAGCAAGCGAGAAGCGCAGTGCATTGCGGCGGCTGCGTTTGCGTTCCTCGGCGTCTTCTCCTTCGGGTCCCGGCGGCCAAGCTTCTCCATTAGCCGGACGGATGGTTAAAGCGCCTGGCAGGTCGCGGCCGAGAATCCAGAGGAGGAAGAATTCGCGTTTCGGGCTCACACCCGCCCGATTTGCCAGATAGTCGCGGAGGGGGCCTTCCGGCAGCAAGTTTGAGAAGAACGGTGGGACGACAGCTTGAGTCGGGGCGATATCGGTCAGGATATTACCGAACTGGTCCTTAAACGATAGACTCAAGGTAGGCCGGGCGGGATCGTCAATGTAAGCCTGGTTAAAGGCGAAGAGCGTCCTGCCACCCTGTACGAGCGTCAGGGTACCGATCGGATTGCTATACAGAAGGACGTCGAGGACAGAGACATCAGGCATCGTCATCCTCCTGATCCAGGCTGTATGCAGGGTGCGGCGGCTCTGGGACGGCATGCGCGATCCTGTTGCGCAGAGTCCGTAACTGTTCCGTGGTGCGGCGGATTTCGGAGAGTGCTTGGGGTCCTTTCTGAATCTTCTTCAGCCTGTCAGTCGCGTTGCGTATAGTTGTCAACTCAGCGCTATCGAGCTGAAAATTCGCGAGTTCGCGGACCGTTTGGGCGAGGCGCTCCAGATCGGCGATCTCCGGATGGAGCCGGGCTAGCTTTGTGACCGCTGTTTGCGCCCGGTTAACCACGGTTGCCTTTTGCCGTGCTTCGGCAGAGCCCTGCACTGCGACGCTGCGGATGATGCCGTCGACGGCAGGCATGAGCTTCCGCGGCACGAGCGCGAGTTCAAGATCGAGTGCGCGCGCGAGCTCAACGAGGCTCGAGAGCTTAAGGTCCGAGCCGCCGCTCTCGATCTTGGAAATATGGCTCTGAGGGACACCGATCTTAGCGCTGAGGTCCCGCTGGCTCAGACCTTTCGCCTCACGAGCCGCCTTGAGGGCCCCGATAATTTCTTCGTTCGCATAGTTCATGATATGTCCTAGCATATCTAATTTTTAATTTGATATGCTAAAATATATCATACGTCGCTGCTGTATGCAAGATACGATATGCGCTAGCCGATCAAAATAGCTATATGATATGTTTTTACATATCAAAGGCCTTCAACGGTACCCGCGTCGAGGTTTGAGTAAGGCGTCTTTTACTAAGTCAGGTTGGGCAACGCGCAATCTTCTCAAACCTTGAACGGAGATTGAACTTATCGGTTTTCCTTGTCGTGCCTGGTCTCCCACCGACTCCAGCGTTTTCCTCGAAGTATAGATATGGTATGTTTGATTTCTTTTACCTCAGGATATAGCGTATGAAGCGAATGTCTGTTGAACAGGCCACAGTTCAGATCTCGGAGACACCGTCCGCACTATCGGGGCAGACCGCCGAGAATCTTATCCTTTCGCTCGATGCTTTCGTCCGGTCATTCGGGGTCCAACGCTCACCCTTGGCCTTATTTCTCGGCGCCGGAGCGTCGACGACATCAGGCATCCCCTCGGCAGAAATGTGTATCTGGGAGTGGAAGCGACAAATCTTCCTGACCAACAACCCGGGCCTCGAAGATCAATTTGCCGAACTCTCCTTGGAAGGTGTCAGGCGTAAAATTCAGCATTGGCTGGACCGGCAGGGCGGCTATCCGAAAGAGCAGGCGTCCGAAGAGTATGGCTTCTATATCAAACGTTGCTTTCCCATCGCTTCCGATCGAAGCGCTTTCTTCCAACGGAAGGTCCGAGATGCTCAATCTCACATCGGCTACCGACTGCTCGGACACCTGGGAGAGGCGGATCTAATCCGCACTGTATGGTCCACTAACTTTGACGGCCTTCCGGCCCGTGCAGCCGCCGGTCGTAATCTTACAGTGCGTGAAGTTGGGATCGATAGCCAAAGCCGTATATCTCAAGTGCCAAGCACCGGCGAGTTGCTGTGCGTCTCGCTTCACGGCGACTACCGTTACGATGACCTGAAGAACACGCCTGAAGAGCTGCAGACCCAAGAAGCTGCATTGCGGCAGGTCCTCGTCAACGACTTGCGCAACACTTCTCTGATCGTTTGTGGATATAGCGGGCGCGATCATTCTGTTATGGACGCGCTCGACGACGCTTACGCGCACGATGGCGCGGGGGTCCTTTACTGGTGTGGCTTTAGCGATCGTGACGTTCCTGAGAGGGTTGCTTCGCTCATACGAAAGGCACGCGCCAGCGGGAGACAAGCCTTCTACGTCCCCAGCATGGGGTTCGACGATCTCCTGACGAGACTTGTCTTGCACTGCCTTCAAGGGGAACGGCGCAAGGCTGCCAACGACTGTCTCGAAGAGTTTTCCTCCAATGATCTCGTCTCCCGCGAACCATTCCGGGTGCAAAAATTCCGGGCGAGCACACTCATTAAAAGCAACGCGTTTGCGATCGAATGCCCGGCAGAGGTTCTGCAGTTTGATTTGCAGCAATGGCCGCCAAATGGTGAGGTCACATCCCACATTCGCGAAAGGCTTGCTCAACGTGCGGCGGTGGCCCTGCCGTTCAAGGGCAAGGTCCTTGCTCTTGGAACCATTGACGAGATCAAGGAGGCATTCGGAGACAATATCAAGGGGCCGATTGAGAGAACGCCGATCACCCCCTCGGAACTACAATATGACGAAGGCGCCATAGTTTCGCTCTTGCGGCAGGCGCTGGTGCGCTCGATGGCTGACGTCGCGGGGCTCGCGACCGACGGGCGAAAGGAGATTTGGAAACTTACCCCTGACAAGAAAGTCGCTGATGACGGCAAGACTTATCAAGTGTTCTCATCGGTCCAGATATTTCTTCGTCGTATTGGAGGCATTCAGTATCTCGTCCTGAAACCGTCTCTCAAGGTCCTGGACATTGCAGGCACCGAGGTTGCACCGGAAATCGCCAATCCGATAAAGCTGAGCATTCTCGGTTGGCAGCATAACAAGCCCTTCAATCAGGTTGTGAACAATTGGCGCACGCTACTTTTCCAAAAGGATCAGGAAACCACCATATTCGAATTTCCGCATAACTGTGGATCGACATTTAAGTTCAAGATCAGGCGCTCGCCGGCGTTCGGCGAAATCGGTCTTCCTCACGGCGGATCGTCTGTGAATGTGCCAGCGAAGTTGCAGCCGCTTCTAAAATACCAAGGACTGCAACTGTCAGAACCGCAATTGGTGTTTTCCAACAAGGCCGGCACTGGCCCTGTCAAAGGTCCTCATCCCATCCGCGGCATCGTCGAAAATCGCCCCTACGACTATCCGCTAACCGCACACGGGATGGCGACAACTCTTCGCGTGGGTGTTATTTGCCCAGCATCGGAAGCCGGTGCGCTTCATGCGTATCTTCAAAAAATCCATCAGCGACATAGCCCCGGTTCCACCGAGACGGACTATCTCGTGGATTATCCAGGCTTCGCGGCTGCCTATGGTTTGCCGATCGAGTTGCCGGAACCCGGACATCGAGGATGGGTCGTCTGTCCAGAGCCATCGTCAGGCGATCCGCAAGCGGCGTCCTTGGAGGTCGCACGATTGATCAACCAAGGCGTGGAGAAGCTTCAATCGATTTATGCGCCCCATGTCGTCCTGATCTTCTATCCGAGTCGTTGGAAGACTTTTCAGGGTTATCGCAACGAGGTTGAGCATTTTGATGTGCATGACTTCGTCAAAGCGTATTGTGTTCAGCGCGGTACCGCTACGCAGTTTCTCACTCAAGAAACCCTTGCAGACGGTTATCAATGCCGTGTCTGGTGGTGGCTATCGCTTGCCTTGTACGTCAAAGGCATGCGCACCCCATGGGTTCTGGATAGCCTGGCGCAAGATACGGCGTTTGTTGGTTTGGGTTTCAGTATCGACCCCAATGCCGAGCGGGGGCAACACGTCGTTCTCGGATGCAGCCATATCTACAGCGCGAGGGGGGAAGGACTGCAGTACCGTTTGAGCAAGGTGGAGAACCCCATAATCCGGCATGGCAATCCGTTTATGTCGAAGGATGACGCCCGGCGTACAGGCGAAACCATCAGACAGCTCTTTTTCGATGCCCGGTTCAAACTCCCGGATCGTGTCGTTTTGCACAAACGGACTCCATTCAACAAGGACGAGCGGGAAGGACTTGCGGAAGGCCTGCGCGGCGTTCGTACTCTCGACATGATCGAAATACAGATCGACAATGCTCTTCGTTATGTCGCCTCCGTTCCCGGTCGTGACGGTGCGGTGGATGAGGACAACTACCCCGTACGGCGGGGCACCGCGATGAAACTTGACGACTGGACGGCGTTGGTTTGGGTGCATGGAGCGACTACCGCCCTGGATTCCCGCCGTAAGTATTTTCAGGGCAAGAGACGGATTCCTGCGCCATTAACGGTCAGACGACACGCAGGAAAAACGGACCTTCAGCAGATTGCCGAAGAAATACTCGGGCTCTCAAAAATGAACTGGAACACTTTCGATCTTTACACCAAGTTTCCGGCGACCCTTCAATCGTCCAACGAAATCGCACGTATTGGATCACTACTCCAAAGATTCGGCGCATCGTCGTACGACTACCGGCTCTTCATTTGAATTTAGCGGCACACAGCGCGTCCGGATGCCCGGCCGCGCGCTAGGTGCGCCATAAAGCAGCGCTTCCGGAGTAGCCACTCGGTGTCTCGCCATTCGGTGACGCTCTCTCGGTTGATCGCCGAGAAGCGTTCGGCGGCCCTGTCGGTTCATGGTCCGGTCACATATCATTTCTGGCCAAGCTTATTGCCCGCAATACGAAGCTGGGCGGGACCCTTGTTTAAGGTGTCGGCGGCTTCGGTCTGCGGGCATTGAGCGCCCGTCTCAGACTTTCGAGGGCCATCAGCGCTTCCTTGCGCTGAGCTTCGTAAAAGCCGATCGCGCGGACGGCCTGCTCAAAGAGCGCCTTCAGTTCGGCTTCGGTTCTGTATCTGGTTCGGTTCGTCATTGTCGTTCCTTTCGTCCATGGTGTTGTTCACGGGCGTTGGAACAGCGGCGGGCCAAACAGCACCCTGTAAGGGCCGAAACGTCAGAGGAGGAGCTTCACGCTTGCCACAAGGAGAGCCGCTACAAATGACCATCAAAGAGCAAAAACAAATGGACGGGGGAGGGCAGGGGCAACTTTGACCAGATCGCGACCAGGAATCCGGACTGCCGCGCCACTACGTTGAGCATGACGGCACTTGACGCCGTTTTCCGACGCAAAGCAGCGCATATGAACCGTGTACAGGGCTCCGAGAAAAAGTCTGAAATTGCGCAATGGCCACAGGGGTAATGACCCGATGGCTCGCGTTCGCACCATAGAGCCTCGTTTGCTGGATCGCTCCCAGGCAGCGGCCTATTGTGGTATAAGCCTCGCCGTTTTCACGGCGCGATGTCCGGTGCAGCCTCTGGCGATGGGGCAGGGGAAGAGGCTGGAACGCTACGACATCCGCGACCTGGACGACTGGATAGACAGGCTTGGCGCGCGCGGCGCGACCTCTGAAACCGTGGATTGGCTCGAAAAGATGGACGCCCCTCATGGGAACGCTCGTTCGGGTAAAAGGGATTAGGCGCTGGCGGCACCCCAGGACCGGCATATGGTATTGCTACCATCGTAAATCCGCGACGCCGATCCAGGCCGAATTCGGATCGCCGGCTTTTTTCGCCGAGCTGGCCGCCATTGAAAAAAGTCAGCAACTAAAGACCGCCAGGCCGGGAACATTGGGCCTCGCGATAGATGCCTATCACGGGACTCCGGCTTGGGCCGCCCTGCGACCCAAAACCCGGGTCTCCTATGAGCGGGCCATCGCCATCCTTGAGCCGCTCCGCGACATGCCTTTGATCGCGTTGAATCGCTCGACGATCATACGCCTTCGCGACGAGAAGATTTTTCCCAAACACGGCCGATGGATGGCGAACTATGTCGTCACGTTTCTTGGCATTCTGCTGCCGTTTTGCCGGGATTATGATTTCATCAAAGAGAACCCGCTGGCCGAGCGGGTCAAAAAGATCCGCAAGCCGCGGGACGGTTTGGTCCAGAATCGACCCTGGACGGAGGAAGAATGCCGGATCGTTCTGGAGAAAGCGCCTCCGCATATTCGCGTCCCGATCGCTCTTGCCATGTGTGCCGGTCTCCGCAAGGCCGACGTGTTGACCGTGACCAAGGCGGCGATCGCCGGAGGCATGATTACGGTGACGACGGCCAAACGGGAAAAAGAAATTTCGGCGCCCATTCATCCGCTCCTGGCCGACGCCATACAGGCGCTTCCGGCAAGCGATGCGGTGCAAATCGCCGTGAACTCATTTGGTCAGCCGTGGTCGGAGACCGGCTTCAATTCGTCCTGGTCGAAGTTCCGTAACAGCCTTCGGAGTGAGGGCCTGATCGGCCCTGGCCTGACGATCCACGGCCTTCGCCATACCTTGGGAACACGCCTGAAAGAGGCCGGCGCCGATGATGGGATGATCGCCGACATCCTCGGCAACACCATTCCGCGGCACTATTCGAGCGGCGCGAAACTTTCCCAGAAAGCCAAGGGAATCGTCGTCAATTTGAGCCTGGACGGAAACAAATCGCGACCAAAAGTGTCTACACCGGACTGAAAAAGTGTCTACACGGTGAAAACGCAAATCGCTAAGTTATTGATTTTGCTGGTGCCCAGGGGCGGAATCGAACCACCGACACTGCGATTTTCAGTCGCATGCTCTACCAACTGAGCTACCTGGGCGCCGCCGGAACTCTGGAGAGCCTCCGGGCAGCGGCGGTTATAGAGGAGCGATGAGCCAATTGTCTAGCGCCCGCGGGAACAAGAGTTGAAAGAGCGGTTGACTGGGGGACTGGGCGCTCGAACCCGCCATCCGTAAATTGCCCATCGAATCGAAAAATTGCTCACCTAAGCTATCACTCCGCTCTTGCTGGCGTGCGATCGATCTCGCCGACGAAAGCGCAGATACGGGCAATCGTTTCCTGATCCAGCAGCAGCGGTGCGTGGCCTTGACCCTTGACCGTATGGGTTTCTGCGCCTGGATGCCGCGCTTTCATTTCGTTGAGCGTTTCAACCGAAAGCAGATCGCTGTTGGCGCCTCTGAGGATAAGCAAAGGGATGCCGCGCAGTCCATCGAACTGAGGCCACATCGAAGGGAGGGGCTGTTCAAGGTCAAGGCCAATCAGTGTTTTCATCAAATTTTGATCGTAACGCGGACCGATGCGTCCGACGGCATCAGTGAACGTTATCTTGGCGTAAGTTTCCCAATCGGCCCGGCTGAGGCCGTTGAATCGCTCGCTCATCATTTCCTTTAGCAGATCAACGGCGTCCGGGATCGACCGCGGGGCCGGGAGTTTGCCGACATAGCCCCGGATGCGCGCCATTCCACGTGGCTCCAGGACAGGACCAATATCATTCAAAACCGCACCGCGAAGGACAGCAGGCCGGCTTGCTGAGAGCAGCATGGTATGAAGGCCGCCGCGTGATGTGCCGATGAAAATAGCGGCATCGATCTCGAGGGCGGTGAGGATCGATAACACGTCGCCGTTTTCGACAGCGAGGCTGTAATTCTTCCAGTCCGGGTCATAATCCGATAGACCGCGGCCGCGGTAATCGAGCGCCAGAACCCGCCGCTTTTCTCCGGCCTGTCCGGCGGCGAGGGCGCTTGCCAGAGGGCCAAAATCCGCTGAATTACGGGTGAGGCCAGCCAAGCAGACGATGGGGATGCCTGCCGCGAGCGGCGAGCCATAGTCACGCACGTGAAGGCGTAGACCATCGACCGCTGAAAAGAAGCGGCTTTCGAAAGGAAACTGCGGCAAACTCATTTCCTCATCCGGAGGCCCGCTCGCGTAACCGCGGACAGGGCGCAATCGACAGCAAAGATCGCCAAGAGCCCAAAGCGGCACCGCAATGCTTTGTTAATCAACTAATCAAAACACGGGAACTTCTGTCAAATGCTAATGTTACCTCCCCGTGACAGTCAAATCGCCCAGGCAGAGTTCCGGCCCTAACGATGTCGTTCTCGTTGTTGAGGATGAGCCATTCGTGCGACTGATGGGCGTCGACCTTCTTAAGGACGCGGGATTTGATGTTTTGCAGGCATGCAATGCGGACGAGGCGTTGCGGCTGCTTGAAACTCACCCCGAGGTGCGCGTTGTCTTTTCGGATGTCGAGATGCCGGGCTCCCTCGATGGGTTGGGACTTGCTCAGTGTATTTGCCAGCGCTGGCCGGAAATAGGAATCGTTCTCACGTCCGGCCATCGAATTCGCATCGATATGATGCCTCGTGACGGAACGTTCTTGATAAAACCATATGACGGCACCGTCCTAGTACGGACCATCGAAGAAATTATTCATTGATTTGCTCACGCCGTCTGCTTCAGCGAACTCATATCGATAGTAAACCGGTACTTGACGTCACTTCGTAACATACGCTCATAAGCTTCGTTGATTTTCTGGATCGGGATCACTTCTACATCGGCTGTGATATTGTGAGCCGCGCAAAAGTCGAGCATTTCCTGTGTCTCGGCAATGCCGCCGATCAGCGAGCCGGCAAAATTGCGGCGTTTGAAAATGAGACTGAAGATTTCGACCGACATGGGTTTTTCGGGTGCGCCGACTTGA
This sequence comes from Methylocapsa sp. D3K7, assembly GCF_029855125.1. Classification (GTDB taxonomy): domain Bacteria; phylum Pseudomonadota; class Alphaproteobacteria; order Rhizobiales; family Beijerinckiaceae; genus Methylocapsa. Next base: position 3,090,284 of record NZ_CP123229.1, read on the forward strand.
GTCAGCGTGCCGTCCCGCTTCAAGAGATCGAGATAACGGCTGATCTCATGTGGGCCCGCAACCGTGTCGAGGATGAAGTCGAAGCTGCTGGCGTGCGCGGCCATCTCGCTGGGATTTTTTGAGATCACCACCTCATCGGCACCGAGCCGCTTGCCATCCTTCACCTTGCTCTCGGAGGTGGTGAACAGGACGGTGTGGGCACCGAACGCATGCGCGAATTTCACGCCCATGTGACCTAGGCCTCCGAGCCCGACGATGCCCACTTTCTGTCCGGCTCCCACCTTCCAATGACGCAGCGGGGAATAAGTGGTGATCCCGGCGCAAAGAAGCGGCGCCACACCCGCCAGATCAAGATTGCCGGGCACCCGCAGCACGAAAGCCTCGTCCACGACGATGGCATTGGAATAACCGCCGAACGTCGTGCCGCCAATAACGGTTTCTTTGCCGTTATAGGTCGGGTTGAACCCCTTTTCGCAATATTGCTCCAAACCTTCCCGGCAGGATGCGCAGGTGCGGCAGGAATCCACCATGCAGCCAACACCGGCGAGATCGCCCTGCTTGAAACGGGTTACCTCCGCGCCGGTTTTCGTCACCCGCCCGATGATTTCATGCCCCGGCAAACAGGGATAGACCGTGTTGTGCCATTCGTTACGCGCTTGATGGAGGTCGGAATGACAGACGCCGCAATAAAGAATCTCGATCTGAATGTCCTTCGGGCCGGGGTCCCGCCGGTTGAAGGAAAAAGGACCAAGTGTATCGTCCGCGCTTTGGGCGGCAAAGCCAGCACATACGAACAAGGGAAACTCCATTTTTGGGTCGCGAAAGCGGATCGCCGTGCAAAAGCATTCCCTGCCAGAAGGGCCAATAATGCAAGCGGCTAAGAGCCTGAATCGTGCGCAATGAGGCTGCGTGCGAGCTATATAATCGAGCTATATAATACGGCAGTGCCGCGAAATTTCGAGGGGTGCCGTGTTAACAAAACCGCGATCTTAAGCGCCGGGGCCGCCAAGCCCCGGCCGGCGCGGCGTGATCACTAAGCTTTAGCGGCGCAAGCGTTGCTAGAGTTTTGCCTGCGTGTTGAGCAGAGCCTCCGCAGGCGTTTGCTCCGACTCACCGAAGCGAACCTGATAGACGCCCAGATTTTCGATGACCCGCTGAACGTAATTGCGGGTTTCTGTGAACGGGATACGCTCCACCCAGTCAATGGGATCGACGCCAGGTTTGCGGGGATCCCCATAAGCGTCAACCCATTCCTTCACATGCTTGCCGCCGGCATTGTAGGCGGCGAATGTCAGGATGTAGGAGCCCTTCTGTTCGGCCAAGAGTTCTCCGAGATGGCGCGCCGCGAGTTGCGCGTTGAACGCTGCGTCGGTGAGAAGCCGCCTAGAGTCGAAGGCGACTCCGGCGCGCTCCGCTGTCCGTTTTGCCGTCGACAAAATCATCTGCATCAAACCCTTGGCGCCAGCTGATGACTCCGCCGTTGGGTCGAAGGCACTCTCCTGGCGCGCGATGGAATAAACAACCGATGACGCGGCGGAGTTCTGCAATGGCGTGAACGATGGCACGCCGTAGTCGGGGAACGCCAGCGCGTCGGCTGGCATGCCGCGCTGGTTGATGATTTTGCCGACACTGAGCGAAAGATGCGCATCGTGCTGTTTCGACACGAGACTTGCCAAGGCTGCCACTTGTCTTTCATCGGCGAGGTGACGGGCGGCTTCATAGACGAGCGGCGCGGCCAAGTCTTTTTCACTCGCGGTATAAAGCAGTTCGATCACCTTGATCGAATCTTCGCGTTCGTTACCCTTGGCCTCGTTGGCGATCGAGCGGATCGGCAATGAGGCAAGCCCGAGCTTTCCGCGCGCAAGCTGGCCATAGTAGGTCGCCGGATGACTTGCCGCCTGTTCGTAGAACGCATGAGCGCTGGCTGCGGCGCCCTCTCCCGTGGAAGCCTCGGCGGCGCGGCCTTGCCAATAGGCGGCGCGGGCACGTGACATTGGTGTTTCAGCGAGCTTGGCGAGCGTGCCAAAATGCATGGATGCGCGCACTGGGTCATTCAAGAATCGCAGCGCAATCCAGCCGGCATGAAATTCCGCCTCGATTTGCATTTCATGCGACATCGCGGAGTGCTCCGCGCAAATCTTATAGGCTGTCGCCGCGTCGTTTTGGTCAAGAAGCTTACGGGCGAGAAGCCGGCGTTCGACCCACCAATCGTCGCCGTCGATCAGGAGCGCGGGGTCACGCGGGGTGGCAAGCATAAGGTCCGCCGCCGCGCGAATCTTCTCGGCGTGGCGTAGCTTGTGGATCAATGCGAACTGGAATCCAGGGTCGGTTCTTAGCGACGCTGGCACCTTCGCGATGAGCTTGTCGCTTGGGGCTTCATCGTTGACCGCGGCTCTGGCCTTGACGAGCGCCAGCTCGTCCGGTCCGGCCAAAGATGCGGCGCGGAAGGCCGAAGCGGTTTGCTCCCTATAAAGCAGGCGATCGGCGCGGAATTTATGATCGGCCTTATCGAGATAGCTGCCGAAATCGCTTTTGATTTTGGCTTCAAGCTGAGGGTTGAGGTCGGCTTCGCGCCAGACCGAGCGGGCAAGGGCGGCCGCCTCGCTGGTCTTGCCATCGCTGGCCAGGGCGCGGGCGAGGGCAAGCTTGCCAGCCGGTGTCTCCGGATCGGTGCCGCTGAAAAAGCTTTTGATCAGTCCAACGCTTTTGCGGTCGCCGAAAAGCGCTTCCTCGCTGCGCCTTTTTAACCAGTCGAGGGCCGGCCATGCAGGATGTGCCTGCATGAAAGCTTGCGCCCGCTCAAACCCCGATTCGCGCGGAAAGTTTCGCAGCGCGACCCATTCCAGGGCCGTTTTAACGATCCTGTCGTTTGCTGCCGCGGCGGCGGCGTCCCCTTGCGCGAGATCGCCAGACTTATAAGCCGCGACCGCTGGGGCAAACCCGGTCATGTCATGAACTTGCTGAGGAACCGGTTCCAGCGGGAGCTGCCCGCTTTGTTGAGGGGCGCCAGAAAACGGGTTGGCGGGAGACATTGCGGCCGCGCCATTCTCCGTGCCCTTGGAGATTTGTGGCGCCTGGAACTCCTGTCGCGGAGAGAGTGGCGGCAGCGCAGGAGATAGAGCGGCGGACGAGAGGTTCTCAAGGGGTTGCGAAGGAAACTGCGCGTGCTGTCCGGCAATCCATCCAGCGGTGAGTGCGCAAAAGGCGACAGCGCCGATTCCGGGGAAACGCCCCATGAGAATTCGCGAGACGAGAAGGCGTCCGGGGAAATAATGCCTTGTCAGCATGGTTCATCCAATCTTACAAAGCAGCGCGAAAACGGAGAATTTTGAATGATTCTTCGTTAACAAACAGCAAACCGCGCCTGCCTCGCGCGAAGTCCTCCAAAGCGCTGGCCGGCCAAGACCGGCGTGCAATCAGCTGCGTGATCCTGGCAAAGAGCCCTTTCCGCCAGCTGGTTTAGTGTCTATGTCTTCGTCTTCGTTCCTTGGCGCTTTTGGGGCGCTTCGTGCGGGGTCCAATGCGGTACAGAGCCCGTGAATTAAGGCGTCACTTGGGCGGGATCTTCGGAAAGGCAAAACTGTGGCAATTGGGAGACAAACGGCTTTCAGGGGTTCGATCACCGCGCTCGTCACTCCGTTTGAAGATGGGAGCTTTGACGAAACCCGTTTCCGTGACTTGGTGGACTGGCAGATCGTCAGCGGCACACATGGACTTGTGCCGGTAGGAACGACGGGAGAGAGCCCCACGCTTTCGCATGAGGAGCATCGCAAGGTCATCACGGCCTGCATCGGCGAAGCCAAGGGGCGAGTGCCTGTCATTGCCGGGGCGGGCTCGAACAACACGCAAGAAGCCATCGAACTTGCGCGTTTCGCGGAGCAAGCCGGCGCTGATGGCCTCCTTGTCGTCACGCCCTATTACAACAAGCCGTCGCAGGAGGGTCTCTACCGCCATTTCAAGGCGGTGAATGATGCCGTCGGCATCCCCATCATCATTTACAATATCCCGCCGCGCTCGATCGTCGATATGGCCATCGACACGATGAAGCGGCTCTATGAATTGAAGAACATCGCGGGCGTCAAGGATGCGACCGGCAATCTTGCCCGCACCGCCTTGCAGCGCCAGGCGCTGGGGCCTGATTTCATCCAGCTTTCGGGCGAGGACATGACCGCGCTCGGGGTGATGGCGCATGGCGGCCATGGCTGCATTTCCGTGACCTCCAATGTCGCGCCGAAACTTTGCGCGCAAATGCAGGAGGCGTGCCTTGCCGGCGATTTCGCGGCGGCCTTGAAGCTGCAAGACCAATTGACCCCGTTGCACGCGGCTTTGTTCGTCGAACCCAATCCGGCGGGGCCGAAATATGCGGTCTCGGCTCTTGGCAAGATTTCCGGCGAAATACGGCTTCCCATGTTGGCGGCTTCAACGAGCGCGCAAGCCGCGATCAAGGCGGCGATGGTCCACGCGGGGCTCATTCATGCCTAACGCAGCAAACTTATGCGGGGTGTCCTAAGTGGCCCCAAAGCCAGAGCGAACGTATAAGGTTGCCGCGGACAACCGGCGCGCGCGCTACAATTATGAAATCGGCGAAACCTTTGAAGCGGGCTTGATGCTCACCGGCACCGAGGTGAAATCCTTGCGCACTGGCAAGGCCACCATCGCGGAAAGCTATGCGAGCGTCGATCGCGCGGGCGAGGTGTTTCTCGTCAATGCGAATATCCCGGAATATCTGCAGGCGAACCGTTTCAACCACGAGCCGAAACGTCCGCGCAAACTGCTGCTGAAAGCGCGCGAGATCGCCAAGCTTTCGCAGGGAACCGAGCGGCAAGGCATGACGATCGTGCCGCTCAAAATCTATTTCAACGAAAAGGGCAGGGCCAAAATCGAGATCGCGCTGGCGCGGGGAAAACAATTGCACGACAAGCGCGAGACCGAAAAAGCACGCGACTGGAACCGCGAAAAGGGCCGGCTGCTGAAGGAGAAGGGGTGAGGCGCTCGTTTGTGCCGTCGACGCATCCAGTCGTGAAATACCGAAGGGTGCACATGCACAATGCATTGTTCTTTGGAGAGAAATCGATGCAGCTGCCCAGTCTGAACTCCGTGATGCAGATCTTGATAAGTATCGCATCATTATTTGTCACTTCGGCTAGTCTTATATTTAGCTACACTATATGGTTTGAAAAGCGTAATGCAGATCTAGTGCAAATAGGTGTGAATGTTTTGAGGGTTGATCCAGACAAGGAAAAGCAGATTAGTGAGGCACGTGAATGGGCGCTTAACCTCATCGATGCTAATGCGGGCGGTGTGAAATTTTCTCCCGAGGCCCGGGCGCAACTGCTAAGGAAGCGTTTGGAAGTCACCGACGTCAGATGGGGTAATTTTGGTTGGGGCAGCGGCGATGCCCTACCCAACAATCCCGCTCAACCGTCCAAGTAATCACTTATAGGCTAAATTGCAGCCGAGCCCTTGCCACATCTAACATCGCGCAGCTGTCGCCCATGTCCCACAACACCTTCGGCCATCTCTTCCGCGTCACGACCTTTGGCGAAAGCCACGGGCCGGCGATCGGCTGCGTGGTCGATGGCTGCCCGCCCCTGATCCCGCTCGAAGCGGCTGAGATCCAGGTCTTCCTTGATCAGCGCCGCCCAGGCACTTCGCGCTTTACCACCCAGCGCCAAGAGGCCGATCAGGTCAAAATCCTTTCAGGCGTTTTTCAAGACGAAAAAACCAAACGGCAAGTAACGACCGGGGCGCCGATTGGGCTGTTGATCGAAAATACCGACCAGCGCTCGAAAGACTACGACGCCCTCAAGGACACCTACCGGCCCGGCCACGCCGATGTCACTTATGATGCGAAATACGGAATTCGCGACCACCGCGGCGGCGGCCGTTCCTCCGCCCGCGAAACTGCCATGCGTGTGGCGGCGGGCGCCATCGCCCGCAAAATCATCGCACCCGTACTGATACGCGGCGCCCTCGTGCAAATGGGCCCGCATGCCATTGATCGCGCCAACTGGGATTGGGACGAGGTCGGCAAAAATCCCTTCTTCTGTCCCGACGTTAAAGCGGCGGCGTTTTTCGAAACCTATCTCGATTCCATCCGCAAAGCTGGTTCCTCCATAGGCGCCGTCATCGAGATCGTCGCCGAACAGGTGCCGCCGGGGTGGGGGGCGCCCATCTATGGCAAACTCGACGCCGAGCTTGCCAGCGCCTTGATGTCCATCAACGCGGTCAAGGGCGTCGAGATTGGTGATGGTTTTGCCGCCGCCGCGCTGTTCGGCGAGGCCAATGCCGATGAGATCCGCCGTGGTAACGGCGACGTGCCGCTGTTTCTGTCGAACCATGCGGGTGGCATCCTCGGTGGAATTTCGACCGGCCAGCCGGTGGTCGCGCGCTTCGCGGTCAAGCCGACTTCGTCGATTTTGCAGCCACGCCGGACCGTCGATCGCTTTGGTGCAGAGACCGAGATCGCGACCAAGGGCCGCCATGACCCTTGCGTCGGAATCCGCGCCGTCCCGGTCGGCGAAGCGATGGTCGCCTGCGTCCTTGCCGACCAGTTCCTGCGCCATCGCGGCCAAACCGGAGAGGGTCCGAAATGGCCTTTTTCCGCGACATAAATGCGAATGGGGGACGGATTGGCTGAAGAGAAAGTTTCACGCCCGCATGGCGTTGCCTCTTCCGCCCGCGCGCGTGCCGAAAATTTTTGCGCAAGCTACGGGCTCGAACTTCCCATTCTGCTCGCGCCGATGGCCGGCGCATGCCCGGTGGAATTGAGCGCGGCTGTCGCCAATGCGGGAGGTATGGGTGCCATGGGCGCTCTATTGACGCCACCCGCAGGTATTGCGGAGTGGTCCGCCGCGTTCCGGCGTCAGAGCCATGGAAGCTTCCAACTCAATCTGTGGGTTCCTGATCCACCACCCTACCGGGACAGGGATGCCGAAGCCAAAGTCCGGCGTTTTTTGGCGGACTGGGGGCCTGAGGTTGCCCCGCAAGCAGGCGACGCGCGGGGACCGGATTTCGACGCCCAATGCGCGGCGCTGCTTGCCGCAAGGCCACGTGCCGTCTCGTCGATCATGGGCGTTTTCTCTCCTCAATTCGTAGCGGCACTCAAGGCGCAGGGAATTGCCTGGTTCGCCACCGCGACGACACTTTCCGAGGCGCTTTGCGCGCAGGAAGCAGGAGCGGACGCAATCATTGCCCAAGGTATCGAGGCTGGCGGGCATCGCGGTGCTTTTGACCAATCAGCAGCCGAGCACCAAGCCATCGGCCTCTTCGCCTTGCTGCCGCGTCTCGCCGACAGCCTGTCGGTTCCGGTCATCGCTGCCGGCGGTATCGGCAACGGACGCGGAATTGCCGCGGCACTCACACTCGGCGCCTGCGCCGTGCAAATGGGAACAGCCTTTCTCCGCTGCCCGGAAACCAAATTGAACCCCGCATGGGCCAATGCCCTGGCCGGACTGGAGCCGGAAGAAACGGTTCTGACCCGTGCGTTCAGCGGGCGTTTGGGGCGTGCGATTGCCAATGCTTATGTGCGCGCCGCCGATGGGCACGGCGCGCCGCCACCGGCGCCTTACCCTGTTCAGCGCGGGCTCACCCAAGCCATGCGGGACGACGCGCAGAGGGCCTGCGATAAAGAAAAACTCCAGGCTTGGACTGGGCAGTCTGCAAGTCTTGCGTGCGCTGAACCTGCGGCAGACTTCGTCCGCCGCTCTTGGCAGCAGGCCACCGCACTTCTCCCGTAAGGGGGCCGCGTTTGCTATTGCAAAACGGCACCACGTGCATAGTTTAGCCTTGCTAAACTAACCTATTTCCCGGGCAAAGATTTTGAAACTCCGCGACTGGCTCAAACGCAACAATTTCACCCGCGCGGATTTCGCGCGGCGAACCGGCCTCTCTAAGGGCTCCGTTTCGCAAATCTGCAATCAAAACACGGCTTGGGTCTCGCGTGAGACGGCGCAACTGATCCTGCGCGAGACAGGGGGCGCTGTCACGCCGAATGATTTTCTTGAATCCGGCGCTACCGAAGGGATTGTACCCATGTCTCATTCCGTCACGGAAGCGATTGAAGCCATCGCGCGCGGCGAAATCGTCATCGTTACCGATGATGACGATCGTGAAAATGAGGGTGATCTGGTTTGCGCGGCGTCGCTTTGCACGCCGGAAAAAATGGCCTTCATCATTCGCAACAGCTGCGGCATCGTCTGCGCGCCTGTGACCGCCGCCGACGCACGGCGCCTCAACCTCCAGCCGATGGTGGCGGCCAATGAGGCGCCCCTCGGCACCGCCTTCACCGTCTCGGTCGATGTCAGACACGGTTTGACCACCGGGATTTCGGCCGAGCAGCGCAGCAACACCGTTCGCGGCCTCGCAAATCGCAATATGGGCGTCGAAGATTTCGTCCGCCCTGGCCATGTGTTTCCGCTGATCGCGCGGGAGGGCGGCGTCCTCATGCGCTCGGGACATACCGAGGCGGCGGTCGATCTTTGCAATCTCGCGGGACTGCCGCCTGTCGGCGTGATCTGCGAGCTTGCCAATGACGACGGCACCGTCATGGCGGGTCCGCAAATCGAGGCATTCGCGGCAAAGCACGAACTCAAACGGATATCGGTCGCGGATCTAATCGCGCACCGGCAGGCGCGAGAGAAAATCGTCGAGCGCGTCAAAACCTTCAAGGTGACGGGCACCAGCGGTCCGCTCACCGGCTATGCCTATGTCACGCCCTATGACGCCGTCCAGCATTTCGCCTTTGTCCAAGGCGAGATCGGCGATGGCCGTGATATTCCGGCAAGGTTGCATCGTGTCGATATCATCACCGATGTCATTTCTGGCGGCGACAGTATTCGCAAAACGCTCGCGGCGTTCGCGAAGAACGGCCGAGGTGTCTTCATCTTCTTGCGCGACGGCACGGCGGGCGTTCCAGTCAGCATCGCTGATACGGAAAAACACGATTCTGAAACGAAGCGGATCCAAGAATGGCGTGAAATCGGTCTCGGTGCCCAGATCCTGCGAGATCTTGGCATCTCCTCAATTCGCCTGCGAACGTCGCGGCCGATGACTTATGTCGGCCTGTCCGGCTTTGGCATCGAAATCACCGCCTGCGAGGGATTGGAGTAAAATCTTGTCCAGAAGGTTACAAGCCGCTCGCAGATATGTGTCGGCCTAGCTCGCTCACGCACCACGATGTGCGAGATAAAACAACAGGATCCCAAGAAGAACGGCGACGACGAAAATCTTGATGAGGTCAATGCGTGTTGTCATCAGTAAAGCTCCAGTCTTCGTAAGACGGTGTCTATGCGGTCAACTGATCGATAGGCAGAGGCTACTCGGGTTTTTTACGACTTCAAGGATAATGTTGCGCCGGAGATTGCCGTACAGACGGCGTCTTTGCTTTAGCCGTTCACATTGATATGAATTACGCGTTGACGTCATTAGAAAGCAGTCATATCGCTTGCGAGACCCGTGCGGTGCCGCCGGGCGAGTTCGTCATCAGGAGGCAGCCGTGAGCTCAGCCTATGTCGTTTCCACCCAAAATCTTCCGCGCGCGCATGTCGGCGGAGTCGATGACCCTGCGGTCCGCTGGGCTGGCGCATTCGCCACCTATGGCGGACATGGTGCGACCCAATCCTCCACCATCGTGTACGAAATCGAGCCGGGCGGGCGGCTCGGCTGGCATACCGACGCCACCGAGGAGACGCAGTATATCCTTTCCGGTGCTGGCGAACTTCGCTTGGAAGATGGCACCATCCATGCGGTCGGACCTGGCAGCGTGTTCGTTCTCCCGACGCCGTTACGTCATGACCTCGCCAACACGGGCAAGGACACCTTGCGGGCAGTCGCTTTTTTCGCGGCGCCCATGTTCACCCAGCAGTTCGACAATGCGATGCTGGCGCCCAACGTTCATGTGCTTGGGACCCCGAATCGGGAGGGTTAAGCATCCCGGGCGAATGCTCCGTGGCCAAGGCGGGCGGCCGTTGAGGTCCTTAGTGCCGGCGCAAATCGCCGGGCATGATGCCAATAACCGCAAGGAGTGGCGCGAGACCGGCGCCCAGTTCCTTGCGGTTTTCCCTTCACTCGCTCCGCCAGCTTTCATCGCGGCGGTTTTGGCATCCAAGTTCTACAGAGTGCAGGCAGGCTCAAGAACTTATTGTCCGGCCAGGAAATTGACGGTCAAAGTTTGGCCGCTCAAGCAAGCAGTGTTCGGCTGATATTGGTTCTCGGGAGGATCGAACATTGGATAAAAATACGCATTGAGGCAATTGGCAGAACCCTGACATATCGCATTCGGGTTGCCGCACATGCTGGGATAGTTTGCCGTCCCATATTTGGTGCTGGCTGGCCCTTGACACGTATAAATCGTATTGCCATTGCAGGCGACCGACACTGGAAGATTGTACGCGGCACCGCCGGTCCCCGCGCATTGGTTTGCCTTCCATAATGTGTCGGTGCACGTCGATGGAATGACACTTATATCAAACCAGACACAGTTTCCCTTATTGAAGCAGCCCGGATTGCTGGCGGGTTCAAAGTTTGTTTCGACCATGGTTTGATGATTGACTTGGGCATTGAAACAATCCGCCGGAACTTGCGTCAACGAGGCGCAAAAACGCGAAGCGACTCCATTGCTTGTCACGTTGGCGATGCACGTAGCTCCGCTGGCAATTATTGCCCCCGTACCCGACTTGGTGCAGCCATTGCCCCATGAAATGGGTCCTGGATTGTGATCGATCGTCGTGAAGCCAACAAAAATCGGGACGTTGCGGCTGTTTACGATGTTCACGAGACCGCTGGCGCCGCCGAGAATTGGCGGGTTGCAAGCTTTTACGGCAACCGCTTTGATCTGCGGATCGGTGATCGCAAAAGTCTTTCCTGTCTTTGGATCGCCCAATTGAGGTTCGCCCAGCCCGCCGCTGGGACAGATTAAAGTCAAATTCGGATTTATCCCTGTCGCGAAGGCCGGGCTTAGCCACAAGCTGGCAATTCCGGCAAGCAAACACATCGCGGCGGCCACCGGCCAGCCTGGACGGCGATCAATTCCACTCCCCATTCGCATTGGCATGTGATTCGTTTCCCAGTTGGCTCTCACAAACCGGTGCTTATCTGGGCGGAGAGCAGAAACCGGGACGTGAACTAACAGCCGGGGCTTTCGCGAAACATATGCGGATATTTTATATCAGGGCACGGAAGCAATGCCCGGAGGCAGACGGGTCGGCTTGCCGTCAATCGCCAGACCCATAGTAGCCGCCGAAGAACGGCGTTCCAACGCCATCCTCAGGGTTGAAGACGCCGTAGCGGTAGCCTTGGTTCGTCGGAATCCAATCATAGTAGCGCGAGGCGTCAGCGGCGATCGCGAAAAGAACCGGGTTGTCCCACGGCGGACGCGGATGCGTCGCGCGATAGCGCGCGGCCCCGATGCGATAACGGACCGGCAGCGGATAAAAACCATACCCACTGTCCGGGTCGCCAACGAGGTCGATCATGTGGCCTTTTCGTCCGGTCGTGTAGAGGGCTCGTTCTCCGTGCCCGACGCTGCGGATATAGGTCCGGTGAGAGGGGCCCCTGGCATGCCGGTAAGCGGCAGTTCCCTTGTGCGGTGTAGATGCTTGCGCGGCCGGTGCAAAAGCAAACGCTGAGGCGATCGCGAGAACTCCAATTGTCCAGTCCCGGCGCATCGCCAAATCCCCACAGCTGCCGCGTCAGAGTCGACGCTTTCCTTAGATGGGACATCTAGCCTCGTATTTCCACATGTATTTCGGTTCTGGCATCGGAATGGCCGTGAACAATGCGTCGCGGACTCGCGCAATCGCCGCTCGTCATCCCGGCGGCCGAAAATACAGCTTTTGCGCAGAACACCACTTCGTTCAGATGCCGAAAAATGTATGAGGCGGTGCAGCCTTGGAGCAGCGCAATCGTACCAAAACGTTTCACGTGAAACGTTTTGGTACGATTTGGACATGGTTTCGGTCAAAAACCTCTTCATGCCTCCATTAGCGCTGCGACATGCGCGGCGGCGGAGAGACCGAGGCCTTGGAGATCATAGCCGCCTTCGAGAATCGAGACGATACGGCCCTTGGCGTGTTTTGCCGCGATCTCGATGAGCCGGGCGGTGATCCAGGCGAAATCCGCTTCGCCGAGATCAAGGCCGCCCAGCGGATCGCGGCGATGCGCGTCGAAGCCCGCCGAGATGACAATCAAATCCGGACAAAACGCATCGATGCGCGGCAGCAGCGCCAGTTCCATGGCTTCCTTGAATATCTCGCCATTGCTGCCGGGAAGGAGCGGTGCATTGACGATATTGTCGTGCTCACCGCATTCGTCGCGCCCGCCCGTGCCAGGGAATAGCGGCATTTGATGCGACGAGGCATAGAGCACCGAGGCGTCGGACCAGAAAATCTCCTGTGTCCCATTGCCGTGATGGACGTCGAAATCGAGGATCGCCACCCGCTCGGCGCCGTGGACGGCTTGGGCGTGACGGGCGGCAATCGCCGCGGTGTTGAAGAAGCAAAACCCCATCGGCGATGCGGTCCCGGCGTGATGGCCCGGGGGGCGCATTGCGACGAAGGCGTTTTGAACGGCTCCTTGCATGACGTCATCGACCGCCGATGTGACGCCGCCGACGCAATGCGCGATTGCGGCAAAGCTTTTTGTGCTCATTGGCGTATCGGCGTCGAGATAGATTCGTCCTCGCGCGGGGGAGGCCGATTCGATCGCATCGACATAATCTGCGGGGTGCACCCGCAAGACGGCGGCGCGATTGATTCCGGGGGCCTCCGCCCGCCGCAGCGGCGCGAAGCGCGGCTCATTGAGGGCTTCCATGATCGCGCGGATGCGGTCCGGGCGTTCGGGATGACCAGTTCCGGTGTCGTGATCAAGACACGCGGGGTGGCTCAAAAGAAGCGTTGTCAAAATCGAAAAATCCGTAGGTTTGCCTCCCTGCCTCATCCATTATGGGTTTGGAAGGCCTGCGTCCATAGGCGCTCGGCCGCCCATTCGGCAAAGGCCGCGCCAGCAGGTAAAAGGATAACTATCAACCTGCATCAACATATCGCATATTGGGAATGCCGGTGGAAAAAATGCCGGGAACCGGCCAGATTTAGGGAGGGCAAATTGGCGCGGAGTTCACCCGGAGAGATAGATAGCTTGCTGGCATGGCGTGCCGGCGGCCGGCTGCTGATCGGGCGCGAGCGCATCGCCCTGCTCGAATCCGTGGTGGAGCACAAGAGCATCACCAAGGCGGCGGAGGTTACGGGCTTCAGCTACAAGACGGCGTGGGACGCAGTCAATGCGATCAACAATCTGCTGCCGCGTCCGGCCTTCATCACCCGTACAGGCGGCTCGCATGGCGGCGGCGCCGAAGTGACGATTGAAGGACGGCGGTTGATCGCCGCCTTCCGCCGTCTCGAGGAAAAACTCGGACATATCTCGACGGCGATCGCTGAAGAAGGCTTGGAGCACGAGCGTGACTTGCTCTTTTTGGGCATCGGCCTCAAACTCAGCCTCCGCAACGCGTTATTTTGCGAGGTCGTCAAAATCACTCCGGCGACGATCAATAACGAGGTCAAGCTTGAAGTCTCGCCCGGCGTTATGATCACAACCGCCGTCACCAATGCGAGCGTGAAGGCTCTCGGACTCACGATTGGCCGAGGCTGCATCGCCATGGTCGATGCGTCTTCGGTGATGCTGGCGCCCCGTGGCGAGGCGTTACGCATCTCGGCACGCAACAGAATCGCCGGAAAAATCATTAGCCGCATCGACGATGGTGCCGATAGCGAGGTCACCATCGATATTGGTGAGGGAAAAACCCTCGTGGCCGTGATCACCAGCGAAGGCGCCGATGCCGCCGAAGTGGCGGCTGGCGCGGAGGTTACCGCGCTCTTCAAGACCTCGCATGTCATTCTTGCAAGCGATTGAAAGGAAGAACCGGCGTGCTGGACGACGAAGCTCTTCGCCACAAGCAAAAAATGGAAAAGCGCAAGGCCGCGCAGGATGCCGAGGTCGCCGCCAAGACCATCACCCAAAAAGGCCTCCTTATCGTCCATACCGGCAAGGGCAAGGGGAAATCGACGGCGGCCTTGGGGCTTTTGCTGCGCGCGCTTGGGCATGATTGGCCTTGCGGCGTCGTGCAATTCATCAAGGGCGCATGGGATACCGGCGAGCGACGGGCTTTGAACCGGTTTTCCGATCTTTTGTCCTGGCACACGATGGGCGAAGGATTTACGTGGGAGACGCAAGATCGCGCGCGGGATATGGCGGCAGCGGCGGCGGCTTGGTCGAAGGCGCAAGACCTCATCGCCGATCCCAAGCTAAAACTTGTTGTCCTCGATGAATTGAACGTGGCGTTGCGCTACGAGTATTTGCCTCTCGATAAGGTGATCGCGGTGTTGCGGTCCCGCAGACCAGCGCTTCACATCGTCGTGACCGGCCGCAATGCAAAGCCCGAAATGCTGGAAGTGGCGGACCTTGTGACCGAGATGAGTCTCGTTAAGCATCATTTCGAGGCTGGCGTGAAGGCGCAAGAGGGGATCGAGTTCTGAACGTCGCGCGGCGGGCCAAAAGTCTGATGCTGCAAGGCACTGGCTCCGGAGTTGGCAAATCGCTGATTGTCGCCGGTCTCTGCCGCGCCTATCGCAATCGCGGGCTCACTGTCCGCCCATTCAAGCCGCAGAACATGTCGAACAATGCTGCCGTTACGCCGGACGGCGGCGAAATCGGCCGGGCCCAGGCAACGCAGGCACGGGCCTGCGGGGTGCCCGCAAGCATCGACATGAATCCTGTCCTGTTGAAACCGCACAGCGAACATGGCGCCCAAATCGTTTTACGCGGCAAGGTCATTGGCCAGGCTCGGGCGTGCGATTACCAGGAGCTCAAACCAAAACTTCTTCCGGCCGTGCTCGACAGTTTCTCAACGCTGTGTGGGAATCCTGACCTGGTCCTCGTGGAAGGCGCCGGCAGCGCGTCGGAAATCAATTTGCGCGCGAACGACATCGCCAACATGGGCTTTGCCCGCGCCGCCAATGTGCCGGTGATTTTGATGGGTGACATCGATCGCGGCGGTGTCATCGCTCAGATCGTTGGGACCAAGACGGTGATCGATCCGGCCGATGCGGAATTGATCAAAGGGTTTTTGGTGAACAAGTTTCGCGGCGATTCCTCTTTGTTTGCCGATGGCATGCGAAGGATTGAGGAATTTACAGGTTGGCCCAGCCTTGGGCTGATTCCGTTTTGTGCCACAGCCGCCCATTTGCCGGAGGAGGATTCGCAGGGCCTTCCCATTGGCAAGCCCCGCGGAGACGGCAAGATCACGATCGCTGTCCCAGTTTTGCCTGGCATCGCCAATTTCGACGATCTCGATCCGCTGGTGCTAGAAAGTGATGTCCGTCTCGTGATGGTGCGACGTGGCGAAACTTTGCCAGCTGAGGCGGCGATTGTCATTCTGCCTGGCTCGAAAACGACGCTAGCCGATCTTGCGTGTTTCCTGGGCGAGGGCTGGGGCATCGATCTTCGCGCGCATCTGCGGCGCGGCGGCCATGTGCTCGGCCTTTGCGGCGGCTATCAGATGCTTGGCAAAGTCATTCGCGATCTCGGAGGCATCGAAGGTCCTCCTGGCGAGATGCCAGGGCTTGGCCTGCTCGACATCGAGACGGATCTCTTGGGCGACAAATTGCTGGCGCCCGTACAAGGAAAAGACGCGCGCACCAGCGCCCCTTTCACCGGCTATGAAATGCATATTGGCCGCAGTTTTGGGCCGGATTGCGGGCGGCCTTTGTTGCATTTTAGCGATGGACGCAAGGATGGCGCAGTGTCCGCCAACGGTTTGGTGAGCGGCTGCTATGTGCATGGGCTTTTCACGGACGCCGGGCAACGAAGCGCTCTCCTCGCCCGCCTTGGCGGCAAAGGGTCCGGCGTCTCCTATGAAGAGACTCTGGAGGCGGCGCTCGACGCCGTCGCTGCGCATCTTGAAACGCATCTCGACCTCGATCGTCTTCTCACGCTTGCAAGATAAGAATTGCCGTCAGCGCCAGGGCGATCCAATGGACGGTGCAGGCACTTCGATAGAGAACGAGCGCGCGCCTTATGTCTTGGGTGCAAGGCGCTTTGCCTGAACCGATCCAGGCATCGTCAACCGTCGTTCCCGCATAGGCACGCGGGCCGCCAAGCCGCAAGCCGAGAGCGCCGGCGAACGCCGCCTCGGGCCAGCCGGCGTTGGGGGAAGGGTGCCCGCGCGCGTCGCGCCGCACGACACGCCAGGCTGTTTTGGGCGAAGTGCCTGGGACGATCCGTGCCGCGATGACGACCCACAAGGCGGAGAGCCGCGCTGGAACAAAATTGACGAGATCGTCAAGTTTCGCGGCGGCAAAACCGAAGGCCGCGTACCGCGGCGTCCGGTGGCCGATCATGCTGTCGGCGGTGTTGATGGCCTTGTAGCAAACACCGCCCGGAAGGCCGCCGAGTGCGAGCCAGAACACGGGCGCCACGATACCGTCGGAGAAATTTTCGGCGAGGCTCTCGATCGCCGCGTGGGCGACGTCAGCCTCATCGAGGCACGCGACATCGCGGCCGACGATTTTAGCTGCCGCCACGCGGCCTTCGTCCAATCCTATGGCGAGCGCCTCGGCGACGGCCAGGACATGTGCGTCGAGACTTCGTTGTGCGATGAGGCTGGAGGCGGCAAGTGCCATGAGAGCCAAGCCGGCCGCGGGAGGGAGCCTCGCAAGCGCAAGGTGGAAAAGGGTGGCGGCACTCCAAGCGAGTGCTAAAAGCAAGGCGAGCGCCACCACTCCCATTGTCCGCCGGTACGCAAAGGAGCGATCCGTATGGTTCAAGCGCCGGTCGCCGAGCGCGACCAGACAACCGATCCAAGTGACCGGATGACCGATCGCGCGAAACAGCCAGGGCGGATAGCCAAGGCCCGCCTCGAGGGTGGCCGCGAGGGCCGCGAGCGTCAAATTTGCGGCCAAATCCATGGGTGAGACGTCCGTTCAAAGCTTTGAAATGCCCGCGCATGGCGGCAACCTCTTTGCCGCGCGACAAGCCTATCCGCAAGCCCCAGAACCCTGGCTCGATCTTTCGACCGGTATCAACCCCTATCCCTATCCGTTCGCCAATCCGCCACCGGAAAGTTTTGCGCGATTGCCGGAACAGGAGGCGATTCGCTCGCTCGAAGCGGCGGCCGCAAGAGCCTACCGCACCCCCATGACCGCCGAGACGATTGCCGCGCCGGGCAGCCAGGCGATCATCAATTGGCTGCCCCATCTCGTGCCCGCAAAGTGGGTTGGAATCCTGGGATTTACCTATTGCGAATATGCGGCACGCTGGGCCGCGGCCGGAGCCAAAGTGACAATTGCCCGCGACCTCGCGGAACTCGAACGGCAGGATGTTGTGATCATCGTCAATCCCAACAATCCCGACGGCAGACTTGTCGCGGCGGCGGATCTCCATGCACTCGCGACGGCGCTCGCTGGGAGTGGCGGCTTGTTGGTTGTCGATGAAGCCTTTGTCGATTTTCTTGAACCAGGCGCCAGTGCCGTTCCGGGGATGCCGGAACAAGGGATGATTGTGTTGCGCTCCTTCGGCAAGGCTTATGGCTTGCCCGGGCTCCGGCTCGGTTTCGCGGCCGGGCCGAAAGCTCTCGCGGAGAAACTTCGTGCCGCGTTCGGTCCCTGGCCGGTCTCGGGCGTGGCCATCGCGATCGGTTCAAAAGCCTTACTCGATCGTGCCTGGCTCGCGGACGCGTCGATGCGCCTCATGGCACAGGGCTTGGCGCTCGACAACATACTGGCAGCGGCCGGTTTTTCAGTGGCTGGCAGCAATGCGCTCTTCCGGCTTGCGTGTCACAATGACGCGCAAGTTTGGTTCGATCATCTGGCGAGAAATGGCATATTGGTACGGCGTTTCACAGCGCATCCGGATTGGCTGCGCTTTGGTATCGCAGGCTCCGATATTGACATCTCCCGGCTATCTCGTGCACTCAAAAAGTAGCAAACCGGCAAACAGTAGAAACAACTAGCTTGAAATACTTCTAAATTGACATTTTTAAAATGATTGTAAAACATCGGTCTACATAGTCACGTGGTTTTCAATATAAAAGTTACGATTTGTCTGGTATAGTTATCGATTATTGAGCTAAGGTCTGGGTTTCATCGGCGCATTGCGGGAAAACAAAATGGCGCGGCTTGGGTTTACTTTGGTTCTTGCCGCGAGCGTATTGGCAATCGCCGGTGCTGCCACGGCCAAGGAATATCCCGTTGGTGCATCGCAGGAAAAAAACGGGATGGAGATTGGCGCGGTCTATCTGCAGCCGATCGAAATGGATCCCCCCGGCGTCATGCGGCCGGCCGCTGAATCCGACGTGCATCTTGAATCCGATATCAAGGCGGCTAAGGACAACAAGAACGGTTTCGCGGACGGCGAATGGATTCCCTATCTCACGGTCGCCTATGAGCTGACGAAGCTTGATGACAAACAGACTCAGAAAGGCGACTTCATGCCGATGGTCGCCAATGACGGCCCCCACTATGGCGACAACGTTAAAATGATGGGGCCTGGCAAATACAAGCTCATTCTCACGATCGCGCCGCCGGATGCGAATGGGCACGCCCATTTCGGCCGCCATGTCGACAAGGAAACCGGCGTTGCTCCTTGGTTCAAGACCTTCGCCGTCGAATTTGAGTTCACTTATGCTGGAATAGGAAAAAAAGGTGCGTATTGAAGTGGGTGTCAGGGGTTGGTTGTTGGGGGGCGTGGCGGCAATTTTGGTGGCGGCCATCCTTCTCGCATGCGGTCCGGTGGCTCCGCGGGCGGAGGAAGAGCAAGTTTTCCGGATCGAGTTCAAGGATGGCGTGGTCGTTCCGCAGCGTCTTGAAGTGCCAGCCAACCGGCAGTTCCGGCTGCATCTGATCAATGCGGGCGAAACGCCGGCCGAATTCGAAAGCAACGAACTGCGCAAGGAAAAGGTGCTTGCGCCGAAGTCGAGTTCGATGCTTGTGTTCCGGACGCTTGACCCTGGCGAATATGCTTTTTTCGATGATTTTCATCCCGATGCGCCAAAGGCGGTGCTGGTCGCGAAATAAGTCTCGCGAGAGACATTCCCCGGGAGCGCTCATTGCGGTTGGAGAGCGGTTTGCATGACGGAATTCTTGGTTTCGCCAGAGCCCGTGCCCTCCCTTGCGGCGCCCGCGCATCCGGCTCCTCGTTTCGAACCGGAGCGCCGGGGCTGGCTCCCACGAGCGATGAACGCACTTGGCGACGGGTTGCGCCGCCATCAACGGCTCATCCAGCGAGGCCAATGGGCAATCGTTCTCGTTTATCTGGTTCTTGTCGCGATCCCAGCGTTTCTGCCTTTGCCTGGACGCCTGGCCCACATCTTTGACAATCTTACGCTCTTTGCGCAGTTCGCCTTTTGGGGTGTCTGGTGGCCGTTTGTCCTCCTCAGCATGGTTTTGGTTGGCCGCTCCTGGTGCGGGCTTTTCTGTCCCGAGGGGGCATTGACCGAGGCTGTGAGCCACTACAGCAGGGGCCATGCGATCCCCCATTGGATTACTTGGAAAGGCTGGCCCTTCGTGGCTTTTGCCATGACCACGATCTATGGGCAGATGATCAGCGTCTACCAATATCCAAAGCCAGTGCTGCTCATTCTCGGCGGCTCGACGCTGGGCGCGATCGTCACCGGCTATTTGTATGGCCGCAACAAGCGTGTCTGGTGCCACTATCTTTGCCCGGTGAACGGTGTCTTCGGCGTGCTCGCCAAACTGGCGCCGGTCCATTTCGCTGTCGACGAAGAGGCCTGGGCGGTGTCGCGGCAGACCGGGAACGCCGGGGTGCGGATGGTCAATTGCGCGCCGCTCGTCGCGATCAAGACCATGCGCGGCGCCTCCGACTGCCATATGTGCGGCCGCTGCAGCGGCTTTCGCGGCGCCATCAGCCTTTCGCCGCGCTCGCCCAATCACGAGATTGTCCATATCGCTGGAGCGGCGCCAAAGCGGTGGGAAAGCCTGCTCATCGTGTTCGGCCTCATGGGCATCGCGGCGGGGGCTTTTCACTGGAGCGTCAGTCCCTGGTATGTTGCGTGGAAGCAGGCGGCCGCTGGCTGGCTTGTCGATCATGGCGTGCTGTGGCCATTAACGGCGCAGCCGCCGTGGTGGGTTCTGACGGATTATCCCGCGCTCAACGATCAAATGACCGTTCTCGATGGCGGTGTCTTGTTGGCCTACATCGGCGTGACCGCGCTCGTCATTGGCGCCGCCGTGTCGTTCTTCGTGTGGCTTGCGGCGCGTGCCCTTGGACCCTCGCCCGCCGCCAGATTTCATCATCTCGTCCAGGCTCTCATTCCGATCGCGGGCTGCGGCGTGTTTCTCGGGCTTAGCGCGATCACCGTCACCATGCTGCGGGCCGAGGGCCTTGCGCTCGAATTTATAGGTCCCTTGCGGGCAGCGGTCCTCGGCGGCGCGGCGCTCTGGACCATCGTCCTTGGCTGGAAAATCGCGGGTATTGCGGGAGCGCCTGTTTTGCGCCGGGGTGCCGCGACTTTGTCGATCGCCTGCGCCGCTGCGATCGGCGTTGCGAGTTGGGTCATGCTGTTTTGGGTCTGGCAATGATCCGTTGAGATGTTTCGCGCAATGCCGTCGAGGACATCGGCGAGCGAGGCCCGTGGAGAAACACAAAAGCCGGTGGTACCTCCGTAACAAGACATCCGGCGTCCGCTTCATCGACACGGTAAGCCGCCAAGGTCTCCGCCGCGCGGCCGCTCGGGGCCGTGAGCGTCGAACCTGGGCGATCGACGATGGCGATCGGAACCAGCCGCGCGATCTCGCGCCAGTGCTGCCAGCGATCGAAGGAGCGGAAATTATCCGCCCCCATGATCCAGACAAAATGGACACCGGAGCATCGCCGCTTCAAATAGGTAATCGTCTGATAGCTATAGGCCGCCCCGATCCTCGCTTCGAGCACGCTCACCACGATGCGCGGATGCCGGCTGATTTTTACCGCCGCTTCGGCTCGCTCCGCGAGCGGCGCCAACTCGCTCTTGTCCTTCAACGGATTTGCCGGGCTCACGAGCCACCAGATGCGATCGAGGCGCAGGCGCCTTAACGCCAGCAGGCTCGCCGACCGATGTCCGTCATGAGGAGGATTGAAACTGCCACCGAAGAGGCCCACGCGCAGGCCAGGCACAAAAGGCGGGATCTTGACATAAGGCGCACAATTCAAGGGCGAGTCTGCCCAGTGCCGTGTACCCGGTATTTGAATGAGGTGAGTTGCTCCAGTCCGACTGGACCGCGCGCGTGCATCCGCCCCGTCGCGATGCCGATTTCCGCGCCGAAGCCAAACTCGCTGCCGTCGGCGAATTGCGTCGAGGCGTTGTGCATCACGATGGCCGAATCGACTTCCTTCAAGAAGTGCTCGGCCGCCGCCTGGTTTTCGGTGATGATACAGTCCGTATGATGCGAACCGCAGCGTTCAATATGCGCGATGGCCTCATCGAGATCCTCGACGACGCGCACGGAAATGATCGCATCAAGATATTCGGTCCGCCAATCCGCCTCGCTCGCGGCGGTAACCCGCGAGTCCACGGCGCGTGTTGCTTCGTCCCCCCGCACCGCGCACCCGGCATCAAGCAGCATTTTGACGAGCGGTGCGAGATGCGTCGCGGCGCAACCTTGGTCGACGAGCAAAGTCTCGGCGGCGCCGCAAATTCCGGTGCGCCGGAGCTTTGCGTTGCAAACGATAGATAGCGCCTTGCCGAGATCGGCGCCGCGATCGATATACACATGCACGATGCCTTCAAGATGCGCGAATACCGGCACCCTTGCCTCGGCTTGAACCCTCGCAACGAGGCTTTTGCCGCCACGCGGGACGATGACATCGAGATTGCCGCCAAGCCCGCCAAGCATTTCCCCGACCGCGGCGCGGTCCCGTACCGGCACGAGGCTGATTGCGGCGGTTGGCAGGTCAGCCGCGGCAAGTCCCGCCACGAGACATTCGTGGATACAGGTTGAGGAAAAAAAGCTTTCCGAGCCAGCGCGCAGAATGGCCGCATTGCCGGCCTTCAGACACAGCGCGCCGGCATCCGCCGTCACCGCCGGGCGGCTTTCGTAAATAACCCCGATGACGCCAAGCGGGGTTGCGATGCGCTCGATCAAAAGCCCGTTCGGTCGTTCGAACGTTGCGAGCACACGGCCGACGGGATCGGGGAGGGCGGCGATGTCATCGAGGCCCCTGGCCACAGCCTCGATGCGGGGTCCATCGAGGGCAAGCCGGTCGAGAAAGGCGCTGGCCGTGCCGTTCGCCTTGGCGGACGCCATATCGCGCGCATTGGCGGCAAGAATATCGTCCGCCCGCGCACGGATTGTTTCAGCGGCTTTGCGGATTGCAAGGTTTTTTGTCCCGGCCGAAGCGAGCGAAAGCGCGTGCGCGGCGGCGCGGGCTGAGCGGCCGATGCCGGCCATGAGCTCGACGGTGTTGGTCTCCCGGTGGTCGTCTTCGATAGTTTTAAGATGTCCCATTGGTATCCGGTTCCCATATGGCAATCTTGTCGTGAGCGAGCGCCATATCATCCCGGTGGATGATCACCGCGCGGCCCGGCGAGCCAAGCACAGTTGCAATGTCCTGCGAATTGCGCCCGGCGATCAAGACCGCATCGCTCGCGTCATAGGCGACGAGACCGCGGCCGATCTCGACGGCGCGGCTATCGCGGATCAAGACACAATCGCCGCTCGTAAAGCTGCCATCGACCCGTGTCACTCCGGCGGGCAGCAGGCTTTTGCCGCTGGCAATGGCGCGCGCCGCTCCCGCATCGACATGCAAAACGCCGCGCGGTTCGAGGGCGCCCGCGATCCATTTTTTCCGCGCGGTCATCGGGTTCGAGCCGGTCAGGAACCAGGTGCAGGGCGCCCCATCCTCGAGGCGAGAGACCGGGTGCTCGACCCGCCCGTCCGTGATGATCATATGGGTGCCGCCGGCCGTGGCGATTTTTGCTGCCTCAATCTTTGTGCGCATGCCGCCGCGCGAAAGCCGCGAAGCGGCGCCGCCTGCCATAGCCTCGATGGACGCGTCCACCCGGGCCACGACAGGAATGAGCTCCGCTGCCGGATTTTCCGATGGCGGCGCGGTATAAAGACCTTGCACATCGGAAAGCAAAATCAAGAGATCGGCGCTCGCCATCGTCGCGACGCGGGCGGCGAGGCGGTCATTGTCGCCATAGCGGATCTCATGGGTCGCGACCGTATCATTCTCATTGATCACCGGCACTGCGCGCAGATCAAGGAGGCGGCCGATGGTTGCCCTGGCGTTGAGATAGCGCTGGCGCTCCTCCGTGTCCCCGAGCGTGACGAGAATTTGGCCTGCGGTGAGCTTTCGGTCCGCGAGAACCTCCGCCCAGATGCGCGCCAAGGCGATCTGCCCGATGGCGGCGGCAGCCTGGCTGTCTTCAAGTTTAAGGTCACGTTCCGGCAGGCCGAGCACGGTGCGCCCCAGAGCGATCGCGCCCGATGACACGACAAGAACATCGGCGCCGCGTGCGTGCAGATCCGCGATGTCTTGCGCCAGCGATTCGAGCCATGTTCGCTTGACGCAGCTTTGCCCGCGATCGACGAGCAGCGACGAGCCCGCCTTGATGACGACGCGCTTGAAATCCTTGATTTGGGGCAGGCTGGCGGGAGGAGACGCCACGGCCACTTGGGTTGCCGCGTTCAAGGATGCCACTCCGCGGCGGTGGCGGGCTGAACCATCTTGGCGGCTCTTGCTTCGTCGATCTTTGCCAAAACCAGCCGCAACGTTTCGGTGAGATGGACCCCAGTCGCCGACGAAAGCCGCAGCGGTGTTTGCTTGGCCGCCCGCTGGAGGCGGAGCGCCTGAGCTTGCAACGCCACCTTATCGACCGTGTCAATTTTCGAAAGGGCGACAATCTCGGGCTTGTCCGCGAGACCGCCGCCATAGGCTTCGAGTTCGCGGCGCACGGTTTTATAGGCCTTGCCCGCATGCTCGGTTCCAGCATCGACCAAATGGAGCAACACTCGGCAGCGTTCGACATGGCCCAGAAACCTGTCGCCAAGCCCATGACCTTCATGCGCACCTTCAATGAGACCCGGAATATCGGCGATGACGAATTCACGGCCATCGCAAGCTGCAACGCCGAGCTGCGGATGCAAGGTGGTGAAGGGATAGTCGGCGATTTTAGGCTTTGCTGAGCTGACGGTCGCGAGAAATGTCGATTTTCCGGCATTGGGCAAGCCGACAATCCCGGCGTCGGCGATCAGCTTCAAGCGAAGCACGATGGTCCGTTCCTCGCTTTCCTGGCCCGGATTGGCGCGGCGGGGAGCCTGATTGGTCGAAGATTTGAAATGAGCGTTGCCGAAGCCGCCGTTGCCGCCTCGCGCGAGGCGGATGCGTTGGCCAACCTCGGTGAGATCAGCGAGAAGAACCTCGCCGTCCTCGTCAAAGATCTGGGTGCCAGCGGGCACTTTCAAAATTGCGTCGGCGCCTTTGCCGCCCGAGCGATTCCTCCCCATTCCGTGCATGCCGGTGGCCGCCTTGAAATGCTGCTGGTAGCGGTAATCGACCAAGGTGTTGAGGCCAGAGACGCATTCGGCGATGACGTCGCCGCCGCGGCCGCCATCGCCTCCATCGGGGCCGCCGAATTCAATGAATTTCTCGCGCCGGAACGACAAGCACCCGGCCCCACCGGCGCCTGACTTAATATAAACCTTTGCAGTATCGAGAAACTTCATCGCAAAATCTTAATCTGGACCGGAAATTGAGAGCACGGTCCGGGAAAGTCGCATATTTTTTGGTTAAGATCATGCGGAAAAGCAAAACTGGCGACGCAGGGCTCGCTCGAAGGCCCAGCTGCCGCGAGCTCGGCCTACTTTCAACGCTCCCAAAAGTGCGGAAATCACACCAACGCAATAGGATGCCGTCGTCGCCTTATCCTTAAGCGCGGCGATTACACCATATATTGTCCGCCATTGATGGTGAGCGTCGAGCCGGTGATGAAACCGGCCTCGGGGGCGACAAGAAAGACGACGCATCGGGCGACTTCCTCCGGCTCCCCAAGCCGCCGAACCGGAATCAATGGCAGGACCGATTTTTCCAAAACCTCGGCGGGAACAGCCTTGACCATGTCGGTCGCAATATAGCCGGGGCAAATGGCATTAACTGTGATCCCTTTACCGGCGTTTTCCTGGGCGAGGGCTTTGGTGAAGCCAATGTCGCCCGCTTTCGAGGCCGTATAATTGGTTTGACCCACTTGGCCCTTCTGGCCGTTGATTGAGGAGATGTTGATGATGCGGCCAAAACAGCGTTCCCGCATACCCTCGATCAGCGGCCGCGTCATATTGAAAAGCGAATTCAAATTGGTGTTGATCACCTCGTACCATTGCTCCGGCGTCATTTTGTGAAACATCGTGTCGCGGGTGATCCCGGCATTGTTGATGAGAATATCGATTGGCCCTATCTCATGGCCGACCTTGGCGAGGCCTTCGGCGCAGGCCTTGTAGTTCGACACATCCCATTTGTAGACGGGGATTCCCGTCTCCGCCTTGAATTTCACGGCGACGGTGTCGTTACCGGCATAGTTCGCGGCGACGGTGTAACCCGCCTCCTTGAGAGCCACGCTTATGGCGGCACCGATCCCGCGCGTGCCGCCGCTGACTACCGCTATCCTGGCCATGCGCTCCGCCCCTTCCATTTTTTGCTTAACGAAAGCGATTCAAACTGAAATGCCACCACCCGTCGCGGCGCTCAGCGCTCGACGGCCAAGGCAATGCCCATGCCGCCGCCGATGCACAGTGTCGCCAGGCCCTTTTTGGAACCCCGGCGCTGCATTTCGTGCAGAAGGGTCACGAGGACCCGGGCGCCCGACGCCCCGATCGGATGGCCGATCGCAATGGCACCGCCATTGACGTTGACGATCGCCGGATCCCAGCCCATGTCCTTGTTGACTGCCAGCGCCTGCGCCGCGAAGGCTTCGTTCGCCTCGACGAGATCGAGATCCTTAACCTTCCACCCGGCTTTTTCGAGCGCCTTGCGGGAGGCGGGGATTGGGCCGGTGCCCATGATCGCCGGATCAACCCCGGCGCTCGCCCATGCGGCGATTCGTGCAAGCGGTGTTAGGCCCCGGGCGGCAGCGTCCTTGGCGCTCATCAAGACGACGGCGGCGGCGCCGTCGTTGATGCCCGACGCATTTCCCGCGGTCACGGTACCGTCCTTGGCGAAGGCGGGTTTTAACTTCGCGAGTGCCTCAAGGGTCGTCCCCGCACGAATATACTCGTCCGAATCTACGATGATGTCGCCCTTCTTCCCGCTCACCGTGAAGGGAGCGATTTCTTCCTTGAAGTGACCGGCCTTCTGTGCCGCTTCCGCCTTGTTCTGTGAGGCGAGCGCGAATTTATCCTGGTCTTCGCGGCTAAGCTGCCATTTCGCCGCCACATTTTCCGCCGTCTGACCCATGTGGTAGCCGTTGAACACGTCGGTTAGCCCATCGCGAATCATGGTATCGACGAATTTGAGATCGCCCATTTTGGTGCCGCCGCGCAAATAAGCGCCGTGTTGGGAGAGCGACATGCTCTCCTGGCCGCCCGCGACGACGATCTTGGCGTCGCCACTGGCGATTTGCTGCAGGCCGAGCGCCACCGCGCGGAGGCCTGAGCCGCACACTTGGTTGAGCCCAAAGGCGGTCTTGCTTTGCGGCACGCCGGCCTTGATCGCCGCCTGACGGGCGGGATTTTGGCCCTGGTTCGCGGTCAAGACTTGGCCAAGAATCACCTCATCGACGTCCGCTGCGTCGGTCTTGGCGCGGGTCAGCGCCGCCTTGATCACCGCAGCGCCAAGCTCATGCGCGGGTATCGTTGCGAAGGCGCCGTTGAAAGACCCAACGGCCGTACGCGCCGCGCTCACGATAACGATTTCCTCCGGCATGCGGAACCCTCCTGAATTTTGACCGTCTCAATTTGGACCGCGACGCTCGTATGACAGACATATGTTACCATTGCCAAGGGGCGTCCGCGACCATGCTTTTGACACTCGTATCACAATGGCGATGAAATTTCGCAAGTGTTATTGCGCCGGAATCACTGAGAATTCTCATGCATATATACTTATATACGTCTTCTGGACATGAGGGATGTGCTCCTTGCCAGCTGGTCACCCCCGCTGGTAGCAGACCCTGTTTGCGCTTAAGGCGTCGTGGCGCTATCAAGATGTGTCTTGCCTGGAATTGAATTTGACTTCCTTGAGGAAGCTTTGGCCATGTCGAAAGATAAAAGCCCTATTATCATCAAAAAATACGCGAACCGGCGGCTCTACAACACGGACACAAGCTCCTATATCACTCTCGAGGATTTGGCTTCCATCGTGAAGAAAGGCGATGATTTTGTCGTCTATGACGCCAAGAGCGGCGACGACATCACCCGCTCGGTGCTGGCTCAAATCATTTTCGAGCAAGAAGGCAAGAACGGGCAGAGCCTTTTGCCAATTACGTTTCTGCGCCAGCTTATCCGCTTTTATGGCGACAGCATGCAAATGCTGGTGCCGAGTTATCTGGAATTTACCATTGGTAAGCTGGTCAACGAACAAACCAAATTCCGCGAGAAATTCGCCAAGAATTTCCCCAGCCCCTTGGCCACGCCGGTGTTTGGTTCGATCGAGGAACAGGCACGTAAGAATATGGCGGTCTTCGAACAGGCCCTGGCCATGTTTACCCCGTTTGGAAATCCACTCCAATCGGTGTCCGGGACTCCCGGGGTTCAACCCGCGGGCGATAAATCCGCTGCCGGTTCTGGGGAGGAGCACTCCTCTCAAGATCCTCATACGGATCTTGAAGAATTGAAGCGCCAGCTCGACCAGCTGCAAAAGCAGATCGAAACCTTCGTGCCCAAGCCGTGATGCCGTCTCCCACCAGTTGAAGCGAGCCTTCATTCGCCTCCGCCACCGCACTCCCAGCTGGGCGGGGCGAGTTCAAAGCCGGAGAATTCGAAGCCCGGCGCGACACTGCAGCCAACCAAACTCCAAGCTCCAAGGCTCGCGGCGGTCTGCCAGCAATGGGCCGGAACAACGCATTGGGGGCGCTCGCCAGCGGTCAGGCTGGAACCCAAGCGATGCACGCTCGGCGCATCGCCTTTGCTTGAAATTTTTATCTCCAATGAGGCCCCGGCGTAATAATGCCAAACCTCCACCGCATCCACGCGATGCCAGCGCGATATTTGCCCGGCTTCGAGAAGAAAATAAATCAGCGTCGAGACCGCGCGGCCATGTAAACCTTGCGCCGGATCACGAAAGGTTTCCCGGAAATACCCGCCTTCCGGATGCGGGCGCAGATCGAGCAAGGCGATGATAGCGGCGGCGCTCAAGGGAGCAACAGGATCGTTCGCCATCTGAGGGTCCATAGGGTCAAAACCGGTTCTTGCGTTCGCGCAGTTCCGTGAACACCGCAGCCGGATCGGCACCCGCCATTCGAAGCTGCTTTTGGATGCCGGGGTCGTCCGCCCGCAAAAAGGGATTTGTCGCAAGCTCGATCGCGATCGTCGTCGGCAAGGTGAGTTGGCCAGCTTCCCGCTGCCGTGCGACGTCCACGGCGCGCTCTTTCAAAACCGCGTTGGAAGGATCGACAGTTAGCGCGAAACGCGCATTGGCCAAGGTGTATTCATGTCCGCAATAGACCTGCGTTTCCCCTGGAAGCCCAGCGAGTTTCATCAACGAGTGAAACAGCACGGGGGGATTCTCCTCGAGGGCGCGGCCGCACCCCATCGCAAACAAAGTATCCCCGGCAAAAAGAATATCCTCACCCGCGAACCAATAGGTGACATGGCCAGAGGTGTGTCCCGGAACCTCGATGACTCGAGCTTCGAGCGTACCCGTCATAACGCCGCTGCCTTCCTCAACGGGGAGGTCGAGGTGGCCGATCTTAGCGGCCTCCCTCGCCGGTCCGACAACGCGGGCGCGGGGAAAATGTGCCTTCAGCCCGGCGATCCCTTGGACATGATCGAAATGGTGATGGGTGATCAAGATGTCGGTCAGGCTCCATTCCCTTGCCGCGAGCGCGGCCAGAATAGGAGCGGCCTCAGGCGCGTCGATCGCCGCCGTGGCGCGCGTTGCCGGATCATGTAAAAGGACACCGAAATTGTCCTCCAGGCATAGAAACTGCTGAATGTGGGGGGCCATGGTCCCTGGTCCAAAGAGTTGTCCGGCACAGCTCCGCGCAATGGGGTCATGAGGCAGCCTCCGGGTGCCGTTACTATGGCGTCAAATCAAGGCTTTATTTTTGCGCCAGGGAGGCGGATCATCGGCCGCAGTTTAACGGCCGGAAAAGACGGCAGTCCATGTCCATCGATGTGATCGATCTTCGTTCTTTCTACAGTTCGTCCTTGGGCGAAATCGCAAGGCGGATTGTCCACAAAATCGTGCGGCAGCGTTTTGCCAATTGCTCGGGCTATTCGATTCTCGGTGTGGGCTACGCAACACCTTATTTGGAGATTTTCCGCGAGGAAGCGGTGCGGGTGCTGGCGTTCATGCCGGCCGAGCAGGGCGTCGTAAACTGGCCCGTCTCGGGTTTGTCATCTTCGGCGCTGATCGAAACAACCGCGCTGCCATTGCCAAATTCCTGTATCGACCGGGCGCTTGTCGTCCATGCGTTGGAAATCACCGAGCACCCGCGTGATCTCCTCGCCGAAATCTGGCGGATTTTAACGCCCGGCGGGCGCGTCGTCGTCGTGGTGCCTGGCCGCTCCGGACTCTGGGCGCGGCTCGACCGGACACCGTTCGGGCATGGGCGGCCCTATTCGCGCGGTCAATTGGCGGAACTCTTGCGCGAGTGTCTGTTTTCCCCGACCCATTGGTCGGAAGCCTTGTATGTGCCGCCGTTCCAGCGCCGGACTTGGCTGCACGCGGCGGCGTTCGTCGAGGAGATTGGCGTTGGTCTCTCATTGCCGTGTGGCGGCGTCTTGATCGTCGAGGCGACCAAGCTCTTGTACCGGCCGATCGCGATCCGCAATCCATTGGCTTATGCGGAGCCGCGCCGCCAGCCCGTCCTGTTGCCGGAACCGGCCGGGGTCACTCCTGGAATGGTGACGGGGCGGATCGTCTCATAAGCGCGCGGAAACACCGGCGGCCGGTTTCACACCGAAGCATTTGGCAAGGAACAAGCCGCCGTGCAGGAGACCTTCGCCGTCGATCCCATGTCCAAGACCAATCGAAAGATGCCATTGGCATGGAAATCCGGCCTGCGCCAATTCGGCCGCCGAAAGGAACAAGGCTTCGGCCGGGATGACGTCATCCTCGCTGCCATGGACGAGCAGGACCGGGGGAGACTTACCGGAGGGACTGGGCGGCACGGCTTGAGGTTGATTTTCCGCAGCGACAAGCTCGCCGGAATAGCCGAGAATTGCTGCCGGCGGCCGTGCCCGCCGCAATCCGGCATGCAAGGCGAGCATCGTCCCCTGGCTGAAGCCGACCAGAGCCAGCCGGCTGTTATCCAGGCCTTGCCGGTCGAGTTCGGCATCAAGAAATGCGTCGAGAAGCGGGGCGGCCTTGTTGACTCCAATCCAGCGCTCATTCGGATCACGCATGGTCAAACGAAACCATTGGCGCCCGCCTGGCACTTGCCCGCACGGCTCGACCGCATTCGGAGCGACAAACGCTGCGCCTGGCAATAGAGCGCGCCATTGCTGGCCGATCGCAATCAGATCGTTGCCGTTGGCGCCATAGCCATGCAGAAAAACGACGAGTTGTTCCGCCGTCCGCGATTTTGCCGCGAGTCGCGGTCCGTCGAGCGTTACCGCCATGTGACAATGTCCGGTGAGATTTGGAGGTGTATTGACGGCTCTTGAGCGCGAAGGTCAAGACCTGTGCGGATAAGGGCAAGAGCAATCACGCCGCAGTTTGTTAACAGCGAAGTGAAGGGGAAGAACTTGCCAGAGTTACCGGGGCGGGTTTGTATTGCCGGCCTGGAGCTTTCAGACATATGACGAGGTCCTTTACCAGCGGCGTTTTCCGGTTCGCGCCTTCTTCCAACGGCTACCTCCACCTTGGCCACGCCTACTCGGCAATGTTAAACTTCCTCTTGGCTGGACCGGGGGGAGGCCGTTTCTTGCTGCGAATCGAGGATATCGATCGTGAGCGGTGCAGGCCCGAATTCGAGGCGGCCATTTACGAAGATCTCGCTTGGCTTGGGCTCACCTGGGAAACCCCCGTTCGCCGCCAGGCCGAGCATTTTGACGCCTATGCGGGTGCTCTCGCCAAGCTCACGGCGCAGGGACTGACCTACCCGTGTTTTTGTTCGCGGCGCGAGATCATGGACGCCGTCGCGGGCCGTGCCGGCTGGCCGCGTGACCCGGATGGTTCGCCGTTCTATCCGGGGACCTGCAAGCATCTTTCGCGTAGCGAACTTCAGCGGCGGATTTCGGCTGGCGAACCAGCGGCGCTGCGAATCAACATGGAAGCTGCGACGGTTAAAGTTGGCCGCCCGCTTATTTGGCGGGAAATCGGGCCAGATTTACAATCGCGCGAAATTGCCGGCGAGCCTTCGTTGTGGGGAGATGCGACACTTTCGCGCAAGGATATTCCTGCAAGTTATCACATAGCCGTCGTTGTCGATGATGCGCTGCAAGGTGTGACGGATGTGGTCCGGGGAGAAGATCTCTATTTGGCGACGGGGTTGCATCGTCTCTTGCAGGCCTTGCTCGATCTTCCGGTGCCGTCCTATCGCCATCACGCGCTGTTGCGCGACGCTTCAGGTCTGAAATTGTCAAAAAGTGCGAGGGCAAAGCCAATCCGGGCGTTCCGCGAGGAAGGTCTTTCCGCCGCCGCGGTACGGGACAGGCTTTCCCCCGACCTGGTTTTTATAGGGGCGCCGTGACAGAGCACCGCCGGACCCCGACATTCTTTGGCCTTGAAGCCACCGTATCGCCATAAAAATGAGCAAATTGAAGCCTCAAATAAACACCAATCAGCCACAGGCTTGGCTTTACGGAGCTTCCGGCGCCATTGCTCATAACTCTTCCCCCGCGTCTCACAACCGACGCTTTTCTCAAGAAAGTGTCGCGAGCAATCTCCACAAATGGTGGTCCATATGCGAACAATTGCCCTTTCCTTAACGCTACTTCTTCTGCCCGTTGTACCGGCGGGTGCCGATAATCCTCCCGCAGCGACCAAGATCCACAAAGTCTTCGATATTGTCCGCGGAAGCGATAAAATCGGCACCGACACAGTCGACATCGAACATCAGAATGATACGACCACAATAAAGGTCAAAACAGACGTTTCCGTGAAGGTGATGTTCATCGAAGCGTACCGCTACGAACATTCCGGCGACGAAACGTGGAAGAACGGCCACCTCGTTGCCTTTAAGTCCCGAACCAACGACAATGGCACGAAACATTCCATCGACGTCAAGGTGGCGCCCGACAAGCTGAGCATGGAGGCTGATGGCAAGCACAGTGAGCTGCCGAAGACCGCCACGCCGGCGAGTCTGTGGAACATAGACGTAATCCATCAGACCGAGACTTTCGATCCCGATACCGGCAAGCGCCTATCGATGAAAGTGACGGACATGGGCGAAGAAACATTAACCATGCATGGTGCGCAACATCAGACCCACCACTACAAGATCGCCGATACGCTCGAGGGTGAGTTCGCGCGCGAACTTTGGTACGATGGCGACGCACTCGTCCGGACCAAGATTATCGGCTCCGACAATTCGGTGATCATTACAGATTTGCGCTAAAGCGTCCGTTCGCCGCGCGTCAGTGATCCTGGCGAGCGGCGATCCGGTCAGCGTTGGGGGCTTTGAGGACCAAGCTGTCAATGCGTTCGCGTTCACGTTTGAAATTGGCGAGCATGCGGCCATCGAATTCGCGGGTACGGGCAAGTTTCACCCGCATCGGATCAACAAAATGTCCGTTGACCATGATCTCGTAGTGGAGATGCGGTCCGGTGGCGAGCCCCGTCTGACCAAGATAGCCGATTGGCTGGCCCTGCCGCACATGCGCCCCTTCGGTCGCGCCGCGTGCAAACCCGGACATGTGGTTGTAGGTCGTGATATAGCCGTTGGCGTGCTGGATCTCGACGCGGCGGCCGTAGCCTGAATCCCATCCTGCCTTGATGATGGTGCCGCTGCCCGCCGCGAAAATCGGCGTACCGATCGGGGCGGCCCAATCAACTCCGGTATGCGGCCGCGAATAGCCAAGGATCGGATGATACCGTATCCCGAAGCCGGAGGTAAACCTGCCTCCGACGATTGGCATGCGAACCAAAAACTTGCGGGTCGAACGGCCGTCTTGATCATAATAATCGATGACGCCGTCATCGGGAGTCTGAAACCGGTAGTAGCGGTAAGTCTCATTGCGGGCGGTAATCGTAGCGTAAAGCAGCTGATTGTGTCCCTCGCCTTCCTCGCTTTCATCATAGAAGGCCTCGAATGAATCGCCCCCGCTGACCGCGCGTCCAAAGTCGACGTCATTGGCGAAAATCCGGACAAGCTCATCGGTGACCGGACGCGGAATTTCTTGCTTCATCGCGGTTTCGTAAAGCGAATCATAAAGCCGCATGCCGTCGGTGTCATCGGAATCATCGCTCTCACCGGAGTTTTGCCGTTTGGCGGTGCGGCGCGGCAGAGTCACTGGGACATATTCGCCGCGATCATTCACCGCGATATTCGTCTCCAGGGTCTCGCCCGAATATACCGAAAGGCGGGCAAGCGTCATCGTGGTGCCCGAACCATCGAGATCGGCAAAGAGCAGCTTGAGGCGTGCCCCTTCCGCCACCACGGCGCGGCCGCTTGGCGTTCCGAAGGCCGCAATGATTCCTTTGATCTGATCGTTTGTTACACCCGCGGAGCGCAGCACGCTTTCAAGTGTCTCACCGTGCCGGATCACGACGAGACGTTCTTCCATTTGAGTTGCCTCGGAAACGCGTGGCGTGCGCCCGATATTTGATACATTTTCCGGGACCATGCGGACTTCGATTGTGGAAAACGGAGCCGTCGAGATCGGTTCGCCAGGATTG
Source organism: Methylocapsa sp. D3K7 (assembly GCF_029855125.1). Lineage (GTDB taxonomy): Bacteria > Pseudomonadota > Alphaproteobacteria > Rhizobiales > Beijerinckiaceae > Methylocapsa. Next base: position 3,124,268 of record NZ_CP123229.1, read on the forward strand.
GCATACGCCAACACATTTGGCAGATAGGCGCGGGAGGTGCGCATCAGAAGAAGCTGCGGCGGCAAGGGGAGCGGTCTTGCGCCCGCCGCCATAGTGTTTTTGACCTGCTCCGCGATCTGCGCTTGAACCTCCTCCATCGAGAGCGCGGCTGCCAGCGAAAATTTCTGGCCGGCCAACTCGCGCGTGGACCATGAGATTTCGGCGTCGTCCTGGACCGGTTCAGGGGCGGCATCCAAGGCATTGCGTGCACCGGCCAGAACCTTCAGCGGATTGAATTGCGGCACATCGTCGGAAAGGCCGAAGCTTGCTAGCGTCAAGGTCGTCTGGACATGGGTGAAGGTGTGGACTTTCATAACCTCCTTGTCGCCGGACTGGATCGCGGCCGGTGCTTGGAAGCTCTGCTTTTCGGCGATGATATCGACGGCTTTGACGAGCCGGTCACCCTTGCGAGAGTTTACCCCATAGTCGAGGGTGATCTCCTTACGTTGCGAAAGCGCTGGCGCCGTAGGCTCGGCGAAATATGTTTGATGTCCAAGCGCCGCATAGATGGCGGCCGCGATGAGGGCGCCACCGGAAACGCCGGTCAGGAGGGTCCCTGCGAACCAGCGGAGAGAGACTTTGCGGCGATCGAAGGAAGCCTGCCGTGCGCCGCTGGTCTCGATCGCTGGATCGATGCCAAAGTCTATGGCGCCAAACCGGGAGGGTCGAAGGCGAAAGCCGTGGCTCTGAGGTCCCAATTGCGCGCTCATCGTCATTGCGCGGCTTCAATCTTGGCTACGGCCGCCGAGGGTCTGGCGATGCCGGGCAAGGTGATGTGAACCCCAAAGCATGTTCCGAAAAAGGTGAGCGGCTTTTTCGAATCCAACATGCTCCCCCTTTAATGAAACTGCCTGAGCCTGTCCGATTCCGTAAATTGACGGTATCTGGAGGCGTTCTTGGTTTGCGCGGAAGCTCGTAAACGCTTCGGTAAGACGACCCATTGAACAAACCTTTTGAAAATGGCTCAAATGCGGCGTAGCCTAAGGAGGTTGCGCCGGGCCTGCCTTGTTGCGACGCCGCACGGACGCGTGCAAGCGGGGCTGTTCTGCTGAAAACCATATTCTCAGAAGGGAAAATTTTGGAGTTTCCTGGTGTGGCGCAGGCCGTGTGGCGGTTGACAACTGGCGCTTGGCTTTGTAGATACCCGAGCCGAACGACAGCGAAACCCGCTCGCTCGCGATCGGACGACTGCGTCAAGCATCTCGCAATATAGGCCATTTCGGGCGTCAAGCCATGAAGCCTGCGCGATAGATGCCTTTACGAAGGTTTGGACGTATATTTTTTGAGGGTCCGGGGACGCCGCCGGATTTCAGACCCCGTTTCGTCTCAGGCCGAGATGTAACGTGTTAAGATTGAAATTTTGTCAGTTGCGCTTGATCACGAAGCGTCCGAGACATGAGGGAAGCCCAGTTGTTCGCAGTTATCAAAACCGGGGGCAAGCAGTACAACGTCACCGCCGGGGACACGATCACCGTCATGACGCTCGCGGGCGAGCCCGGGGATGCCGTGACATTCGATCATGTTCTCATGCTGGCTGGTGACGGAGCACCGGCATTAGGAACCCCTTTCATCGAAGGCGCCAGTGTCGCGGGCGAGATCGTTGAGCACACGCGCGGACCGAAGGTGATCGCCTTTAAAAAGCGCCGGCGGCAGAATTCCAAGCGCAAGCGCGGTCATCGCCAGGATTTGACGCGGGTCAAGATCACAGGCCTTCCTGGGGCCGCGCCAACCAATTGAACCGCTATCCTGGATAATCCGCGTTCCGCTTCGGCGAAGATTTGTTTGATGCGAAAGAGCGCACTGCGCGATATTCGCGCAGTTTTGGAGCCTGACCGATGGCACATAAAAAAGCAGGTGGATCGTCCCGCAACGGCCGCGATTCCGATGGGCGGCGCCTAGGCGTCAAGAAATTCGGCGGCGAATCCGTCATCGGCGGAAACATTATTGTGCGCCAGCGCGGGACCAAATGGCATCCCGGCGCGAATGTCGGAATTGGGACCGATCATACGTTATATGCCTTGATCGAAGGAAAGGTCGCTTTCCGGACCAAGGCCGATGGACGCGCCTATATTTCGGTCCAACCATTGCCGCAAACAGCGCCCACGGAATAGGGGAGGCGGGAAACCTCCACCTGATCCCGATCCCACGGACCCGGTGGACTTGGTTTTTCAAACGCGAGAACCACTCCTGAAATTCAGGAGGCTAAAGTCCGGAAAACCCGCAAGGGTCGGAAAGGGGCGTGGATACCACCGCCCTTTATTGGTCGAAAGCCCGCGATGGGCTGACCACCGGAGCCAGCATGTTCCCGGATTTGACCACTGACGACATTTTTCGCATCGAGACAAGGCGGCTCTGGTTGCGCTGGCCGCGCGCGTCTGATGTTGTATCGATCACAAGTTTCGCCAGCTTGCCGCATGTCGCGCGGATGACCGCGTTGATTCCGCATCCCTATCCGCCCGGCGAGGCGGAGCGGTTCGTCATGAAGGCGCGTGCCGACAACGCCGGCGGCTCGGCACTCAATCTCGCGATGACCCAAAAAGGTGCCGGTCGTCAGATCATTGGTCTGGTTGGTGCGCATCTGGCTACCGCGTCGGACATGGAAATCGGCTATATGCTCACGCCCGCTGTCTGGGGTAAGGGTCTTGCGACCGAGGCCGTCATAGCGCTCGCCGACACGGTTTTTAGCCTCACTCGGGCCGACCGAATCATTGCGAATGCGCGTGTCAACAATTTGGCATCGCGCCGGGTTCTCGAGAAAACCGGCTTCGTTTTTGTTGATACGGGTCTCGACTTTTTGCCCGCGCGCGGGGGCTTGCACCCTTGCGATAGGTTGCAGCTCAACCGCCAAGCGTGGGCGGCGGCGAGGAAAGCCAGGGGCGAGAAACGGCCTATGCCGCCCATGGTGCAGCAAGCCCATGACACAACCAGCGCGAAAGAGCTGCCGTCTGTCCGGCAAGCCGAAGGCTGATGATGCGGAGTGAGCAAAGCAAAGGCGCATGAACACCAAATCTTTTGCGTCACCGCGCGCCGATGTTGCGCTTGTCGAACGCCAGCTCTTTCCAAGCAGAGCCAAGGCGCAGGAAGCGATTGCGGCCGGACTTGTGCGGTCCGATGGGAAAATCATCCGCAAAGCCTCCGAGCCAATCCCGCCAGGGGCCCAGATAGAAGCCGCCCCCGCCTATCCTTGGGTGTCGCGCGGCGGCGTCAAGCTTGCTGCCGCGCTCGACGCTTTCGGCTTCGATCCCGCCGGACGCGTGTGTCTCGACGCTGGTGCCTCGACGGGTGGTTTCACCCATGTTCTGCTGACACGCGGCGCCGCCGAAGTCATTTGCGTGGATTGCGGACATGGCCAATTGCACCCTTACATCGCAAGCGATCCGCGGGTCGTATCGCATGAAGGCTTGGATGTCCGGCATGTGACCAAAGCCTTGCTCGCGCAGGCGCCGTCCTTCATCACCTGCGATGTGAGCTTCATATCGCTTGCTTTGATTTTACCAGCTTTGCTGCCGCTCGCTGCGGCACGTGCGCAACTGGTCGTCTTGATCAAGCCGCAATTCGAAGCGGGCCGTGGTCACACAGTCAAAGGCATCGTCAAAGACGGCGCGGTGCGGCGCCAAGCCTGCGAAAAAATCGAAAGCCTGGTCAACAGCCTCGGCTGGCAAATCGCCGGGATCATGCCGTCCCCGATTGAAGGCGGTGACGGCAATCAAGAGTTTCTTCTCGGCGCGCAACGGGGATGATCAGCTTCCATACGCGCCTTACGATCGACCGGCTCGGAAGGCGGGGTGAAGGAGTCGCGCAAGGCCCCGATGGGCTGATTTTTGTTCCTTATGCGCTGGCTGGCGAGACAGTCATCGCGGAAATCGATGGGTCCCGCGGCACCTTGATCGAGGTCCTGACCCCGAGCCCGGACCGGATCACGCCATTCTGCCGTTATTATTCGCGATGCGGCGGCTGCGCGGTGCAGGCGCTTCGCGTGGAGACCTACGCGCAATGGAAGCGCGATCTCGTTGCCGAAGCCTTGCAGCGGGCGGGCCTTCACGCCGAAGTCGCCGTCCTGATCGATGCACATGGGGCAGGCCGAAGGCGCGCCACGTTTCACGCGCGTTATCCGCAAGGTCGGGCAAAGACCGGCTTCACCCAGGCGCGCACCCATGACATCGTGGAAATCGCATCCTGCCCGGTGCTCGCCTCCTCTCTGGACGAGGCGTTGCCAGCTGCCCGCGCTCTGGCGCAAACATTGGCCGCCTCGGACAAGCCGCTCGACATTCTCGTCACCGCGACGGCATCCGGCCTCGATGTCGATCTCAAGGGCCACGGCCCGCTCGGCGAGGCCGCAACCCAGCGGCTCGTCAAGATTGCGCTCGCCCACAATCTCGCCCGGCTTTCAAATCATGGGGAGGTAGTTGTCTCTAACCGCACGCCAATACTCACCATGGGAAAGGCGATCGTGGCGCCGCCGCCAGGGGCTTTCTTGCAGGCCACCGAAAGCGGCGAGGACATTCTCGCGGCGAAAGTTTGCGCGCATATCAACGGGGCAAAACTCGTCGCCGATCTTTTCTCCGGTATCGGGACTTTTGCCCTGCGGCTAGCAGAATTCGCAAAAGTCGATGCCTTCGACCTTGAAGAGTCAGCGCTCCAGGCTCTGGCAAAAGCTGCTTGCGTCAAAGGCTTGCATCAAGTGGCGGTGACGCCGCGCGATCTCTTTACCCGGCCACTCTGTCCGGCGGAACTGGAACGCTATGATGCGATCGTATTCGATCCGCCGCGCGCCGGTGCCGAGCAGCAGGCAAAGGCGCTCGCCGCCTCGCAAGTGCCGCTCATTGTCGCGGTGTCGTGCAACGCCGATAGTTTTGCACGCGATGCCGCGATCCTATGCGCGGGGGGCTACCAAATCTCCAAGGTCGAGCCCATCGATCAGTTTCGCCACACGCCGCATGTCGAAATCGTCGCAGGCTTTCGGCGGCAAACGGAGAAGCGGCGGCGTATCCGGCCGCTTCTCGGCTAGATTTTCGAACCAGCGACCTATCGGGGCGGAACGAGACGCCCGCCCCTTTCAGATCAGACGAGGTCGAAGCGATCGAGGTCCATGACCTTGGTCCACGCCGCCACGAAGTCTTTTACAAACTTCTCCCGTGAGTCCGCGCATGCATAGACTTCCGCGAGGGCGCGAAGTTGCGAGTGCGATCCGAAGATCAGGTCGGCACGCGTGCCGGTCCACTTGACCTCGTTCGTCTTCCGGCCACGCGCTTCGTACACGCCTTCAGAACCAGCGGATGGCTGCCATTGCGTGCTCATGTCGAGCAGGTTGACGAAGAAGTCGTTCGTCAGCGTCTCGGGTCGCGTGGTGAAGACGCCGTGCGGGGACTTTCCGGCATTTGCGCCAAGGACGCGGAGGCCGCCGACGAGAACCGTCATCTCAGGCGCCGTCAGCGTCAGCAATTGCGCCCGATCCACCAACAACTCCTCAGCCAACAGGCGCTGCTTGCCGCGGAGATAGTTGCGGAATCCATCGGCGGCCGGTTCGAGCGGCGCGAAGGAGTGGGCGTCGGTTTGCTCCTGCGACGCGTCCATGCGCCCCGGTGTGAAGGGGACTCTCACGTCCTGACCGGCGCCCTTCGCGGCTTTCTCGATCGCCGCGCCGCCGCCGAGAACGATCAAATCGGCAAGCGAGACTTTTTTCCCGCCAGGCTGCGAAGCGTTGAACTCCTTCTGGATCGCTTCGAGCGTCTGCAGCACCTTCGCCAGCTGAGCTGGCTGGTTAACGTCCCAGTCCTTTTGCGGTGCGAGGCGAATGCGCGCGCCGTTCGCTCCGCCGCGCTTATCACCGCCGCGGAAGGTCGACGCCGACGCCCAAGCCGCCGAGACCAGCTCGGAAACGGACAGGCCGGACGCGAGGATTTTCGCTTTCAGGGCGGCGACGTCCTGCTCATCGATCAGCGGATGATCTACGACGGGGACCGGGTCCTGCCAGATCAGCGTCTCCTTCGGAACGAGCGGGCCGAGATAACGCACGATCGGTCCCATGTCGCGGTGTGTCAGCTTGAACCATGCCCGGGCGAACGCATCTGCGAACTGATCCGGATTCTCATGGAAGCGCCTTGAAATCTTTTCGTAAGCCGGGTCGAACCGCAAGGAGAGGTCGGTGGTCAGCATGGAGGGCGCGTGACGCTTTGACGGATCGTGCGCATCCGGTACCGTACTGGCGCCCGCGCCATTCTTCGGTTTCCACTGATGCGCGCCGGCCGGGCTCTTGGTCAGTTCCCATTCGTAGCCGAACAGGTTCCAGAAGAAGTTGTTGCTCCACTTCGTTGGCGTCGTGGTCCAGATGACTTCCAGGCCGCTGGTGATCGTGTCATTCCCTTTGCCCGTGCCAAATCTGTTCTTCCAGCCGAGGCCTTGCTCCTCGATGCTGGCGGCTTCCGGCTCCGGGCCCACCAGTGACTCATCACCCGCGCCGTGGGTTTTGCCAAAGGTATGACCGCCAGCGATCAGTGCGACTGTTTCTTCGTCGTTCATCGCCATACGGGCGAACGTCTCGCGGATATCCTTCGCCGCGGCGACCGGATCCGGGTTGCCGTTTGGACCTTGCGGATTCACATAGATCAGACCCATTTGCACGGCGCCGAGAGGCTCTTGAAGATCACGGTCGCCGCTGTAGCGCTCGTCCGCCAGCCACTTGCCTTCGGGGCCCCAATAGATGTCCGCTTCGGGCTCCCATGTATCCTCGCGCCCGCCGCCGAAACCGAACGTCTTGAAGCCCATCGATTCGAGGGCGACGTTGCCCGCGAGAATCATAAGGTCGGCCCAGGAGATTTTCCGGCCGTATTTCTGCTTGATCGGCCACAGCAACCGGCGCGCCTTGTCGAGGCTCGCGTTGTCCGGCCAGCTATTGAGCGGCGCAAAGCGCTGCTGGCCGGCTCCGGCGCCGCCGCGCCCATCACCGATACGGTACGTGCCCGCGCCGTGCCACGCCATCCGAATGAACAGCCCGCCGTAGTGGCCATAGTCGGCCGGCCACCAATCCTGTGAGTCCGTCATCAAGGCATGCAGATCCTTGATCACGGCATCGAGATCGAGGCTCTTGAATTCCTTGGCGTAGTCGAACGCCTCGCCCATCGGATCGGACAGGTTGGAGCGCTGGTGGAGAACCTGAAGATTCAGCTGGTTCGGCCACCAGTCTTGGTTCGCGTATACACGGGTCCCGCCCGCGACAGGGCACTTGCTTTCGCTCGTCATATTCCCTCCGATGGTCTTCTGATTTTTCCCATTCCATATACAAGGATCATCAATTCTTGAAAAGTGATCCAGCTTTATGGCTGACCCTTGCTTTATGGTGCATAGTCACCAAGCTCAACGGCATCATAACGGCGCAATATACCAACGCGAAGCCAAATATGATGAAGATGATCATGGTGAGCTCGCAAATCATGCCTTGAGCAGAGCCGCAATATGCTTCCGGTCACGCTGCAATTCGCGCTGCAAATCATTCCGCAAGCAGGCTCGGAAACTTCTGATTCAACCGGATGACCAATGGCGATGTCACGGTCAGGCGTGGCCCGCGCGACATTTGGCGTGGCCCGACCAACGCCGCGGGCACCGGAATGTCGCCTTTCGCCTGCGTAGCGGCGAGCGACGCAGTAAGTTTGTTATCACTTCAACAACAGGCGAATGACCGCCGTGAACATCACGGCATTTTTATACATCTGGCCGAAATGAGTTCCTCTATAGTAGAATGTAGCTGACGTCCGATCCGGGGACGCCGGCGACTTTTATGGTCTGAGTCGACCCTTGAACTGCTCTTGCCGTCACTTTGCTCTCGTTGACGAGACGCCGCTCCAGACCGAAGATTTCTTCTGGTAAAATACATGGCGACCCTCAGAGAAGATTCAACGACAGCACCCAGCGTCAGCCGTGATGCGAGCGGCGGCGAGGGTATGCTTACCGTCATCAACCAGCCTGCGCTGCCTGTCGTGACGGGAGGTCCGCCCCGATTGAGGCAACGGCGGCGGTACATCCTTCTCCTCCTGGTTTTGTTTGTTGGGATAACGGGCGCGGGCGGCTGGTATTGGTGGCGCCAGCACAATAATCTTCTTCCTGCCGGCATTGTCTGGAGCAACGGCCGCATTGATGCCGAGGAAATCGACATTGACACGAAGTTCGCGGGACGTGTCCTCGAACTTCTTGTCGAAGAAGGCGATATGGTGAAAGCAGGGCAAGTCATCGCCCGCATGGACACGCGCGACCTTGAAGCTCAACTCAGGAAAGATGAAGCGCTGTCGCGCCAAAATGAACATGCGATCTTGGAAGCGGAGGCGAATGTCGCGCAACTGCAAACGCAGTTAACCTTGGCCCAACAGCAACTCAACCGGACGAACTCTTTGTTGCAAAGAGGCTATGCCACGCGGGAGATCTATGATCAGCGCCAACAGACGTTGGAAGGTACCCGCCAAGCTCTGAGCGCGGCAAAAGCCCGCGTCATTGAAGCCACGCAATTTTTCAATGCGGCGGAGCACAACATTGAGTTGGACAAGGTCAATATCGCCGACAATACGCTCGTGGCGCCCCGCGATGGGCGCGTTCAATACCGCATATCGGAACCAGGCGAGGTCCTCCCGGCGGGAGGCAAGGTCTTCACGATGCTCGACATCGCCAACGTTTATATGGACATTTATCTGCCGACGCTCGAAGCAGGCCGCGTCAAGATCGGGAATGACGCCCGTATCGTGCTCGATGCCTACCCGGACCATCCCATAAGGTCCAAGGTCACATTCCTGGCCGCGCAGGCGCAGTTCACACCGAAGGCGGTGGAAACGAAAAGCGAGCGTGATAAGCTGATGTTCCGCGTGAAGGTGCGGATCGATCCCGACATCTTGAGAAAATACGCGGAGTCCGTGCGGACGGGACTTCCTGGGAACGCCTATATCCGGGTCGATCCCAATGTTGAATGGCCCGAGCGTCTGCGGGGCCAGTCCGGCCAATGAATCCGGGCGATCCTTGTGTCGCGCGCATGCGGGAGGTCAACCTCAGTTATGGAAGAAATTTCGCGCTCGACCGGGTCAATCTTTCCCTTCCAAGAGGCAAGAGGATTGCGCTGATCGGCCCGGATGGCGTTGGCAAATCCTCATTTTTAAGCCTCATCGCGGGCAGCCGTCGAATTCAGACTGGCAAGGTCACGGTTCTCGGCGGCGACATGGAAGATACGCGCCACCGCGCCACGGTGTGCTCCAAAATCGCCTATATGCCACAAGGTCTCGGAAAGAACCTTTATCCAGACCTCAGCGTTGGAGAGAACATCGCCTTTTTTGCCCGGCTGTTCGGGCAGGCGAAAGCGGAGCGCAAGCGCCGCATCGAGGAATTGACCGAGAGCACGGGCCTCAAACCGTTCATCGACAGGCAAGCCCGGAAACTCTCCGGAGGTATGCGCCAGAAACTTGGGCTTTGTTGCGCTCTCGTCCATGATCCTGAGCTTCTTATTCTCGACGAACCGACGACGGGTGTCGATCCTTTGTCGCGCCGGCAATTCTGGGAATTGACCGAAAGGATCAAGGAACGGCAAGCTGGCATGAGCCTCTTGGTCGCAACCGCCTATATGGAAGAAGCCGAGCGCTTCGATTGGCTTGTCGCGATGGACGCCGGTAAAATCATCGCGACCGGCACGCCACAAGAGCTCAAGGCGAAAACCGGAGCTTCGAGTCTGGAGGACGCGTTCATCGCATTGCTTCCGGGCGAACGCCGTCGCGGCCGTGCGCGCCTCGTCATTCCAAGGCGTCCGCCTTCGGATGGCGTGCCCGTGATTGTAGCCCGCGATCTTACCCGCCGCTTCGGCGACTTCACGGCCGTCGACACTGTCAATTTCAGCATCGAACGCGGCGAAATCTTCGGGTTTCTCGGATCGAACGGCTGTGGCAAGACAACGACGATGAAGCTGCTGACCGGTCTGCTGCCTGCAACCTCTGGCGTCGCGCTGCTGTTCGGCCAAGCCATCGAGGCGGGCGGCATGAGCGCGCGTGCGCGTGTCGGTTATATGTCTCAGTCCTTTTCACTCTACACCGAGCTTACGGTCCGCCAGAATTTGCAGCTGCATGCCCGCCTGTTCCACCTGCCGCGCGAGCAAGCCAAGATACGAATAGAGACGCTCGTCGAACAGTTCGGTCTTTCTGACTACCTGGATCAAGGCACTCTCGATCTGCCACTTGGCATCCGGCAGCGCCTGTCGCTCGCGGTTGCGATCGTTCATGAGCCGGAAATGCTGATTCTCGATGAGCCGACTTCGGGTGTGGACCCGATGGCGCGCGACCGTTTCTGGGAGCTCTTGATCGACTTGTCGCGAAACCAGGGCGTGACCATCTTCATCTCCACCCATTTCATGAATGAGGCGGCGCGCTGCGACCGGATCGCGCTCATGGACGCGGGCCGCGTTCTCGCAATCGGTGCTCCTGGCGCACTGACCAAGGCGCGAAAGTGTGAAAATCTCGAAGACGCGTTCATTTCCTATCTCGAAGAAGCGATTGGTACGCGCCGCGCTGCGGGCGAGGCAACCGCCGATGTGGCGGCAACGAACCTTCCCCCGGCAGAAATCGCCCCGGAGCCGCCAGCAGAGCAAAATTCCTGGTTCAGCCCGCGCCGCATGTTCGCCTATACGATCCGCGAGACGCTCGAACTCTTGCGGGATCCGATCCGGTTGGGATTTGCGCTGATCGGCACGGCATTTTTGATGTTTGTCATGGGGGCAGGGATCTCGACGGATGTCGACAATCTCAGTTTCGCCGTTCTCGATCATGACCAGACGCCCGAAAGCCGCGCCTATCTGGAGCAGCTTCGGGGATCACGCTATTTCTCCGAAAAAGCCCAAATCAAAGACTATGGTGAACTCGAACAGCGTCTTCAGAGCGCGGATATAAGGGCGGCAATCGAAGTTCCTCCAGGGTTCGGGCGAAACATCAAGAAAGGTGTTCCGACATCAATCGGCGCATGGGTTGATGGCGCCATGCCATTTCGGGCAGAAACCATCCGGGGCTATTTGCAGGCGATGCACCAGCAATATCTCACGGAGTTTGCAATAAGGGAGGGCATTTTGGGGAGGCCAAGGAGCTTGTCTGGGAGCCAGGCGCAACCCGCCACAATCGAAATAAGGTGGGTCTACAATCAGGATTTTTACAGTGTTTATGCGATGGTGCCGGGCACGATGGCGTTCCTGCTCATTCTCATACCTGCCATTCTCATGGCGCTGGCGATCGTGCGTGAAAAGGAGCTCGGCTCGATCACCAACCTTTACGTTACGCCCGTGACCAGACTCGAATTTCTCATCGGCAAGCAGCTCCCTTATATCGCAATCGGAATGGCCAATTTCATGGTCTTGTTTCTGATAGCGGTGTTCGTTTTCGCCGTGCCGTTCAAGGGAAGTTTTCTAACACTCCTGCTTGGCGCTCTGTTCTATGTCACGGCAACGACCGCCTACGGAATGCTGATCTCGTCCTTCGCAAGCACCCAGATCGCGGCGTTGTTTGGGACGGCTATTCTCAGCTTTCTGCCGGCGATGCTGTTTTCCGGCCTATTAACGCCGGTGTCCTCGCTAACAGGAATAGCAGCTTTGATGGGCCGGATATTTCCGATGACCTATTTTCTGCCGATCAGTGTCGGAGCTTTCACCAAAGGGCTCAGCTTCCAGGACCTCGGCGGAGATTTCTTCGCACTCATGATCTTCATCATAGTTCTGACACTTCTGAGCCTTGGCTTCCTGCGCAACCAGGAAAGTTAGAAGAGACCATGAGATGCGCTCACTAGCCAACATTTTCTGGCTCGGAACCAAGGAAATTCGTAGCTTCATTCATGACTACGTCCTGCTCGGCTTGGTCCTCTGGGCCTTCTCGGTCGCGGTCTATGCGCAAGCACAAAGCAGCTCGCAAGAACTCCACAACGCCGCGATTGCAATCATCGACGAGGACAATTCCGCGCTTTCCCGTTACGTTATTGAGGGATTTTATCTGCCTCCCTATTTTAAGCCGCCAGAGCTCATCAATTTGCGCGACGTCAACCGTTTGATGGACAATGGACGTTACACCTTCATACTGAACATCCCGCTGCATTTCGAGCGAGATGTGCTGGCCAGGCGGCAACCGGCAATGCAAGTCAATGTCGATGCGACCGTGATGGTCCAGGCCGGAATCGGCGCCGGATATATCCAGCAAATTCTTACAACTCAGATCAGAAATTTCCTCTCCAGGTCCGAAAGAGCGCCGCCGTCACCAGTCAAACTCGACATCCGCATCGCCTTCAATCCCAATGTCACCACGTCCTGGTTCACGAGCGTTATGGGTATCATCAACAATGTTACCTTTCTGGCGATCATTCTCTCGGGCGCGGCCGTTGTCCGTGAGCGGGAGCACGGAACCATGGATCACCTGCTCGTCATGCCGGTGACACCCTTCGAAATTGCCATGTCGAAAGTCTGGGCGAACGGGCTCGTGATCACGCTCGCGGTTGGCCTTTCGCTCAGCCTGGTCGTACGTTTTCTCTTAGGGATTCCGATCGCAGGATCAATCGTTCTGTTTTTGTTTGGAGTGATGATCTATCTTTTTTTCGCGACAGCGATCGGCATTTTTCTGGCAACCATCGCCCGCACGATGCCGCAACTTGGCCTACTCTATCTCCTCGTGGCGACTCCGATGAACGTTTTGTCAGGGAGCAATACGCCGCTCGAAAGCATGCCTCGGGGACTTCAAATCGTTATGCAGGCGTCACCCTCGACCCATTTCGTGTCGTTCGCCCAGGCGATTCTCTACCGCGGCGCTGGTCTTGACGTGGTATGGCCAGAATTCTTGGCTGTCGCGCTGATGGGAGGCCTCTTCTTCGGCCTCGCATTGTTTCGATTCCGCCGGGTTTCGGCCCAGACGGCATGAATGCTGCGGTCAGGCCAAGACTCCGTGGCAGAGCAGGGCGTTTGCCTTCGGGTTAATGCCGGCCATCCTGGCGAGTAACGCACGCGCATGGCATGGCTTGGCTTGGACTATGAAAATCTTACGGCCGGAAGCCTTTATCCACCATACAGCTCGAATAAATGTGAACGATCGCTTTGGAGTTAGCGCTCGTATTGACATCATTCCCACCGCTGACGGGCGCTTCTTTGTGAGCCTTCGCCATGCATTCTTCGAGAGCAGCCATGCGTGTCATCTTGGCAAACCCCGTTCCAATCGAAACAATGGAAACAACACAGACAAAAGCTACGCTTTTGAGACAAGTGTTCATGATCGATCTCCTTTTAAGACCAAGAATGAATCAAGCAGCAAATCGAATCCAACCGGGAATCTTTCCCCGAAAAATCTAAGCAGAAAGGATTTTTGTTTCAAGCATTGAGCACCGATGCCCAAATTGGAGCCAGTCATGCATTTCAAACCGCTGGCTTAGCAGTAAACTGCGGCTTGGAGGACTCGCGGACATGCGCTTCGACGGGCTCGAAGCCACGAACTCCCAATCAACGCATATCTTCTGAAAGTTCTATGAACCATGACCGCCGCGCGCCGGGACGCGAAGGGGGGAGGGGGCTGGCGGGTCGAACCAGCGAAAGGCCAAGAGCCCAACCAGAAAACCGCCGATATGGGCTTCCCAGGCAACTGTTGCGCCGGTGCCGCCAAGCGGCGTGGGGATCGTGCCAAACAAAAAATTGAGGAAAAACCAAAACCCGAGAAAGCTGATCGCGCTCCGGTTGGAGAGAATCTCCCGCAGCGGAAGAGCGGGCTGCCGGTAGGCG